>JAFTJI010000160.1 GCA_017456495.1 Lentisphaeria bacterium | reverse complement strand
TGTATGGGGAACAGCGCTTTTTATTTTTAGGTGAGGAGCATGCTCGGTTTTACTTCATGAACAGCTTCTTCACCTTTGGCAAAACGCTCAAACTCTTCAATCATAAAGTCTGCCATCCGGTAAAGTTCATCCTGCAGAGAACCTGCGATGTGCGGTGAAAGATGAACATTCGGCAGCGTATAAAGCTTGGAACCGTCAAGGGGCGGTTCAGGATAGGTGACGTCAAGGCAAGCAGTCAAGTCAGGACGTTCTTCCAGAACAGAGATCAGATCATCTTCATTGACCTGTCTGCCGCGTCCGGTATTGATAAAAACAGCTCCGGGATTCATGGATGCAAACATTTTCTTATTGAAAACGCCCACATTGTCATCGCGATCCGGGAAATGGTTGCTGATAACCTGAGATGTTGCAAAAGCTTCTTCCAGAGAGATGGTTCTGCGATCAGGATGTGAAGGAACGACGATCACTTCCACATTGAAATTCTTGAGAAGTTTCTGCAGATGAGTGGAGATTTCCCCTGCCCCGAGAAGAGCAACTCGCGCGCCATACATCCCGTAAGTCACCTGCCCCTGACCTTTTCCAAACTGTTCATTGGTCTTCAGACTTGATGAAATATTGAAATAATTTTTCAGACCGAGAATAATCTGAGCCAAAGCAAATTCAGCAACGGGGATCGCATTCGCGCGCCATGCACTGAACAGGCGGACTTTGTGTTCAAACAAGGGTCTGCAGAAACTGTCAGTTGCGCCGGCAGCATAGAAAACTGCCTTCAGATTCGGCAGTTTTGCCATCTGGGCTTCAGTAAAACAAGGCATTCCCCAAGTGGAAAAAATCACCTCAACATCTTCCAGTTTTCCGTTTTCCACATCTGCTGCGGTAAAAACACAGTCTTTCATATTGCAAAGTTCATGAAGTCTGGCAATATTCCGTTCTCCATATACGCGATCTACTGCACTGCCGACGTTGACGAAGGCTCCATTGAATTTTTTCATTGTAACTACTCCAGTTTTGAATTTTACCCTAATATACATTATTTTTTCATGCTTTTCAAACGCAGATCGTAAAAAAGAGAGGAAAAATCCATTCAAAACAGGGCGAAACTGATCGGTACTTTTCCGTTCAGTCTTGAATTTTAAAAGAAAAAGCAGTATATTAAAAAACAACCCAATAAAAGGTACTGAAATGAAAATCTCTCTCAAGAAAATTTTTTATCCCGCCGTACTCGGTACTCTTCTGCTCTGCGGATGCAGAACGCCTGAAAAAATAGAACTCCTTGCCATGCCGGGAATGGAAAAACAAAGCGATCTCTTCGATGAATTTTTTCTCCCGTTCTCAAAAGTCATAAAACCATACGGCTCAGCCTGGCTGGTTGTAAATCCCGATAGAGCCCTCGTTTTTTACACAGTTTTCCAGGGAGTGCAACTTGATCCGGCAGGAATTTACAAATTGCAAATGAGCTTTGTCGGTCAGGAAGGAACCCATTTGATCATCGGCGGCTCTGAGCTCAGCAACGGAAAAATTACGAAAAATCATGTCCTGCTGAAAGCAAAATCTTATTTGAACGTCAACGGAACAACAACATATGCCAAAGAATTTGCAGTAACGAGCTCCTGTGAACAATTGATCCCATCGCTTTCTGTTATGCACGTTGGCATCGGTGAAAAAGGAAATGCAAGAGAGCTGCTCATAGAAGATCTTTCTATCACCCGGGTCGGCACGATGAAAAAAGCAGCTCCGGACATCAGAAAAATCAATCTCGCAGCCGATTATGATCTGAAAAAACTTCCGTTGGGCGATTTCAAAAAAATCCATAAAGGCAATGGTCCAAACGCAAAAAGATGGTCCAATATCAAAGCTGAAATTGTCACCTTGAACGGTGAAAAGGTTCTGCACATCGTCAGAGCTCCCGGAAATTATATTTACCCGTATATGAATTTGAAACCTTTCCCGATCGACCCCAAACACCACTTTGTAAAAGTGACCTTCAAGGCAAAAGGAAAAGGCGCAATCAAGCCCGGTCTCTGGTGGAAACGTGCCACGCTCAACTGGGATTATTACCACGACAAGGAAGTAAAACTTACAGACGAATGGCAGACGATCACCGTTATCCATCCCTGTATGACTCCGGATGTCAAGTCAGCCACCATGAGTTTTTCATCCCTCGGGCACGGTGAATTCTGGATCAAAGATATTTCAGCCAATATCGAATAATGCTTTGATTCGTTTATAAGACTCGATTCCGCCGCCGGGTGTATTGATTTCTAAAATAACGGGAGCTTCTGCCGGAAGTTCCCCTGCCCGGCGCGCAATAAAATATCCGCTCAAAGAGATCAGTTTATCATACAGCCCAACAATCGGAGCATGGTTCTGAAATGATCCGTCTTCGCGGACAGCCACCTGATGAAAATGAAATCCATTGATCGGAAGCCCCTCAGCATTATAATAATCACTGACGTTCTGCACCGCTGAGATGGGTGCATTATTTCTGGCATGACCGATATCAAGATGGAATCCGATCAAGTCACTTTCACAGCTTTCCCGCAGAGCTGAAATAAAATCCCTGCACTCTTCGATCGTACAGCCGAAATTTCTCTGATCGTCTGCTGTTTTCCCCTTTGATGTATGAAGATTCTCGATTCCGACGGTGATATTTTTCGCTATCAACGGCATTAACAGCGAGCGGTATTCATTTATTATTTGATACCGTTTAATATCGTATTCTATCGAAATCAACCGGGGAACGTGAACTGTAACTCTATCGCAATTCACCGTTAAAGCAAAGATGACCGACTTGCGGAACATCTCCAGAGACGCTTCATTTCCGGGGTGGATTTCCGGCAGGTGAACGGATAAAATTCTGCCGCCGGAATGTCTCCAGCAGGTGATTGATTCCATTAATTCATCTGTAACTTCAAGAGGATATCCGAAACGCAGTTCCACAACAGGGATTCTCATTTCTGCTGCAGCTTTCAGCGTTTCCAGAGGTTCCCGTAAACATGCAACGCCCAGAATATTCAAGAAAGATTTTCGCCCGTCTTCCGACCAATCTGCCGGATCAACTCCAGGCATTACCAAATCATGCCGCTGCCAGAAACCATCAGCAGTTTGTTCAAAAATCGAAAACATCGGAGGTCCGCCGGATGCTTTATCGGGATCCAGCCCGCGCATGCAGTTTTCCCGGTCATCGTGAACATGTCCGGCAATGACTCCTGTTACAGCGTTTCGTTTGCAGGCTTCTTCAAACACTTCTTTTCCGTGCTTCCAATATTGGGGCGGACAATGCGATCCCAAAAGGAAACCGGCATTATCCGGCAAACTTTTGAGTTCATCCAAAGCATCATCGGAAGGACAATCGCTGGAAGAATCTGCCAGCACAACAGGAAAATCCGTCACAGAAATTGTTTGAGCGGCTTCTCCATTTTCGCCGCTGCGAAGTTCTGCATTGCCGGGAGTGGCAAAAAATGGAATACGGCACTTTCTTATTCGTTCAAACAGAATTTCTGTCTGTTTCCGGGTTCCGGTTGCAGTCAAATCACCGATTCCAATGATACAATCAGCGTTTTGCCGTTCTGCTTCAGTCAAAGCCCAATCAAGAGCTCTCAATTTGACAGATTTCGGGTTATCTGTCAGATGCAGATCCCCAATGACCGCGATTTTCATAAAACACCCTTTCAATCATTAATCGGCAGTTGGACTTTCTTTCGTATTTTTCCGTTATTCATTCTGGCAAGCAGCTTCTTATCATTGTCATCAAACGTTCCGACAATCTGAAAAATCCCGCCTTGGATTTCCTGAAGAATGACCGGAGCGCAAAAGAATTTTTTTCCGATAAAACATGCGACCTTGCGTCCGGCATTTTTCTTTGTAAATTCAACAAACTTCTCTGCATCATCCGGATATAGAAAAAATGTAGCCAAATCGTTCCCGTAAGAGTCCTTGGATAATTCAATGACCTGAAAGTCTGTAAAGATAAGTGTGTCTGCATTTTTTTTCAGAAAAATTTTCCGTTCTGGATTTTCCAGAATCCATTCTCCTTTCATATTTTCCGTAACATTTTCACTTGCAATAACCAGCCGGATAAACGGTTTTTCACCGCAAAATCCGGCAAACGCAAGGATCAATATCAAAAGAGAAAGGATCTGTTTCATTCTCACCTCAAAGATCGTTGGAAGAGCGGGTCATATTGATTTTATCAATGATCTTGATATATTCCGGAATCGGCAGAAGATCTTTTTTCTTTTCCGCAATCTTCTTTGCAGGAGCAGCATCGCCATGAAGCAGTTTGAGGGCGACAGTTGCGCTGAGCAGAGAACTGTCGACATAAGCTGCCTGAGGATTTGCGATACAGTAATTCGCTCCATGCCCGGTCCCACCGCAGCCCGGGGTATAACCGTGAACAGCCGGCAGAACAGTCGCGATATCGCCCATATCAGTACAACTGGCGAAGAAAGTGGAGTTATAATCATACTTGATCCCCGGGAAGAGTTCTTCCGCTGTGCTGCCAATCAACTTGCCGAGATCTTCATTATCCAGCAGCGGCATATAACCGTTCAAGGTTTCAACGATGGCTTCACATTCCGCAGCTTTTGCGGCATACATCACAGCATGATCAAAGCGGTCATTCAGATTCAGAATACTTTCCAGAGAAGGTGCGCGGAGCATGTAATCCATAGTCACTTCATCAGGAATGATATTTACGGTATCGCCGCCGTTTGTGATAATTCCGTGGATACGGATATAAGGATCATTGCTGTAAGATTCCCGGAGCATGGCGATCGCATTCAGCGCGAGAGTAGAAGCATTCAGCGCATTTGCACCATCTTGCGGACGGGCGGCATGGCAGCTTTTTCCGCGGAAGATGATTTTCTTGTTGACGCATCCATTATGGTCATTATAGCCGTATCTTGAACTGAGATGGTGCATGTATGAGAGGTCGACATCATCGAAAACGCCTTCCCGGATCAGCTGGGATTTTCCGGCAATGGAACCGATTTTCCCCTGCTCTATCAGGGATTTCCGGTAATCCATTTCGATACCTTCTTCAGCAGGAGTCGCGATCAATGCTATTTTTCCGCACATGGAATCAAGAACGCCGGATTTGAGCAGAGCAACAGCTGTACCGTAAAGGCTGGCGCAGCTTGCATTGTGTCCGCAAGCATGAACAGCACCGGTCTGCTTATCACAATCCGGATGGTTCGGCAGGATCAGAGAGTCCAGTTCGCCGAGAATCGCAAGAACCGGTCCGGGGCGTCCGGTGTCAATATCGGCACGGAATCCGGTCACAGCCAGCCCGTTTTTCACCTTTAATCCGAGATCTTCCATTTTCCGGGCAAGATATGCGGAAGTATTTACTTCACGATATCCCGGTTCCGGATTTTTCCAAACGTGTTCACCGACAGCTGAAATTTCCTGAGAATAAGTTTCGATCGTATTGCGGACAGCCGCTGCAGCAAGATTCAAATCCATAATTCACCCCGTTGAATTTTGATGTTTTGTTTGTAATTTAATACATTGCCCTGGAAAATTCAAGTTTAAGAAACCTGTCAATCAAAAAAAAAAAGAAAGAAAACTGTATTTATTGTTTCAACTGCTTAAAATATATTTTTTGATAAAAAAAATTAAGGTATTGATTTTTTATTATCCTCCTGTATAGTATGTGAAAAAAAGGAAAAAAACATGAAAAATAAAATCGAGGTCTTATGCTTCTGACAGGGATTCTTCTCTCTCTTTCTGCTGGGCTGTTCTGGAACATGAGCGGTATCGTCAACAGTACTTGCGCCCGCAAAAAATATGATCTATACTCTTATCTGCTGACAAATGTCATTTTTTCTGCATTATTTACCGGAATCCTTGCCGGATCTCCTGCCGGATTGATGAAAAAAGAGTTGATTCTTTTTATCGCGGTTATAACTGTTGCCGGAGCGATCAACACGTCCGGCGCGCTGCTGCTTCAGAAAGCACTTCAGAACGGTCACCACGGGATCATATTTCTGATTGCGCAATCCGCACCGGCGATTCCCTTTATCGTCGGCATGGTTTTTCTGGGCGATACGCCTACCTGGCAGAAGGTCGGAGGAGTTCTTCTGATCCTTTCCGGTATGGTTCTTGCAGCCTTGCCAAAATTCCGGGACAGGAATAAATCTACGGAAGCTCCCATAAGGAAATGGCTGGTTCCGACTCTTTTTTCTTTTGCCTGTTTCGGGATTGCCCACTCTCTTTTAGCATTGCCGTCACTGATGGATCTTCCCGCCGGAGCCGGGGCATACAGAACCTTTCTCCTGTATTGCGGCAGTTCTGTGCTTGTGGTTTCCGTGACGGGGTTCCGCAGCCGGACAGGCAAGCTATCCTTCAACCGGATGCTGCTTCTGATCGGGGTGATTGCCGCAGTGCTGAATGTCTGTTCTATGGCAATCTTTTTCAAAGCGGTGGATTTTCTGGCGCAGGCGAAAGCTGTTGGATTGGGATCACCGCTTGCGACAAGTGCCTCTTTGGTCGGGTTTACGCTGTACAGCTGGTTTTATCTCCGGGAAAAACGTGAGACTGCAGCTTTCTGCGGTCTGATCTGTATCTGTGCCGGTGCAGTAACAGCTTCTCTTTAGCGGTTGTCGGCATTCTTCTTCACAACAGATGCCAATGCAAACAGCGCAATCACGTTAGGGAGCACCATAAGCTGATTGAACATATCCTGAAGTTCCCATACCAGATCATTTTTTACCAGCGTTCCGATCATAATAAAACTCAGCGACAGAATGGAATAGATGATCGTTGCTTTTTTACCGAACAGGTAATGGAAGTTGATTTTTCCGAAAAAGTTCCAGCTGAGGATCGTGGAATATGCAAAAAAGAACAGACAGACTGCGACAAAGATATTTCCAATTGCCTCGGAGCTGACAGATGCGACTGCGTGCTGCATCAGATTTGTTTTTGTCAACCCGGTGCTGGCGAGAAGAGCCTGGTAGGAGTCTCCTGTTACATTGGCAAGCGGTCCATTCCCTGTATAAATCGTTGAAATGACGATCAGAGCTGTCATTGTTAAAACAATACTGGTGTCTATGAACACTCCGATGATGGCAACAGTTCCCTGATCATGAGGCTTCTCCACATCGGCGATAGCGTGAGCATGAGGGGTTGAGCCCATCCCGGCTTCATTGGAAAACAAACCGCGCTTTACACCCTGGCTGATGGCAGATTTCAGTGCGTAACCGATCCCGCCGCCGATCAGAGCATCTGGTACGAAAGCATATTTGAAAATACAGGCAAAGGTTGCCGGAATGTGTTCGATTCTCATAATCAGAATAACCACTCCGCCAATCAAATAAAGCAGAGCCATAAAAGGAACGATTTTTTCTGTAACACTGGCCAGTCTGGAAACTCCGCCGATGAAAATAAATGCCGCAAAAATGGTGATCGCGATCCCAATTCCCCATGCCGGAATATTAAACGCATTCTCACAGGTCTCTCCAATGGAGTTTGCCTGAACCATGCACCCCATGAAACCGAGAGATATAATGATGGCAACAGCAAACATTCCGGAAAGGAACGTCCCGAATCCATTGGGAAAAGCACGTTTGATATAATAAACCGGTCCGCCATGAATGGTTCCGTCTTTTTCCTTAATCCTGGTCTCCTGCGCCAGAACCGCTTCCGCATAGATCGTTGCCATCCCGAAAAAGGCGATGATCCACATCCAGAAAATCGCGCCGGGGCCGCCGATCAGGATCGCGCCTGAGGCTCCGACTATATTACCGGTTCCGACTTGAGCAGCAATCGCTGTCGCAAGTGCCTGATAGGAACTCAAGCCGTTATGATTATTTTTTCCATGCAGAGAGATTTTTCCGAACGCTCTGCGCCAGCCTTCACCCAAACAGCGAATCTGGATAAAACGGGTTTTTATCGTGAAGAATATACCGATCCCGACAAGCAGAATTGTCAGAACATAGTCAGAAAGATAACTGTTGATGAGAGAGACTGTTTTCAGTAGTGTATCCATTTACGGGAGGCTTTTCTCGGGTTGAAATTTTTTCAAAGTTCAGGTTTCTTTGCCAACGTTTTTCCGGCAAAGATCACGGGCTGTATCAAATATTCACGGCAGACGATTTGTTTTCCTGCAATCAAATTCTGAAGAACCTCGATCGCTGTTTCCATCAGAGCTTTCCAGTTGATAAGAACAGAGGTGACTTCTCTTTTATGATCGGGCTGAATCTGAGTGTTCAGCGATATGACAGATACCTGTTCCGGGATTCTGATCCCGGCAGAAACAAGCTCATCATAAACAGAAAAAGAATAACTTGCATCTTCGCAAACGATCAAGGAAAATTTTCCTTCTTTGATTTCCGGAATCATTGCCCGAACAACTTCTTTCATCTTTTGATCATGATTCTCCGGGTTCAAACCGACCGGACGATAACAATGCCCGGGAGACAAAAGGACAGGGGATTCTTCAATCACCCGGCAGATGACACTGCAATGGTTTCTGGAAAAATTGTCCTTGTAATCCGGGGCCCCGACAACAGCCGCATTTCTGTGCCCGAGTTCATAAGCCTGATAAAGCAACAGCCCGATCCCGTCCGACATGGCATTATTGACACGGATCAATTCGGGGAAAAGCGGAGAAGAACCAACATCCATGAGAACGGTCGGCACTTTTTGCGCAACGTACTCAATTACCTCTTTATGCGGACCGCAGACGATTGCACCGTCAACGATTTTATCCAACAGAAGCGGACAGCGGAATCCCGAAAGAGAATTGTAAAGATAATTTGTTGTAAACAACCCTTTTTTCTGTGCAAGCAAATTGAAATATGCCATGCTGCAAGCAGTGTCTGCCGGAACTTCATCTTCGATAGAGTTCCCACTGTTAACGATCCGCATAATGAGATTGTTTTTCAACCGTTCGGGTGATTTTCCATTCCGCATGACCCGTGCCTGCCGGCTCGGTTCATAACCAAGTTCATGGATCACATTCCAGACTTTTTTTTCCGTCTCTTTGGAAAAGCCGGTACCGCCGTTGATGATCCGGCTGATCGTTGCAATACTGACACCAGTTTTTTTGGCAACATCAACGATAGTTATGTTCTTTTCCTTGTTCTGCATGATCCTGATTTCCGGTTAATTTGAAATTACCTCTAATCGGAATAATTTAATCCATTTTTTGTTTTTTTCAAGCAGAAAACCTGTGTAATCCGTTCATTTTTCTGCTGTTTCATGACAGTTTTGCTTTTTTTCTTCACTGTTTTTTTTCAAAGGAGCTTGATTTATATTCAATTCAGTTGTAACTTACCGCGTTGTCTCAATCACAAACAAGGAGTTTTTATGGATTGGCAGAAATATATCAACAAGTACGAAAATGAGCTGAACAACAGCGTGATCCCCTTCTGGATGAATCATTGTGTCGATAAAGAATGCGGCGGTTATTTTACAAGTCTTGACCGCGACGGTTCCGTTTATGACACCACAAAATATATGTGGATGCAGTGGCGTATTGTTTATATGTTCGCTGAGATCTATCTCTCCGGAAATAAAAATCCGGAATTTGTGAAAATCGCGGAAGAAGGATTCGATTTTCTGTACAAACACGGCAGAGATGAAAACGGAATGTACTACTTCGCTATCAACCGCGAAGGCGTTCCTGCAATGGCTCCCTACAGTCTGTTCTCTGACTGCTTCGCAGCAATGGGCGGCGCAAAACTTTACAAAATCACCGGAAAGCAGATCCATGCCGATGCAGCGGTTGAGGCAATGAACAACTATCTCAAACGTGCAAAGTCCGGAAACAGTGCCCTTCAGTGGAACAAATCCATGGAAGGAAAAACCGCTTACCTCTCTCTCGGTCACTATATGATGATGGCTAATCTGGGCTTGATCATGAACGAATGTCTCGGCGGAGATCAGTTCAAGGATGCCATGGATACCGCTGTTGATATGGTGCTGAATAAGTTCTATTCTCCGGAGTTCGGTCTTGTTTTTGAAAATATGCCTGTCGACAGCGACAAGCCCGATCTGGAAAGCAGTATCGGACGCCAGATGAATCCCGGACACGTTCTGGAAGCTATGTGGTTCCTCCTCAACTATCTGGAAAATGTTCCCGGTTCAGAAGAAAAGATCAAAGGGATCCTGAACATCATCTCCAACACCCTTGAGTTCGGCTGGGATAAGGAATACGGCGGAATCTGTTATTTTATGGATGCCCTCGGAAAACCCCATCTGGAACTGCAGCATAACATGAAGCTCTGGTGGGTGCATAACGAAGCGACCCTCGCATGTCTCTATGCTTACAGCGTTTCCAAAGATGAAAAATTCCTGAAGTGGTTCGAAAAAGTCGATGCCTGGATGTGGGCTCATTTCCCGGATCCGGATTATGGCGAATGGTTCGCATACTGTGACCGTCAGGGCAATATCACCCATTCCCTCAAGGGCGGTAAGTGGAAGACGTTCTTCCATGTCCCGCGCTGTCTGCTTTTCGCCGCTGAACGTATGAAGAAAATTAAGAACAGCTTATGAAAAGCGTGTTCCGTAAAACTTTTTTGTTGTTCACTGCAGCTTTCATCTGCCTGCTGTGTTGTTCCTGCACAACGGTTCTCACCCTCAATAATATGGGCAGAGAATCGTTCCGCTGGGACCCGAAAGATATGCAGGTGTCGATCCGCACAACAACAGACAACAACTTTACGGAACATAAAACTGTTTATGTCGAAAAAAAAGGCAGCCTGAAAGAATATTGGCTGCCTTATGATTTCAGCAGAAGATACCCATCAGAGAGTAAGATTACCAGAACGCTGAAATATCCAGCCAAAGGAAACCTGCCGGTCTTTGCCGTGAAAGTTGATAAAAATGCGAAGCCGGTCGCAGTGAAACTGAGAAACGGTCAGGTTACCGCAAAAAATACAAATCTGAACTACTCTTTTGCCGGTCTTCCGGAATCCGTTCATCCCTATAAGGTGACTCCCGGTGATTTTCAGTTGCTCCGGAAACCTTTCTGGTTCTACCGGGGGAACAATGACTGGAATCTTTGCGTGCCACTGAAAACCGTTGATTTTGGCGATTATTACCACATCACTGTTGCGATGATTCACCCGGGCGGAGAACGCTATCTCCCGCCGGATAAGATACGGGAAGAAGAGCGTTACTGGAACGGGATCGGCATCAACTGCGCCAGAGTTCTGTTTTCCATCCTTCCGCTGGCGTTTGATATCGCAACCTTTCCCGTCCAGGCTGTTGTTTTAACTCTTCTTTGATATGTTACCAGATCCGTTCGGGCAAGCCGAGAACCTTGGAAATTTCGTTCCGGGTCGGATGGTTCGGATGGGTTTTATTGAGTTTATTTTTGGTGAATCCGATTGCATAGCCGGTTTCTTTATCCGCGAAACCTTCAGCCCCGCAAGCACCGCCGTGTCCGAACATTCTGCCGTAATTTCCCAGCGGTCCGCAAAGGGCATAGCCCAAACCGAAACGGTCCCAGTTCCGCATATCGTTGTCGCCGGGAGCCCGGCAGGGAACTGTGGCTTCTTCTATCGTTTTTTCGCTGACAAGACGGATCCCGTCCATGCCGCTGCCGATCAGTGAAGCATACATCTTTGCAAGAGAATGAGCATTGATACACCCGTTGCTTGACGGATTCATTCCATTCAGTAGATAAAATTCATTATGGGTCAGTCTGGAATCATTGGGATCATGCCCTGTTGCATCAAGGAATGCGATATTATTATCAAACTGTTCCCGGTTGATTCCGAAATACATTCCGTCAAGTCCAAGCGGATCAACGATTTCTTCTTTCAGAATCTGATTGAATGATCTTCCGTCAGCCAATTCTGCAAGACGTCCTGTCAGAATCCCATAAGTATAACCATGGTAGTGGTGAACACCGCCAATAGTATCTTTAGGTGTGCCATTCTGCATCAGCATACAGGCTTTTTCCCAGTTGTAAAGATCTTCAAAGGGAAAATGCGGCGGCACTTCATAAAGTCCGGCACGATGAGAAAGAACATTGCGGATCGTTGTCCCCTCCTTGCCGTTTACACCGTAACCATCCCAGAAATCAACAACAAGATCATCGTAATCAAGTTTGCCCTGATCCTTCAGAATCAGCATCATTGTTGTGCAGACACCTTTCCCGACGGAAAACACCGGAAAGAGCGTTTTTGTATCGACTTTTTTTGTTTTGTCTGCAGATGTATATCCTGATACAAGATCGCAGAACAGTTCACCGTAGCGGTAAACCGTCAGCTGGCAGCCGCACTCTTCGCCTGATTCAACGGAACGGTCAAGAACATCTTGAAGTCTTTTGATAATATCCATGATTTTTTCTCCTTCAGATAGTGATGATCGGCAGATCACCTAGTTTTTTTGCAATCGTCAAAGAATCTTTGAAAAGCTGTTCCATATGCTTGTCCGAAGCTCTGGCAACAGGAATCGCAACACCGTCTTTCCGGACTCCGGAAAGCAGCAAAACACCATCGTTCCGGATCGTTAACCCTAAAGCTGTAATATCTTCAGCTTTCAGCACATCTGTATATTTGATCTTTG
>JAFTJI010000159.1 GCA_017456495.1 Lentisphaeria bacterium | reverse complement strand
TGGCTGAAAAAAGATTGTTGATGAGTTGGAAATGGTAGTTTGAGCGTGGCTACCCACAGGGTAACCACCGAAAACGCTCCATTTGCAGATCGCAACAAGAATTTTCTGCCATTTTTGAAGACTTTTGAAATTGCCTCAACAATCAGGAAAAAACTACTTTTTTCCCTGTACGGGCGGCTTCGTATATCCCATGGATAAATGAGACCGCCCGTTTTCCTTCCACGCCATCCAGAATGGGCTTACCGCCATTCAAAATGGCATTTGCCAAATCAGAGATCTGGGCAGAGTGACTGTCCGGACGGATATTCGTGGGATTGCTCCCTCCCCCGGCATTGCCGTCAAAAGGCTTTGCCACAACCTCATCTCCGGGCTCAGGTTCTGTAAAACTCCAGCGGACGATCTGATCTTCTTCAATGGTCACGGAGCCTTTGCTGCCGGAAAATTCCAACCTGCGCGGGAATCCCGGAGCACAGCTTGTGCTGACTTCAATGGTTCCCATAGAGCCGTTTTTATAACGGACAGCGGCACAGAGAGTATCTTCCACCTCAATATCGTGGGTGAGTGTTCCGGCAAAGGCTGAAACTTCGGCAGGATCGCCGTTCAGATACAGCAGAAGATCGACAGTATGGATCGACTGATTCATCAGCACACCGCCGCCATCCATTTTCCACGTTCCGCGCCAGGGGGATTTTCCATAATAATCGGCATCACGGTACCAGCGCACCTGTACGCTGGAAAGGATCATCTTTCCGAAACGTCCGGCATCGGCTGCGGCTTTCACTTTCTGAATGGATTCCGTAAACCGGCTCTGGAACACAGTTGCCAGCAGAACATTGTTCTCTTCACAAGCCTGAATGACTTCATCGCAGAGACCGGGTGTGATCTCCAACGGTTTTTCGCAAAGGATATGTTTTCCGGCTTTCGCTGCCTGAATAGCAACTTTCCCGTGCAGACCGGTGGGGATCCCGATGGTCACAGCCTGAATCTCAGGATCTGCCAGGAACGCTTCGAAATCATCATAAGCCCTGCAATTGAACTCAGCGGCACGTTTTTCGGCAGCAGCTTTTACAGGATCGTAAAAACCGACCAGTTTGACATTTTCAAGGTTTGCCATAGAGCTGGCGTGAAATGCGGAGATCGCCCCGGCTCCAATAATTCCGAATCCTACTCGTTTTGTCATATTCTGTACCTCTTTTGAAAGGCGTAATGACATCTGTCCGATCAGACGATACAGGGCGTAACCTGTTCGATGGGCAGAGGAAGTGTCATTCCAAGGTTCACAGATTCAATTGCACGGCGGGCGAGATAGACAGAAAGGTATCCAGCCATTTCATCACAGGGGGACGGCTCATCATTGATGATGGCGTTCACAAAACCGTCCAGCATTGCGCGGTGTCCTTTGTCGACCATGAACGGCTTGGAATTTTCTATATCCCTCATATTTCCCACGCCGGAAACGCGGGCTTTGTACTGTTCCATGTATTCTGCCAGAGACTTTGCAGAACCATGCTGCATCGCAAAGTATTCCGGCTTCGCATCGGGGAAACCGTAGTAGTTGTTTTCCACAAAGAAAAGAGAACGGAACAATGCGGCATTGTGAGTGACTTCAAACATCTCTTTCGGGAAGTCAAAAGTTCCGGAACAGGAGAAGTCAAGAGTCATGGATGCGCCGTTATCGAACTTGAGATAGATCCCGTGGGAAAGACGGCTGGACCCCCATGCAGTAATGGCAACCGGGCGGGCAGGAGCAAAGAACCAGCAGGCGACATCAAGCCAGTGAACACTTTCACCGATGATTTCGCCGCCGCCGGTCAGCGGGTCAAGATGCCCCAGTCCATAGGAGGAACTTTCGTCCTGAATACGGATATTCAAGTGAGGAAGATTTTCTTCCGGCAGAGGTTCGCGTTCGGTCTGAATATAACGCCATGGATTGTGCTTGGGATCTTTTCCGTGTTCCAGCCACTTTGCGCGGAGAGCCTGAAGAGCGGGAGACATACGGCGGTTCAAGTCAACGCAAAGTTTGACTTTCCCGCGGCGGACTGCACGGATGATTCTGAATGCTTCTTCATCTTTCATAGCCATGGGCTTTTCGCAGAAGATATGTTTTCCGGCTTTTGCAGCGGCTTCGATAATGGGGAGATGAGCTTCATGACTGGTGGCGATTTTGATAAAATCCACTTCAGGATCGTTGATCACATCCATGAAATCAGCGGTTGTGCAGGGAACATGAAACTGTTCTGCGACCATTTTTGCCTGTTCCAGGTTGGTATCGCAAGCCCATTTGAGTTTTACGTTTGGATGACTGGTCATGTTTGGAAAATCCTGAGACTGGGCGAATTTTCCGCACCCGATCTGTGCTGCTGTCAAAACCTTCATTTTTCTCTCCATATTCTGTAATGATTAAAAAGTATATGCTGAGATTATTATATACCGGAAAAATGAATTTTCAATCCGCAAACGATATTATTTTATCCGTATTTGCACTATACAACAAACAAATCCTATCGGAAGATTCCGGGAATCTGTGCAAAAAAATTGCTTGATTTTTCCAAGGGCAGAATTATATTACATCTGAACTTCTCAATTATCAGGGGATTTTCGATCATGGAACAAATACCGGATTCAATTCATTTTGTCGGAGTCGGCGGGATCGGCATGAGCGCATTGGCTCAGATGGCGGCTTCTTTCGGAATCGAAACAAGCGGCAGCGACAGGGGCGCAAACGCACCCGAAAATCAACGGATCATCGGCGCACTCAAAAATTGCGGGGTCAAAATATATCCTCAGGAC
>JAFTJI010000158.1 GCA_017456495.1 Lentisphaeria bacterium | reverse complement strand
AAGTCCGGCAAAATTTGGCTGAAAAAAGATTGTTGATGAGTTGGAAATGGTAGTTTGAGCGTGGCTACCATCCTCCTTCGCTGAAGCTATGGAGGACAAGCCGAAAACGCTCCATTTGCAGATCGCAACAAGAATTTTCTGACATTTTTGAAGACTTTTGAAATTGCCTCTAAATGAAAGGAAATCCCATGAGACCTTATCAGAACAGTTCCCTTACCGCAAAAGAACGGGCAGAAGACCTGCTCGCTCAGCTCACGCTTGATGAAAAACTCAGCCAGCTGAATATGGTGAATGAAGCGATCCCCCGTTTGAATATCCCCTCTTACCACTGGTGGAACGAAGCTCTTCACGGGGTCGCAAGAAACGGAAAAGCAACCATGTTTCCCCAGGCGATCGCCGTCGCAGCAACATTTACTCCGGATTATGCTTACCAGATGGGGAAAGTCATTCAGGATGAAGCCTGGATCAAACACCGCTATGCTGTCAAACACGGAGAACACGGAATCTATGCAGGACTTACCATGTACTCTCCGAATATCAATATTTTCCGGGATCCCCGCTGGGGACGCGGTCATGAGACTTATGGAGAGTGTCCGGTTCTGACAGCTCTTATGGGTACGGCATTTGTCAAAGGTGTTGAGGGTGAAGACCCCGAACACATGCGCTGCAGCACTACGCTGAAACATTTTGCGGTCCACTCCGGTCCCGAAGGCGGCAGAGGCGGTTTCGATTCCAAAGTTTCCGCTCAGGATCTGGCACAAACTTACCTCTACGCGTTCAAATACTGTCTGAAAAACAGCCATTCAAAGAGTTTTATGACCGCTTACAACGCTGTCAACGGAACGCCCATGTCCGTTAACCGTTCTCTGATCCAGGATATGCTGCGGGATGATTGGGGATTCGATGGTGTTACCGTAACTGATGTTGGTACAGCGGCTTTTCTGGTTGCTGCACACAAACGCTGCAAGGATATTCCGGAGGCTCTGGCTATGGAAATCTCTGCCGGGGTCGATGTCTGCTGCGAAGTGGACGATCAGGCAACAGAACATTTCCGGGAAGCCTACGACCGCGGACTGTTGAAAGAAGAAGATATTGACCGGGCAGTCCGGAACCAGTTGATCCTGAAGTTCCAGCTCGGTATGTTCGACTCCCATGAACTGCCGGATTATACCCGTCTGGAATGTAAAGAGTACCGCGACATCTCCCGGATGATCGCTGAACGCAGTATGGTTCTTCTGAAAAATGACGGGATCCTTCCGCTTGATCCGGCGAAGATCAACCGGATCGCAGTCATCGGTCCTACAGCGCGGGATATTGAGTTCCTGCGCGGAAATTACGGCGGAACTGCCAGTAAATATATCACACTTCTTGACGGTTTGCAGGAAGCGTTCGGAGAAGACAGGGTCATCTACGCTCTTGGCAGCGAGATCATCGGTGACCGCACAGAAGTCGCAGCTCTTCCCAATGACCGTCTGGCTGAAGCTGTCTCTTCCGCTGAAAATGCAGATCTTGTGATCCTCTGTATGGGCTTGACTCCTGAGTTTGAAGGCGAAGCAGGTTCAAAGTTTGCCGAAGCGCAGGGCGATAAACTCCGTCTGGAATACTCCGACCAGCAGAAAGTTCTTCTGGAACGGCTTTCTGTTACAGGGAAACCGATGATCCTCATCAGCTGTTCCGGAAGTGCAATGGCGATACCGGAAGATCAGATGAACGCAGTCATTCAGGCATTCTATCCCGGCCCGGAAGGCGGCAGAGTTGCGGCAGATATCATTACCGGAAAAGTCAATCCCTCCGGACGGCTCCCGCTGACATTCTACAAATCAACAGAGTGTCTGCCGGAATTTACAGATTATTCCATGCAGGGCAGAACCTACCGCTATTGCAATGAGAATATTCTTTATCCTTTCGGTTACGGCTTGAGCTACACAACGTTTGAATACAGCGGTCTGACTGCTCCGGAAACCGTTTCTGCAAGTGATGGGATCTCCTGCAAGGTCACAGTTAAAAACACCGGTTCCCGTACCGGAGAAACTGCGGTTCTCTTCTTCTTCAAGCACGAAGACGGTGCAGATTGGGAACCGTTAAAACAGTTCGCCGGGTCTGTCAGAATCGCACTTGAACCGGGTGAAACAAAAGAGGTTGCCTTCACCTATCCGGAAGAGTTCCTGCAGTTCGCAGATGAACAGGGGATTTTCCATCCCATTACCGGAAAGATCTCTCTGATGGTTGAAGATCAGAAGCTCACCATCGACAGAAAATAAAATCAACTCATTCTGAAAACGATCGGGGCTGCTGAAAGATTTTGATCTCTTACAGCAGCCCCGTTTTTTACAGTCTGAAAGAACTTATTTTTTCAGTTTGTTCAGAACGTGCTGAACAACGGAAACCTGTTCTTCGGATGCTTTGTAGTTGTTTTCCAACTCTTCCACAGCTTCGTAGATCATGATACAACCGGTTTTGTAATCCACACCGCCGATTTCACAGATCAGGCGAATGCCGCGGTCCATCAGCTTCTTGTTGGAAACATTCACCCAGCTCATCCAGTTGCTTGTGATGCGTCCGAGAACTGCCATGACTCCGGTGGAAACGGTGTTCAGAACCAGCTTGACCGCCATGTGCCCCATGAGGTGCAAGGGGGATTCTTTCACAATGCAGGGAACGGAGAAATCTGCTTCAGCGGAACCGCCGACAGCAAGATATTTTCTTGTGGCAAAAGGAGCCTTCACATTGGCAAAACCATCTTTCAGATCTGCCGGACAGGGAGCATTGCCGACAGTGATCAGAACAGCGGCATCGTTTCCGGTCACAGAACGGTCTTCAGGGCGTTCGCAGCCGACTTCAAATTTCAGGAGTTCAGTGCTGCGGATCTTCGGAGGATTACTGCAGATGCTTTCCGGGATGTTCATATCGATATAATCTTTGACTTCCCATTCCAGACAGCGGAGTTTCCGGTTCATACCGCGGAGCCAGGTTTCTTCGGTGGTGTAAAGCGGATTCTTTACAAAAGCCCAGGGACGGGGAGAGACATCATCATCGTTCTTGCGGAACGGCGGCAGCATGAATGTGGGAGAACGTTCCGTGGTATCGGTAAAGATATCCAGCAGATAGTCGTTTGCAAAGTAGGTAATCAATCCTTTTTTGCGGTAGATATCAGCTTCAAAGGCGATGTAATCAGCGATACCTTTGACGGCTTCAGGGCTTTCCAGCTGGGCAAGAAGTGCGCCGAACTCTGCAGCGTAATCTGTCTGGGGCTTTCCGGTCAGACGGCACATCATGGATTCCAGAGCACCTCCGGCAACAAGCTGTTCAGAGGTGGTTGCCTGCATACGGGTGGAACCGGCAAGAGCCATGGGACCACAGTGGAGATCCAGCACGCAGACACGGGGATCGCGGATGGCTTTCCGGGAACGTTCCAGATGTTCTGCCAGAAGATCTGCGGGGTTGTTGAACATCAGAAAGACTTTTGCGCCGCGATCAAGAGCTTCAAAGACGGATCCGAGAACGGAAGAAGTTTCTCCGCCTTCGGTAATGGCAACCAGCATATCATCTGCGCCCATACCCATTTCCTGAACCTGACGCCGACCGAAAACCTGATAATCTTCAAAAAATTCAACAGACTTGACCAGTGCATAATCGCCGCCGGTCATGATGCTGAAAACCTGATTGGAATAAGCAGCTGCAGCAGGATCTTTTGCACAGCAATCGCGCCACATGCACTCAAGAAGAATACTCAGACGGCCCGTTGCACCGCAGCCGGAGAAGACAACTTTCCCGCCGTTCCGAAGAACGTTTTCCCCTTCATCAACCAGTTTTTTGAACTCGGCTGAAGCAAAGATCCGCTTCGCCATTTCCAGAACATTGCGGTCAACTTCCTGAAGATTGCGGACACCCGCTTCGCAGGAAGACGCGAACTTTGCATCCAAACCGCGAGTAATCGGGCTGGACTGTTCTGTGGGAAGAAATCCAAGATGAAACTGTTTTTCATTTTCCATGAAGTCCATGGCTGCTTTGAGGGCTTTTTCGCTCATAATCCTGTTCCTTATTTTAAGAATCGAAAAAAATCAGTAGTGCTTTGCTGAATGCTTTAAGAATAATATAGCATAACGTTTCTTCATTTTCAAATATATTCACCGGAAAGGGGGAATTGAAATATATTTTTCAGTAATATAATGTCTAAAATTCCGGATTTTTTCCTTTTTCATTTGAAAAGAGAACATTTGTGATGTAACTTACGTTGAACTTACTGAATAAAGGACAATGTTATTATGAAAAAGATTATCTTACTTCTTCTGCTGCTTGCCGGAATCCAGCTTTCTGCACAGATCACGATCAATATCAAGCCAAGCCATACGGATTTCATGAAATATGATGCGGTCCGTCTCCGGGTCTATCTCAAAAACTACTCTTCTATGCCGATCACATTCGGACAAAACGAAAAATTACGCGGAGAGCTGGATTTTATCATCTACCATAAAGGAAGAAAACTTCTCACCAGATATTCCAATAAAAAAACGATCCTGTCCGGAATCATACTCAAACCGGGCGAAACAAGAACGCTTGTGATTAATCTTGCAAACTTCTATCCTCTGCAGCAGCGCGGTGATTACACTGTAACCGCAACCCTGAAACATCCGAGATTCTCCAAGAGATACCGTTCCAACGAGACAACTTTCCGGGTCGATGATGGAACTCAGTACTGGACCAGAACCTTCGGTGTGCCGGACTATACAGGAAAACGCAGTTTTTCGGAAAAGATCCCCACGAGAACTTACAGCGTCAAGATTTTTAACAACGGCGTTGCAAGGATCTATTTTCTGGTTGTGGAAGATGATAATAAAGTTTATGCTGTAAAGCGTCTGGGATTTGATCTCGGGTCTGAATACCGCCCGGAACTGCTGGTCGATGCCACTGCCCGCTTCCACGCTATGCTTCATGTCAATCCAAAAGTCTTCATCTATTACAGATATAACTTCGATGGAAAACTGGAAAAACGGCAAATCTATATGCGGACAACAACAAAGCCGTTACTGGTCGTGCATCCCACAAACGGGTCCGTCATTGTGGATGGCGGACGCGTTGCTGTGAAAGATGTTGATTATGAAGAGATCAAAGATCTTCCCTTCATGGATTATATTGATGGAGAAAGACCGGATACAAACGCGTTCGGAACCTTTGAAGATTTCCGGGATGAAAAATAAAAGATGCTCAACCGGGCAGGTTCAACAGCTCCAGAACTTCACCACACATATGAAGAGAACCGCATAAGACAGTCATGCACTCAGGATCCGGAAGCGTTTGCAGGCAAGTGACGAGCGAACCTTCTTTCCACGGTGTTCCGGGCGCGTATTTTTCCAACAGCCCGCCAAGCTGTTCCGGAGAACAGGTCTCTCTTCCGGCACCATCAAACGCGATAAATGCAGTATCTTTTGCCAATGGTGCAAACGCGGCAACGACTTCATCCGTATTTTTATCTGCAAAACATCCGGCAATAAAATGGAACTTCTTACCTGGGTAAAACTCTCTCAAAGCGGATGCCAGTGCCTGAACTCCTTCCGGATTATGAGCACCGTCAATCAGAAGATTCTTCTCTTCAACAAATTGGAAACGGGCACTCCAGCGGGCTTCCGAATAACCGCTGAGAGCAGTTGAAAAATCAAATCCGAACTTTGAAGCAAGATACTTCAGCGCATAGTATGCCGTTGAAGCATTATTCCGCTGATATGTTCCCGGCAGGCTCACAAGGAACCGTTTTTCTTCGATCTGAATCTCCTGACAGCGGCGTTCCGTATCAATCCGGTATGCGCCTTCATAAGCAGGAACAGCAGCCAAAGGGCTGTTCAGTTCAGCGGCACGTTTCCGGATCGCAGCAAGAGCTTCTTCCGGCATGGGACCGCAGACGACCGGAACCCCCGGCTTGATGATTCCAGCTTTTTCGCCCGCGACTTCTGCAAGAGTCGATCCGAGGTAAGCCGTATGTTCCAGCGAGATCCCCGTAATGATGGAAATTTCCGGGATAACAACATTCGTTGCATCAAGCCGTCCGCCCATCCCGGTTTCCCACAGAACAAAATCCACGTTCTCTGACTGAAACACAATAAGGGCGATGGCTGTCGTGATCTCAAAATATGTGGGAGAGTTATTCTCCGCGCGCATATCCATAACAACTTTCCGGACAGTTTCAGCAGCCCGGATAAAAGTTTCGTCATCAATCGGAACCCCGTTGATCCGGAACCGTTCATTCAGTTTGACAAGATGCGGAGAACAGAAAAAACCAGTCTTGAACCCGGCTTTCCGCAACGCAGATTCTGTCAGGGAACAGACGGACCCCTTTCCGTTGCTGCCCGCCACATGAATAAAACGCAAACCGTCCTGAGGACGCCCCAGCCGTTCCAGAAATTGCTCAATTCTGGTCAACCCGAGTTTGATCGTAAAGAACCCGGTGGAGTTAAGCCATTCAATATCGTACGTCATTGCAACGGCGACCAATCGGGAAGTGTGCACTTGGATTTTCCACCAACGATCTGACGGGATTTTCCGGTCCAGGTGTCAACGATAAAAAGTCCGCCGTTATGGGAGCAGACCAAATGCCGGTTGTCCGGTGCCCAGGAGGGACTTTCCCAATCCCCTCCGGTACGGGTGATCTGACCGAGTTGCTGGCGGGGAGTACGTGCCGCAACACCGTTCGGATCTGCAACAAAGACGGAGAAGTTTCCAGCCTTTCCGCTATAAGTGATCTTACCATCCTTTCCCCATGACGGAGACACACTTTCGCTGGCAAAGCTGCCGGAAAGACGTCTCGGACGTCCGCCGCTGACAGAGATGATATAAAGACGGGGTCTTCCTGTACCGGCATCAGAGACATAACAGATGCTCCTGCCGTCAGGAGACCAGCAGGGAGAAGCCTCTACAGCTTTGTCCCGGGTCAGTCGCCGCAGGGTCCCGCCATTAAGGGGGCGCACATAAAGATCGACTTGATTGTCTTTGCTGAGGACCAGGGCAACATAGGCTCCATCAGGAGAAATCGCACCGCCTGCATTCAATCCTTTGAATTTCGCAAGCTGTCTTGCTTTCCCGGAACGAATGTCGTGCTGCATCAAAACGGTATATGCCTTTCCGATATAACTGTAAACGATAGACCGTCCATCGGGCGACCAAACCGGATCCAGGGAAAGCCCCCGGTTGCGGGTGATCCGTTTGAAATTCCTGCCGTCATAGTCACAAATATAAACTTCTTTCTGTCCGGGGGAAATCTCTGCTGTGAAAACAATTTTAGAACTGCAGATCCCATCCACTTTATAAATAAACTTCAGGAGAGCATCCACTGCCCGGTGAGAAGCCTCTGCCGGTGTTGCACCTCTTGCAGTCACGCGTGTAATTTCAGCCCCGGCACCGTCAGAAAGAACAAGAGTTACCTGATTTCCGCTGGATGAACCGGACACAATAAAATTGGCAACACCTCGCTGCTGGATCTCAAACCAGCCGCAATTCCGCAAATCACGCTCCACCTGACTCCGCATCTCTGCACTGCCGTTAAAATTCTGGAAAACAAGAGAATCATCCCCTTTCTTTCCTGAAATAGATACCTCTACCTGAGCAGACACAAAAACAGAAATACTGAAAAACATAGCAAACAATAAATTTTTTTTCACGATTACAACCCCTTTCTCTTATTTGTTATCCTGACTTTGCACAATAACACTGCTTTATAGAATTTCAAGCATTGTTTTGAAAAAAAAACTTAACTTTTTTCTGAATGAGGTAATTTCAAGAGTCCGGCAAAATTTGTCTGAAAAAAAATTGTTGATGAGCTGAAAATGGTAGATTGAGCGTGGCTACCATCCTCCTTCGCTGAAGCTATGGAGGATAAACCGAAAACGCCCCATTTTACAGATCGCAACAAGAATTTTCTGACATTTTTGAAGACTTTTGAAATTACCTCTGAATAAAAAAACGGTCAAGATCAAAAGTACGCATAAATAAAAAAAAGGAGTGAGATTTGCATCTCACTCCCTGAACTGCGATAGTATCTGGAAAAGTTTCTCAGAGTTTGTCGCTCTGGAGGAAATCTTTTTCAAGTTTGTCTGCAACACTTGCAACGAAATCAACAAAGATTTCGAGCTGTTCAGCACTGACACCGCTGTCAACAAACTTAATGGAGAAGGAAGCATAATCTTTGCCATTGCTGCCAACGAACATAGACCAGCCGCCAAGTTTGATGGAACCGGTGCGTTTCAGCATTTCACGGGCGATGGAAGGTGTGAGATTTCCAACAAAACCAACGCTGGAGATTTCACGGATCTGCATTCCTTTGTATTTTTCAGGGGTGGAGAAAATCAAAACCAGCTGATCTCTTCCATTTTCTGTTTTTCTAATAAGGCGGAAGTTGTTATCCTTGGTTGTTGAATACTTGACACCACGCTCATCAAGTCTGTTTTAGACACTGTAGTCCAGCGGACCTGCAAAGACACTGACACAGCAGAACAAGAAAATGACACTCAAGAGACCGAACTTCATGTTACATTCCTCCTTAATTTTTTTTAGTAACAAATTACTTTCTTGAATTACTCCCCCAAAAAACCTTTTTTGGAGTCAATGATACTTAATATACTATCAGTTAAGAAAATGTCAAACAATCATTTCACCTTTTTTTCATTTTTGCAGTATTTTGTTTTTTTTTGACATATTTTGTCATTTTTTACGACTGTAGATTTGTCTCTCCTGCTATTGACTTTTTTATCTATATTTTTGATACTTTTATCCATTTACAATTCTTTTTACGGGTATATACTAATTACAGACAGAAAACTTTAAGGAGTATATTTATGGATTACAATCTCGACTGTGTCACAAAACGTTCCATGCCTTTCTGGTGCGTTGGTTCCCCTCTCTCCGACCCCTTCGGCGGTCCCGTCATGCAGAAACTCGACTCCATCGAAGTCGCAAAAATCCTTGCATGGGCAGGAAAACAGGGTTACATCGAAGCAACCAGTTATCATGACGATGACCTCGTCCCCTGGGATCCGGCAAATCCGGAAGATGACCTCGACCCTGCAAGCCCCGTTTACAAAAAACTCCGTGAAATCAAAACGATCCTTGATGATGCCGGCGTGGAAGTCCATGCCTCCGTCTGCAGTCTCCATGGCAACCCTATTTTCCGCGATGGAGGTCTCTGCAATCCGGATCCGGAGATCCGCCGTCTGGCACGTCTGAAAGTGGAACGCACTCTCCGTATCGGTCAGTTCTTCGGAGCTAAATACTATATTTACTGGGTCGCCCGCGACGGCTTTGAAGTCCCTGTCATCACCCAGTGGGATAAAGTCTACGACTGGCTGGCAGAAGGGCTCAACCATGTTACCGATTACATCCGCGAAAAGAATATGACCAACTATGTTGCGGCAACAGTCGAACCCAAGCCCAACGAACCCCGCGGACAAATGTTCCTGCCCACCAGCGGTCACGCTGTCGGCTTTATCTACGGCAAACTCAAAGAACCCGATTTCTGGGGCGTCAACCCGGAACTTCTTCAGCATGAAAGCATGGCTCTGATGAACGCAGTCATGACCGTCAGCTATCTTTGCAGCATGAACAAGCTGAAATTCCTGCATTTCGGCAGCCAGATCAAGGCGCAGTTCGACAATGACTTCCCGCCCCTGATCGGACCCGAAGGTTTGAAAGAAACCGTTATGCTCTTCAACGCCCTGAACCGCGTCGGCTGGAAAGGTGTCATCGAATACGATTGCCATATGCTCCGGGCGGAAGGAACGCCGGAAGATGCCATCAACTCCCGGAAACAGTTTATCGTTGACTGTACCACAGCCCTCGCCATGACACTGGAACTGGCTCGCCGGATCACGGTCCCGGTCGATGCACCGTCGCAGTCTGCCGCCGATCTGGAAAGCATCCGGCAGATGTGCGGGCTTTCCGATGTAAAACTCACCCGCTGAACCGGGAGGATCGACCATGCTGTATCTTGGAATTGATTCCAGCACTCAGGGGGTCAAGGGTATCATCATTGATCCCGCTCAGAAAAAAGTTGTTGCAGAGGCTGCTGTAAATTTCGGAAAAGATCTGCCGCAATATAATGCACCCAACGGTTTTCTGGAACAGGCGGATCCTCTGATAAAACAATCGGATCCCCGCATGTGGCTGGATGGTTTGGAACTGATGCTGAAACGTTTTCAGGACTCCGGCGTTCCGCTGGATCAAGTCGCAGCCATTTCCGGTTCCGGACAACAGCATGGTTCCGTTTATCTGAATGCTCAGGCAGAAACTGTTCTGCAGAATCTGTCCGCAGAAAAATCCCTTGCAGAACAGCTTGCGCCCTGTTTTTCCCGGAAACTTTCGCCCATCTGGATGGACCGTTCCACAAAAGAAGAGTGCGCGGAACTCTCTGCAAAATTCGGCGCAACTCTGCAGAAAATCACCGGCAGTCCTGCAACCGAACGGTTCACCGGTCCGCAAATCAGAAAATTTTACAAGGATCAACCGGAAGATTATGCAAATACTGACAAGATCCATCTCGTCAGTTCGTTTCTCTGTTCCGTGCTGATCGGAAAACATGCTCCTATCGACTACGGTGACGGTGCGGGAATGAATCTTCTGGACTTGACCGTGCTGGATTATCATGCGGAAATCACAGAGTTTACTGCGCCGGGACTGATACAAAAACTTCCGCCTGCAGCCGCTTCCGGAACCATCGCCGGGCCCCTTGTTCCTTACTTTGAAAAGTATGGTATGAAAAGCGGGATCCCGGTCATTGTATGGTCAGGCGACAACCCCAACAGTCTGATCGGAACCGGCTGTTTTGAAGCAGGGATCGCCGGAATCAGTCTCGGTACCAGCGATACGGTTTTTGCGACAATGAACGAGTTCTGCACCGATCCGGATGGGTACGGTCATGTCATGGGAAATCCCGCCGGAGGCTTCATGAGTCTGATCTGTTTCACCAACGGTTCTCTTGCCCGCGACAGAGTCCGGGAAGAGTGCAAAGTCGATTGGGAAACATTCGACAAACTCTCTGCGGAAACGGAAAACCCGGATCTTCACTTGATTCTGCCTTATTTCGATGCAGAATCCACCCCGCTTCAGCTGATTCGGGGACCTCACTACAATTTCGATTGCAAAGCGGAACCGGCAGATAAAATGATCCGCGCCCTGCTGGAGTCTCAGGCTTTAAGCATGAAACTGCACACCTCCTGGCTGAAAGATCCTGTCCGGAAGATCCGTCTGACCGGCGGAGCTTCTGCTTGCAAGGGGTTCCGTCAAATCATCGCCGATGTTTTTCAGGCAGATGTTGAGACGATCAGTGTCAGCAACTCTGCGGGACTCGGGGCGGCATTCCGGGCGGCAAACAGTGCCGGAAAGATTCCATTTCCCGTTCTTGCTGAATGTTTCTGCGGTGCTGTGGAAACAGTCAAGCCGAATCCGGCAATGAAGGATCATTATCAAACGGCTCTGGAAAAATATAAAGCGTTTGAAGCAGAAAGATAACAAATATTTCAATAAAAAAGCCGCTGCAAACTTTTCCGGCTTGCAGCGGCTCTCTTTTTTTCGATTAGCTCTGTTCCCAATAAAGGTTGTTACTTGAGGAGGGGAAAAAGCCCTTTTGAGGAAAGTGCTTTTTCCCCTCCTCAAACTCCACCCCTTTTTTCCAAACCTTTTTGCGGCATTCCGATTTTTACGATGTAAAAATCGAAATGCCATCTTAAAGTAAAAATAGCAGAAGGATTTACCAACCTGTATGGGGAACAGCGCTTTT
>JAFTJI010000157.1 GCA_017456495.1 Lentisphaeria bacterium | reverse complement strand
CTGTCAGGTGTCCAGTCAAACCAGAGCAGCGCATCGGAAATATATGCCCTGTCCGGAAGATTTGTGATGTTGAAATTCCCCAGAAGTCCCGGGCGGTTCCGGTGATCCATCCGCGGAAAAATGATCGTTTCCCGTGCTTGATCCAGCACCATTTTCTCTGTATTGAACGGCGCGGCAAACATGGGAGTGCGCCAGCGGAAACAATCTTCATTGGAGGAGTCATGACGGGTATAGACAAGCCATAATTCATCATTTTTTCTGAGCCAGTGCTGTTGAGTCGGTCCGGTTTCAAGCAGAGAACCATCGGAAAATTGCCATTTGACGGGGTCGCTCCAATGTAATCCATCCAGACTCCGGGCGAGCATGGCACAATTCTCATCACAGCGCAGCGTGAGATAGTATATACCGTCCAGCCATATCGCGGAAGGTTCATACCAGCCGCGTCCGATCGTACTGACCAAAGGCGTTCCGCTTTCCAGATGAATCAATTTTTTCCCTTCCAGCCGGTATTTTCTTGTAACGGTTGAGAAATATCTCTTCTCAATGAACCGGAAAAAGGGGATCGTCAGCAACCCATCCGGAGAGACTGCGATTTGAGTTCCGGCAGCCCGGTCATCCTCGTGAGTCATGCCTTCGATCTCCTCCGGCTCGGACCATTCACCGTCATAAGTCAGATATACTGTTTTATAACCATTTCCGCGTTTGATCAATCCGATGATCCCGGCAGTTCGGTCATCGGGCTGGGGGAGCGGACGGAAATCGGCGCATTTTTCACAGCCTTTGAGCGTGGAAATCTCAACCGGTTCGCTCCAGTCAATACCGTTGTTGTCGGAAAATGTGAAGACAGGAACCGCATAACGATCCATTGCAATCTGTTTCTGCATCACCATCATCAGCTTGCCCCGGTAAGGGATCACTGAGGGATGAAAAAAGTTTTGCTGTTCAAACAGGATTTTCATATTTATTGAACCTGCGCCGGACGGTCTGCTGCGGGGATCCGGGTCGGATGACTGCCCGGACGATAGGTGGCAACGTGGCCATCACCATGAGCAACATTTGACTTTGAGCGGCTGCCATGACGATAGGCAACTCCCTGAGTTCCCTCAAAGTTATCGTAGGCAATATAAAAAGAGTTGTTCGGTTCGCCCCAGACCATGGCTTCGGAGGGTCTTCTGAGTTTTGTTGTCTTCCAGTACCCCTGATATGCGGTTCCGATTGAGGCGGGCATTCCTGTTCCAGCCCATTCCCGGATCCAGTAGTTGATCGCATAGTCAGCCACATAAGTTTTCGGTTCTGTCACACTTGGACACGCCATGACACCGGCATGTTTTCTGTATGTTGCATAGGTCGTTTTCCAGGTGGCTGCAGTTCCGGCACTCCAACTGCCGCCCTGATGAAAGGCGTGAATATAAACATTTTTGGCTTTTCCGCCCTTTTCGCCCCGGAAAAAGTCATATCCATAAGCATTCCCCACATGGGATGCCGGACACCAATCCTGATAATCTGCAGCATAAAGGATCGTCCCTGTGCCGCACTCTTTCATGTTGTTGACACAGCTTGTTCCCCGGGCAGTTTCTCTTGCGCTGTTCAATGCAGGCAGAAGCATCCCGGCAAGGATCGCAATGATGGCGATAACAACAAGCAATTCGATGAGAGTGAAGAATACTGGAGCTTTTCTTCCGGTTCGTGATAACGTTTTTACGGAGTGAAACATCGTTTTCTGATCCTTATTTGATTGTGACAGTTGTTTTTGCTGTTTTTCCGGAGGCAAGTTCGAGAGCTGAAATTTCCCAGACCCCGGCAGATTCATTCTGCGGAACGGTAATAGTGTAAATAACTTTTCCATCTTTCAGAATGACATTTCCACCGTATGCCCAGAGTTCTTTTCCGTTTTTCATCACTTTGATCTGTGCGGGAACCATACCGGGGATCAATTTATTTCCCGCCCCCATAAGAGAGAGTTCGACAGTTACCTGTTTGCCTCGGGAAACTGCTGCATTTTTTACAGTTGCGTTCAGTTTCACGATCCTGTCTTTCAGCAGAAGCAGCGGAACTGCATCAAGCAGACGGAGCTTGACCGTTGCGATTCCGTTGATGACAGGCACTTCTCTGTGATTGAACAGGTCATAAACAAAGACATTGTCCCTGATTTTGAGCTTATGTTCACGGAGACCAGTCTTTGCTGCAGTTGCTGTCAGGTATTTGTATGCCCCGCCATTCCAGTTTCTACTCATGGCTGTCTGACACTCTCTGGCTTCTTTGTTTGTTTCGCAGTCGATCACCCATGCAAGCGGGGTTTTATCCGGCATTTCATTGTTGTAAACAACTCCGTTGATCCCCATGGAGCTTACGGCTTCTTGCGGCAGATATTTTTTGATCGGCTTTGTGAAGTTCATCGTACAGTAACCGGCTCCGATATGTCCGAGTCCGGCTCCGAAAAGATTAGGGCTCTTCTCCATGCCAGGAATATCAATTTTTACAGATTTGTCCCCGATCACTTTGCCACCTTTTTTGATATAGTCAATCAAAAGATCTCTGACTTTGTCGGTCATCCACTGACAATCATGAAGAATGATCAGGTCATAGTTTTTGAGGGCTCCTGCGACAACTTCTTCGGAGCTGATGACATCTGCGGAACCTCCGGCGCGCCGGAAGTTTTCCAATGCCGTATAACGGGAATATGGATAAGCATTTTTATGGTCGATCTGGAAACAGATTTGAGCAATATCATAGAGCAGAGCTGCCTTTCTGCGAACAGGTTTCTGCAGTTTGTAAAACGCTCCTGCCTTTGCAAGATTTGCAGTGATCTCCTGCGTCCCTTTCCATGTGTTTTGGATCTCGGGTAAATTGAAATCAGTTCCCTGATCCAGATGCCAGAGCCCGATGAATTGCGGAGCGTTGGCAATCAGACGGTAGATGATCCCACGCTGAAATACTTCACCCCATGGGGTGTAATGAGCCGAAACAACAGCCCCCCACGGCTTGTCCCGTCCGGCTGTTTTGGCAAACTCAATATTATAAGAAATTGCCGCATACCAGAACGTATAATTGTAGAAGGTAACTGTCGGATAATTTGTATGGGAGAGCGGTGGATAAAATCCTCTTCCCGGGTAGAGCGGACCCGCCATCAGACCGATATCTCCAACCAAAACTCCATGAGAAGCGCTTGCCGTTTCTTTTGCGATCTTATTGTAATTTGAGGTATGATATCTGAAATACTGCAGGAACGGGTGATTCCACGGGATGATTCCAGGTTTTACAACAGGAAGATAGACATGATATCCGTGCTTCTGTTTGACAAATTTGGGGAGCTGAGAACGTTTGATGCCAGTTTTTACCTCAAAATCAGTCATGGTCGCCGGATGAAAGTCAAAGTTCCCAAGCATGGAACCGTCATCGTTGACCGTCGTATATTTGTAAAAGTTCGGAGCCTTGAGACCGAGAAGCTGTTTGATTTGTCTTGACTGGCGATCGGCATAAACTTTGAAGTCCGCCGCCGCAGCCCGGGAACTCATGGAAAGATGATTGACCCCGTGAGAATGTACTTTCCCCGTGTAAAGAACAAGCTGATCATTTTTATTATCCGTAAACATCCGGAGAATACTTGTCCGGGCTGTGAAATACTGATGATATTTCAGCGTGTTGTCAACAACATTCCCGAGACGGTCAAGGTTGCTGCCTGTCATTTCATGGATATCATCAATTACTGTATTCAAATGATGGTTTGCGATGAACGCTGCAGCCACACCTTCCCGTTTGAAGTGTCTGCGGGCACTTTTCCAGATAAAAATCGGATATTCCTGAACTTTCCGTTTCGCAGCCACAAAAATTTTCTTTTCCGCAACAGTTTTTCCGTTTACCAGACAGCGGAGCGTGTATTCCCCCTCTTTCCAGAGTTCGGTATTCAAGTCCGGAAGAACAGTTCCGTCGGAATCAACTGCAACAACTTTGAACGGAGATTTTTTCTGTGTCGCAACCTTCACAGAAATAGTCTCTCCGCGTTCAAAAACAGAACGGGGGACACCGTTATATTCCGCTTTTAATACATAGTCTTTTACGGCTGATCTTTTTTTATAATTGACTTTCGGTACGCTGAGAATCGGTTTTCCATCATAAAGACAGACTTTATAGATTGCCTCCAGCATGGGAAGAAAGTCTCTCAAGTTGAAGCTCGCTCCGATCAAACCGGAATTCGGATAATCTTTATTAATATTTTTCAGCCAGATCAACGCGGCAGTCCCTTTCTTGGCAACTACGAACGGTGTTACAGAATCGGCATAAACTGCAATATCCAGATAATTTCCCCAGCGGGGCCAATCCCGGTTGAGTCCCCATGCCTTGCCGGTATCTGTCAAAACTCTGTCTTTGCCTCTCAAACCATACGCAAAATTTACGCCGAATGTCTGATAGAAAAAAGATTTTTTCGGATAATGGGCATCGTATTTCTTTCCAAACAGATCGTCTTTTCCGATAAAGGAAAGGAATGTGCTTCCGGCAGGATTGACAAATCGTCCGCCCCGGCTGCAATACTGATAAACCGCACAGGTTTTATCGTAAGGTTCCACCCATATTTTCGGATTTACATCCGTCAAACTCAAAATGACGGATCCGGGAGCCTTTCCGTTTTTCATGAAATCCAGAATTTCCGGAGCGGTCATAGGTGTGAAGCCCTGTGCAAGAAAATAGCGTTCTGCTGTCGCTGTATCTCCGGCATACTGGGAATAGTAGTTATCGTCAACAAAAAGGATCTTCTTTGTGATTTCTCCATGAACCGGAAGAAGAATCGTTGACATGACAAGCAGGAACAGACTTATTTTTGCAAAAAGTCCCGTACTTCCGCATCTTTCAGCAGATCGTTTTTTCATAACAACAGCTCCTGTTTTATGATTTATTTTTTTCTGATTGATTTTTGATATTCAAGCATGACTTTCCGCTCAAAAAAACACTGTTCCAATGTTTTTTTTGAGACAATAAGCCACTGACATTGCAGTTCAACGTGCTGGCTGCAACGGCTGATTCAGAATCCACTTTTCAATGGACCCGGTTTATTTTTTTTCTTTCAAGAATGTGTTATGTTATAGAAATCATTGACAAAATGCCGACGCATGACCTGACGGAATTCTTCAATCGTTCCATGTTCCAGCGTATCGCAGATTTCAAGATGTGTTGACGGCTTTTCCACCGGATTTTTCATACGGTATTTATCAGCAAAAATTTTTACCAGCAAATCTCTCAACTGGCTGACCTGACGGTTTCCGGCAATACCTGCCAGACAGGAATGGAACTCCACTTCCTGTTCGCCTGTATAATGGAAAGAGTCAATACTTCCGGTATATTTCCGGAGGTCTTTGATTTTTTCGGGTGTCTTCCGCAGATAGATAAAATCACACAGCCCGATCTCCATTGCTAAACGGATCTCATTCAGTTCCCGTCGGTCTTCTTCTGTGAAAATATTGACTTCAATAATTTTTTTCAGTCCGGAAAAAGCGTGAGGAGTTTTCATCACAAGCCCTTTCCGTTTTCTGGATTCGACGAGATCAAGAGCTTTCAGGCGGCTGATTCCCTCCCGGACAATATGTCTGCTGACATTCAAATGAACAGCCAGTTCTTCTTCCCGGGGCAGGGTGTCGCCCGGCTTGAGATTATTGCGGTGCATAAAATTCAAAAGCTGATTTTCAACACAATCTGCAAGCGTTGTAGGTGTCATTTCAGATGAAAACATAATTTTATCCCCGGCTGTTTCACAGTTGTTTTTATGTTAAATAAGTTCAATATGTTCAACAATATTTATTATAACACAAAGATATCAGTTTGTCAAGAGTAATTTTGAAAAAAAAACAAAAAAAAAGATTGCTGCCAGTGAATTGGCAGCAATCTTTGTCTCAGTCCTGATAGGAACTGTTTATTTAGCGAGATTCTTGAATGTATCAATGTCGTTCTTATCCAGGAATATCTGACAGATGATTTGGTCACCTTTAACATCGCATTTGATCTTGCTGAGCAAGGGATTCAAATCCTTATTTTCTCTGGAAGTCGTATCCAGGAGAACTCTGATATATGCAGCAAGGGTTTCTGCATCTTTTGCATTTTTGCAGTTAATGGTAAGGTTGACGTAGCATTTATCGTTCTGCACGATTTTAGCGAAGATACATGCTGAATCGATTTTTGCCATAACCTCTGCTGCTTCTTTATCATCAGCCGTGACAAGCGGCTGCATTTTTTTTGCCAGTTTTTCAACATTGAGGTAAATAACGAGATCAAACTGCCGGATCTGTTTTGCAACTTCTTTCAGCGGGTTTTTGCCTTCTGTACTCAATGTGTTGAAAGGTTTGGTTCCTTCTGCATGAACCTGAATGATAAGTGTGTTGGGCGTTTGCAGAATGATGCGGGCATCTTTATCTGAAAGAGAGGGCTTTCCTGCAACAGAAGATACAGTCATATTTTTATTTGCAGCCTTGATTCGATCAAAGATTTTTTTTGCTATTGCATTTTTGAAACCGAGAACGAAATCTATATTGCACTGGACCTTGTTGCCGTTTGACAAAATATTGACTCCGAGTGCAAGTTCACCATCAAAATCACTGACTTTGAATCCAGTGTTCTGGAGTTCTTTTTCGATGATCGGGATGAATTGCTGGAGAGGTTTTGCCCTTAACAGACTGGATACGTTGACATAAGCATAGCCTTCCGAACCGGGGGAGAGATAATTAACAGGTGAAGCAGCAACTGCAAAAGTAATGACAAATGCAACTGCAATGACAGTTTTTTTGAGTAATGAAAACATTTTTTCCCTTTCTCTTTTTGTTTTTTGGAGGATGATTGAGACTTCTCCCAATCCTCTTGAGACTTAACTTTTTTTTGATACAGAAATTCTATCAATAACCGGATATATAAAAATATCCATTGTCGAATATACAGTTATCTTTGAAAAAATCAAGTTGGCAGAGAAAAAAAAGATTAATTTTTCCGAGGTTCGATTGCAATTATATAAAAATGGGAGTATAATACCGTATAGTTAAACTACCCGGAAAGGCTCCTGTTATGCTTAATGGATTTTTGGCAGTCTGTGCTGTCTTTTTTCTCATATCTTTTATTTCTGCGTTGCTGTTGACTCCGTTTTGTATGAGGCTGGCACACAAGACCGGTTTTTTGGATATTCCTGCCTGTGAGCAGCACAAACAGCATAAAAAAGCTACTCCTCTTCTGGGCGGTTTGGCAATGTATCTGTCGTTCGGGATCACATTCCTTGCCGGAGGGATCCTGTGGCTGTTTTTCAAAAAAACACCGTTGAGCGACAGTTTTCAGAATATCACAGATGGTCTGATTTTGATGAAAGGACAGGTTCTTGTATTGTTCCTTTGCATTACAGCCACGATGCTTCTCGGGCTTTATGATGACAAATATTCCATGAAAGCGTGGAAGAAACTGCTTGGTCAAATTGCAATCAGTCTTGCTGTTGTTCTCTGGGGCGGGGCATCCATTACGGCATTTTTTCCCTGGCAATGGGTTTCCGTTCCGCTGACAGTGTTCTGGTTTGTCCTGATTTTCAATGCCATCAATTTTTTTGATAATATGGATGGTTTGGCTGCAGGGACAGCGTTTATTGCTTTTGTATTTTTCATGATTGCCGGAATCGTGAATGGTCAATATCTGGTTTCGATTCTTTCTGCTGCTGCGGCGGGGTCATCTCTCGGATTCTGGAAATACAATAAGAATCCTGCAAAACTGTTTATGGGCGACAGCGGAAGTCATTTTCTGGCATTTCTGATTGCCTACATCAGTACAAAAGTGACCTATTTCACCCCGGGCGTTTCTTCAACAAAATTGAATATCCTGATCCCGCTTTTTATTCTGACGATTCCTCTGCTTGATACTCTGACGGTCGTACTGATCCGCCTGAAGAATCATAAACCGATTTACGTCGGGGATCACAATCACATCTCCCATCGGTTCTGGCATATGGGGCTGAGCCGTGCCAACGCAGTCAATATGGTTCATCTGCTGTCTATTATAGCAGGTCTGGGAGCTTTGCCGCTGCTGAGAGGGGATCTCTTTACAAGTGTTCTTCTTGTGGTACAGGGGCTTGTCCTTTACCTGATGATATGTTTTCTTCAATATGCAGTCAAGGTGGAAAAGTGAAAGAACGCCATCCCATATTTCAAAGAATTGCGGGCAGCCGTCAGATCGTGATCAAGACGGCGAAGGATCTTTCTGCAGCGGCGGCACTTGATCCGGCGCATTGGGCTGTGACCGGAATGTCGACGGATTCAATTATTTACAATCCGGATTTTCTCGCGTTGCTGGATACGGACAGAAATAACAGGATCCGTCCGGATGAATTGCGTGCAGCGATCACCTGGCTGCTTGGAATGATGAAAGATCCGTCTGGAATCGAAGAAGGTTCTCCGGTTCTTAAACTTTCGGCTGTCAATGAGACGGCTGAAGGCGCGGATGTTATTCTTGCAGCAGCGCATATCATTCTGAAAAATCTTGGTTTGTCTGACAAGGATGAGATCACGCTGGAACAAGTGATGAACCGGAATAATCTTGTTCTGAACAGCTGCGGGAACGGCGATGGTGTGATTACAGCGGAAAATAATGATAATGAACTTCTGACTGAATATATCCGGGATGCAATCGCTGTTTGCGGAAGTGTGCCGGATGTGACAGGTCTGCCTGGAATTGATGTTGAGATCACCAAAAAATTTCAGGATGAGCTGGAAAAATGCCATAAATGGCACCAGGAAGAAAAAGGCGGGGCTCTCTTTCCGTTCTGGGAAAAAACACAGGATTTTTACAGCCGTTATATCGAACTGGAACCGGAAATCGACCGATATTTCATTCTCTGTCATGCAATATCCGGAACACCTGCCGGAGCCTCAGCATCCTTGCAGAATCTGGATCCGCTGAATAATCAGGGAATTTCCGACTTTATGGCAAATGCGCCGTGTGCCATGCCTGACCCGGGCTGTGTCCTTTCTGCGGCTGGTTGGCTGAATCCGGAAAAAGGGGCAAATATCCCGGCATTCATTGAAATGGCTCATGAGCTGCGTATGTCAGAAAACGCAGACCGCATGACGGAATCTGAGTGGCGCAGGATCGTTGAAAAATTGAGTTCGCGCAAAGAGTGGCTCTCCCGGACTCCGGCAGGAAATATCAATGCTGTTCCGGAAGAGAAGATCCGGGAATATCTGGAAAAAGATGCTACAGGAGCTGCTCTTGAACTGATTGAAAAAGATGCTGCCGTAAAGAAAGAGATAGAGGCGTATGCTTCCCTGCGGAAACTGATCCTGTATCAGCACTGTATTCTGGAATATGTAAACAACTTCATCAACCTTTCCCGACTGTTCGATCCGGAGAAGCTGAGCTTGATCCAGTCCGGACATCTGATCATGGATGGACGTCACTACACGTTAAGCTGTAAAGTAAATGACATCGCCGCGCATAAAAAGATCATACAGCGGAGCAATATTTGTGTGATGTACATTGCTTTGACGACCGGGATGCCGGATGCAGTGAAGACGATGAATCTGGCAGTTGCGATCACCTCGGGGACCATGCGCGATATCTTTATCGGACGGACCGGTGTTTTTATCGGAAAAGACGGTACGGAATGGGATGCAAAAGTGGTTGATTTTGTACAGCAGCCTGTTTCTCTGGGAGAAGCGATCCAGATGCCGTTTATCCGGTTCGGCGAGTTTCTTGAAAAGCAGGCTGACCGCTTCTTCTCATCCAAGAGCAAGACTATGGAGACAAGTGTGGCATCCGATCTTTCCAAAGGGAACGTTCCCGGAGAGATTTTACAGACCGCCCAGAAGCAGACCCCTGCCGTCAGTGGTTCCATGATGCTGATGCTTTTGGGATACTATGACACAATTCTTGTGACCATTAATGATGCAATTGATGCACTTTTGGCATTTGATATGGGTGAGATTTTTACCTTTTTGCAGGATAAGACTATTCTTGTAACGGGTGGCGGCGGTTCTATAGGCAGTGAGCTTTGTCGACAGATTTCAGAGCATAATCCGCGCAAGCTTATTATTTTTGATAT
>JAFTJI010000022.1 GCA_017456495.1 Lentisphaeria bacterium | reverse complement strand
GTCATGGAAATCTCCCCTGCGCAGACTGACGGCAGACGCGCTCTGACTCTTTACAGTAAAGAAGACGGCGTGGAAATGATCCTTGCAAAAGCCGTTGTTCTTGCGATGGGCTGCCGGGAACGCACCCGCGGAAATCTGGCGACTCCGGGTTCCCGCTGCGCCGGGATCTATACAGCCGGACTCGCTCAGCGCATGTTGAATGTGGAGGGAAAACTCCCCGGAACAAGTGCTGTTATTGTCGGTTCCGGTGACATCGGACTGATTATGGCACGCCGTTTGACCTGGAGCGGTATTCCGGTGAAAGCTGCTGTTGAAATCCAGCCGAAACCTGCCGGACTTGCCCGTAATATCGCCCAGTGTCTGGAAGACTTCGGGATTCCTCTTTATCTCTCCACCGCTGTGACCAAGATCAGCGGAAAGGACCGTGTGGAAAGCGTTACGATCGCACCGCTGGATGATCCTTCCGCAGAACGGGTCATTGAATGTGATACCATTCTTTACTCTGTCGGACTGATCCCGGAAAACGAACTTTCCCGGAAAGCCGGAGTTGTGCTTGATCCCAAGACCAACGGTCCGGTCGTGGAAGAGGGCGTTTACGAGACCACGGAAAAAGGTATTTTCGCCTGCGGAAACGTGCTGCATGTCCATGGACTTGCTGACCAGGCATCTGAAGAAGCTGAACGTTGTGCGGAATCTGTTCTCCGCTCCATTGGAATGAGGTGATTTATGGAAAAAATTTGTATTGTCTGCCCGAAAGGATGCCGTCTTTCCATCACTCAGGAAAACGGAAAAATCAACGTTACCGGAAATTTCTGTCCGCGCGGTGTAAAATATGCGGAGCAGGAGATCCTTGATCCCCGCCGTGTTGTAACTGCGGTTGCGCCTACAGATTCTGCCAGCCAGCCGTTCCTTGCTGTGCGGACTCCTGACATGGTCGCAAAGGCAAAGATTCCCGGAATTCTGACCAAAATCTATGCCTTGCGTTTGAAAGCTCCCATCGCAGCTGGAACTGTTGTTCTGGAAAACTGCGACGGAGAAGGAACACCGGTCATTACCTGTATGGATCTTGATTGATCCATACAAACCGGTTTTGATTTTTTTGAAGGTGCTGAATTTCAGCACCTTTTTTTATGGATTCATCCGCGTTTGAACAGAACATTCTGTTCGTATGTTTCGACTTCGCGCATGAATGAATAATCATCGGGAAGTCCCTGCTGTTCACAGTAGTAGTTCCAGACCAATCCCCAGGGCAGGGTTTTGATCTCTTCCAAACGGGCAAGACGGGCGGAGAAGTTCCATTTATTTTCTTCTTCACAAGCCAATGCCATGGGTTCCAGAAGCGCAATCAACAGAGCTTTCTGCATATTTCTTGTACCCGCAACCCAAGCGGCGATCCGGTTGATGCGGGCATCGAAGTAATCCAGACAAATGCTGATTTTGTCCAGATAACCGTAAACTGCAGCTTCCCGGGCAATGGAAAGAAGTTCATCATTGAGCAGGATCACATGATCGCTGTCCCAACGGACACCACGGCTGACATGCAGCAGAATTCTGCCCTGCTGAGCCATAACCGCACTGATTTTGTCTGCAATGGATTCTGTTGGATGGAAGTGTCCGGAGTCGAAGCAGATCATCTTGTTATTTCTCGCGGCATACATCAGATAGAAGTCATTGGAACCGATGGTGCAGGATTCTACACCAATTCCGAAGAGTTTTGATTCCACTGCATCGATCAGATATTTTTCATCAATTTTTTCAGCGAAGATCTCATCAAGGGAATCAGATAATCTTTTTCGCGGAGTGAATCTGTCAGCAGGGATATCTTTGAATCCATCCGGAGCCCAGAAATTGCAGACAGCCGGCGTTCCAAGCTCTTTTCCGAATTCAGCTCCAATACGGCGGATCGATTTCCCGTGATTGATCCAGAATTTTCGGATTTCCGGGTCGGGATGAGAAAGAGTAAGTCCGTGATCAAGTTTCGGATGAGAATAAAACGCCGGAGCAATATCCATACCGATCTTTTTCTCTTTTGCCCAGCCGAGCCAGCCGGAAAAGTTTTCTATGGTGAAAGCATCCCGGTCAACACCGGGCAACATGCAATCGACTTCATGTCCCTGAAGACAAACACGTTTTGTTCCGGGGATCAGCTTCATTGCAACGTCCAGATCCTGCCGGAGTTCTTCGGAATTGCGGGCGCGTCCAGGGTAATTCCCTGTGACCTGACAGCCGCCGGTCAAAGCAGTTTCAAAGTTTTCAAATCCGACAACATCATCGCCTTGCCATGCGTGAATGGAAATCGGGATATTTTTCAGTGTTTCGATTGCTTTGACAGCATCAACGCCGTGTTCACTGTAAATCTCACAAGCAAGTTCAAAGCTTTTTTCAGTTCTATTCATCATTGCCTCCTTTGATTTGTTTTCGGTTAATATACTTCATAAAAAGTAAAAACGTCAATGCAACAAAACGGCTATTTGTGCAATAAAACAATCATTTTTTGATTATTTTATTCCGGAACTTGACAAATCGCCTTTTCTCATGTATTCTTAATATAAAGCTCATTTTTGTAACATAAAGGAGAATATTATGAACAGAACTCTTTTCCTTTCTCATCGCGGAGAATCCGATGACAGACCGGAAAATACACTCGCTGCATTTGCTTTGGCAATGGAATGGGATTCAGACGGAATCGAACTTGATATCCGCATGACTTCCGACAACCGGATCGTTTGCGTTCACGATGAATCGCTCAAGCGGGTCGCAGGAGTCGATCTTGTTGTTTCGGAACATACTTATCAGGAATTGTGCAATGCTCATCCTGTTCCGTTGATTTCAGAAGCATTGGAGCAGCTCCTTCCGGGAAAATTCATGCAGATAGAATTAAAGGGAAAACCTTTTGATCTCAGTGAGTTGCGGCAGCTTGTCGATCAACATCTGGCACTTGGAAAATTGATCGGTATCAGTTCTTTTGAAATTGAAACTCTGGAATTGGCAAACGCAAAATTTCCGGATCTTTCCCGGGTTCTGCTGATTGACCTTGAAAAACATTTCGGCAAATTCCCTGCAGTTGAAGAAATTGTGGATTTCTGCAATCAGCATAAGTTCAGTGGTATCAGTTTCAAAGCTGACTTCCGCGCGGATAAAGCATTTGTTGATTCTTTGCGTGCAAAAGGTTTGCGTGTCGTCGCCTGGGGTGTTGATACCGATGAAAAAGGCTTGGCAATGGCAGCAGCCGGAGTGGATGCTCTTACTTGCAATCATGCAGTTGCTTTACGGAAAAAAGCCGGCATTGCATCCATTTCATAAGACTTTTTGTCTGATAAGAGTTGATGTTTGGGGAAGCGGAAAAAACTTTTGAGGAAAGTCTTTTCCGCTTCCCCAAGCCCCATCACCTTTTTCAAACCTTTTTGCGGCATATCAATTTTTTATGAATAAAAAATTAATATGCCATCATAATAGGGGATAGCGTTTTTTAGAAAAATTTATTTTTTCAAAAAAAAACAGCACCGTTTTTCATCAAACGGTGCTGAAAATAACAGAATATTCTGTTGATCAAATGCCCATCAGAGCACAGAGCTTGTCATGCTCTTCACCCCAGGGCTGAGGCCAGAGAGCAGCAAGTTTTGCTTTGACATCTTCACCGGCTGCAAATTCTTCAGCGGCGATCTTTGCACCTTCTGCGAATGTTGCAGGGGTGACACCCTGACTCATGATGATGCGCATGGTTCCGATCACACGGTCATCCCAGCTGAGCTTGCGTTCGGGGTCGCGGGTGATACGGTCAATAGCATCTTTCAGGAAGGGATTGGTCATACGGACAAGGAGTCCATCAACATAAGCCTTGAATCCGGCTTCCGTGAAGAGTTCATCATTGAGAGAAGCGTACTTCTTGACCAGAGCTTTTCCGGATTCTTCAAAGAAAGCTTTGCGGGCCTTTTCGATGAATTCAGGATAAGCACGGACTTCATCCATGGTCTGACAGCCTTTGGTCTTACCGAGGGTTGCCAGGAAGAAGTGGGTTGCATTGTGACCGTAGAGCTTGGCATCTTCAAACGGGAAAAGGTCATCTTTCACGAAGAGATTCTGAACTTTTCTGTTTTCGATTCCGGGGCATTTGGAGATGTAGATGGTGTTGAACTCTTCCACGAGGTGTCCGTTTTCTGCTTTGGGAGCAAGTCCGGGACGTTCGGGAGAAGCCGCAACAACACCGCTCATCTTGCCGATCACGGTATTCAGATAATAGGTGTTCGGGAATGCTGTTCCGATTGCTTTTTCCAGTTCTTCTGCTGCATGATTATTGTTTTCAGCAGTATAGAAGAAACGGACGCGTTCCGGCTGCTTTGCAAAACCTTCCCGGAGCCATCCTGCACAATAGGCATAGAATTTCACACTGGGGAGGGCGGTTGCAAGTTCGGAAGCCTCAGCGGCAGCATCGACCAACTTTTTCAGGTCATCCGGATTGTTGGGGTTATAGACTTCCACATTGGGGTAGACTTCTGTATAAACCCGGTCATCCGCTGCGATATTGACAGTGACGGAACCAACTTCGTTGACAGCATCTTTGAGTTTATCATTGACTTCAGCAATGACGATTCTGTCGAAGCCGCCTTTAGCGGCTCCGGCAAGAAAGATACCTGTCTGGATGGGTCCCAATCCAATTCCAACAAATGTACTCACGTTTGTCATCCTTTAATTACCGGAAATATTCCGGAACTTCTTCAAAGCCGCAGGTTTTGACATAGTCCAGCAGTTCGCTCAGTTCAGGAGCACCGCCGGAGGCTGTTGCAGCTTTCAAATTGAATCTTGCGCTGGCAGAAGCGACTTTGAGAGCCTCTTCCATAGGCATATCTTCATGGATCGCATAAAGCAGACCTGCGAAGAAAGCATCGCCTGCGCCGTTTGTTCCCACGATTTCGGACTTCTTCACGAAGCAGGAGGGCTGATAGCAGCGGATGCCGTCTCTGACAGCCGCATAAGCACCTTCGGGGAAGTGAATGACGACCATTTCTTTGACACCGAGTTCAAAGAAGCGGTCAGCCGCTTTGGAGAAAAGTTCACAGCGGAGAGAGTTGTCCGGCTGGCGGATCGCTTCTCCGAGAGTGTTTCCGGCTTCGATTTCATTAATGACAAGGATGTCAGTATATTTCATTGCCGGGGGAACGATGCGGTTGAATTTTTCTCCGGCCTCGGAAACCATATCAACAGCGGTACGGTAACCTTTTTTCTGCATCAGAGCAAGGAGCTTTGCCGCGACTGTTCCGTATTCGGGATCAGCGGCATCCAGCTTGTCGAGCAGGAGCAGGTAACCGAGGTAGAAGATTTTGGCGGGCACATCAATGTCAGCCATATCTTCCACGCCGAGACTGTTGTTAGCCAGACCGCAATAGAAGAAAGTTCTTCTGCCGTTTCCGGACATCACATCGGTAAATGCGGTGGGAATGCCTTCTCCGGCAGCTTTCATATAGCGGCTGTCGATTCCTCTGGATTCGATTTCACCGCGAAGCCATGCACCATCGTCGTCGGAACCAACCATCCCGGCAGCGTAGAGCGGGATCCCGCTTTTCAGTGCAGCAAGGTCAAACAAAACGTTGCAAGGTCCGCCGCCGCCCGCTTTCTGCTGAGAGAGAATGTTGCATAATTCTCCTTCATTCGGCCAGCGGTCGATGGTCTTTACCTTGTCGATGATCCAATTTCCGGCGCCAATAATGCCTTTTTTCACAGGTAGTTCTCCAGTTTAAGGGAATCTTCAAATTTCTGGTTCACGAAACAGTTGTCGCCCAATGCTTCCAGCATGGGGTTGAAATCAGGTCCGCAGAAACCGAGATGATTGTGACGGATCCAGCCTTCTGCGAAGGTGTAACGTCCGGAAAGTTTTCCGTAGTAACGTGCACGGGATTCCATATCATCAAGATAAGCGTCATTGCCCTGGCTGACATCCAGCCAATCCTTCTGGGATTTGTGGCAGCAGAGCATATCTTTCTTGGTCTGAACGGTGGTTTCGATATTGACATACATGCCGGGGATCACAGGGCGGCGCAGCGTGTCAGTCAAGCTGTGCGGTGCGGAGTGATAAACAGCAACGGGGGTGTCAACAGCTTTTGCGGGACGTGCACATTTGCAGTTGGTCATACCGCGGCAGAAAGCTGCAGTGGTTGCAATACGGCCTGCATTGACATGGTCTTCCATGTAGTCATAGGGGCCATGGGTCAGGATGATTTCGGGGTCGACATCGCGGATTTCGGGAACGACTTTAGCGAAGAGTTCCTGGCAGTAGTAAACTTCCAGGTCATCGCAGATACTTTCGTGATAGTGAGCACCGATGAGCTTTGCAGCGTTCATGGCTTCTTCACGGCGCATGGCGACGATTGTCTTGTAATCATACTGGTTGGTACCGAGGCTGCCGTTTGCGATATTCATATAGTGAATTTCATAACCGGCTTCTTTGAGCTTGATCAGGGTACCAGCCATCCCGAATTCGATATCATCGGGATGGCATGCGATTGCGAATGCTGCTTTACTCATGATCAATGCATCTCCACGTCACAAACGCCGAAACCATGGCGATAGAAGTTAAAGATCACGCTGTCATGTTCAGAGAGCAGAGACATGGGAACGCGGCTGTCTGCGATCTTGTTGGCGATCATATAGGTGGTCAATCTCTGACCGAACGGGTTGTCATGGTGTCCGGGATGCCAGATGGAGACGTTTTCAGCCTTCCATGTTTCGACAGGACCGACAGTGACTGCGCCGTTGGGGACGTTCTGAACGGTTCCGCCGCCGGAGGTACGTGCGTTCTGGATCAGAGTGATGGGGTGCAGGTCGACGATACGTGCGCCGAGCTTGCGGTACTGAGCCGGTGTCGGGGGAGCATCTTTGTATTCGCCGGCGCGCTGGAGAGGATCGTTGAAAGCCCAGTGCTTGGTTTCACCCTGTCCGCCCTGCATGATGATACAGCGGGCCTGATCGTAGCTCTTGGTATATTCTTCAGGATTTTCGGTGGGGAAGTGCATGTTTTCTTCGGGCATGCGGAGTTCAGGACGGATGCGTCCGAAGCAGAGATCCCAGTCAGCTTTTGCAAAACCGAGAGCGAAATCTTTACCGGCTGCTTTGCCGTCGACGATCCATTCATCCATACCCCAGAAGTGGCAGTTCTTCAGATTGATGTTCAGGTCATTGACGATCTGAGCAACGATGGGAAGCTGTTCGGTGGGTCCGATGGGACCGCAGATACCAGCCGGATTTGCAGCGGTTGCCTGCTGCCAGCACTTCACATATTCCAATGCTTCTGCAGCATAGAATTCCTGAAGTGTTTCAAAGATATTGATCTTGAATCCTTTACGCTGCAGTTTCGGCAGATCATCGATTGTGAGCTTTGCTGCTTTGTCAAGAATGTCACGGTCAAGTGTGGTGTAGTCCCACCATTCGGGGGCGACTTTGGACAAAGGATACATAATAAAACCTCCTGGTTAATTGTTCGTTATGTTCTGTTTATCCGTTGATAATTTTAACATCTCGGGTACATTACACCCTGTTTTGTGTTTTGTCTATTCAAATTTTTGTTTTTTTTAACTTTTTTTTGTTATTTCTCTGCTTTT
>JAFTJI010000156.1 GCA_017456495.1 Lentisphaeria bacterium | reverse complement strand
GGGGATTATGTTTATATTCTCGGAGATGATGACCTGCTGCTGCCGGAGTTTGTTGCCGATGTTCAGAATGCATTGGATTCCGGTGCAGAACTGGTACATGCGACAGCGCAGCTTATTGATTCAGACGGGAATGTTACGAAAACAGAAACAATTCCGTCTGAAGTGCCTTATGAAGTTGAGACAAAACGTTTTTTAACAGATTACATCCGGGAAAATGCGTACCACATTTCTCTTGGCTCTCTTGTGTTCCCACTGAAAGCGTTCCGGGAGATTGGGGCGTTTAAATCTATGGTTATGAATGCTCTTTCCATGGATATTCTCTTTAATGTGGAAATGTTTTCTGTTATCAGCAAAATAACAGTGCTGGCAAAACCTGTATGGCAATACAGATTCGGCGTTGCTGATTGGTGCGGTGCCCTGAAGTGCAACGAAGATATTCTGCGGCTCTATCGCCAATATTTTGAGCTGAGCAATTATGCAAGAAAGTATTTTACCGGAGAACTCGTACCTCTGTATGAAATGTTTCACCGCAAACAGATCCTCAGTTCCATTGTCCGGTTCTGCTGGATGAAAAGCCCGTTTCGGACGTTTCTACTCTGTTTCAAAAGCGGTCTGCGCTTTAAAGAACGCTATCTGATGTTCCGGGATATTCTTTACATGATGCGGCAATGAGTTTTTTTTGTCAGGAAACCTTGAAAATAAAACTGTTTGGTGGTAAATTACCTTTTATGTGTAAAGGAGGTAAAACAGTCTGATATAAGAGAGACTGTTCAAGAAGAATGGCTGATCTGGAAATCAATTGGCGGAAAAATCTCGTATTCGTCTGGGCATCACAATTTCTTGCAATGGCTGGTTTCGGCTGCTGCATGCCCTTTATCCCTATGTTGCTCAGAGATAATCTGGGCGTTGCAGATGAAAATGTCCGCGGGCTTTATGTCGCGATCTATCAATTTTGCGGGATGCTGAGTCTTTGTATCGGGACCGCTGTCTGGGGAATGCTTGCTGACCGTTTCGGACGGAAGATCATGCTTCTCCGCGCCGGATATTGCGCGGCGTTCTTCTATCCTCTTCTTGCCTTCGCTCCGAATTATATCACCTTGCTTTCCATCCGCTTTGTTACTTCATTTTTTTCCGGGACTGTTAACCCGGCACAGACTCTGCTTGTCAGCAATACGCCGTCGGATAAGCATGGTTTTGTTCTCGGAACGTTGAGTACATCTTTGTGGAGCGGAAACATGACCGGCTATCTGCTGGGCGGCGTGATCGCAGAATATTACGGATATACGGCAGCCTTCCTCTGCTGCGGCGGAATGTACCTTGTAAGCAGTCTTCTGGTTCACTGTTTTGTCCGGGAGCGGTTTGTAAGACCGGAAAAGGGAACCGTAAAAAAGAAAGAAAAATTCAAGTGGAAAGAGTGGGCGACACCTGGAGTTATTTGTGTGTTTGCACTGTTTTTGATTATGGGGATCTCCCGCAGGATCGATCAGCCGTTTATTGCAATGCTGGTTGAAACGGTCAATGGTCTTGATAAAGCAAAACTCTTTACGGGAATTGTCAATGCGGGAGCTGCAGTCGGCGGGGTCGTATCTGGCATCCTGATCGGCTGGCTTTGCGACAAATATTCCGTCTACCGTCTTCTGGTTCCGGTATTATTCTGCAGCGTGGCAGCCATGACAGTTCACGCATTTTCGCCCAATATCTGGACTATGATCATCAGCCGTTTCTTCGTATATTTTGCAGCGGGCGGGATCCAGCCGATCCTTCAGATCATGATTTCCCGGATCACGGCACCGGAATTGCGCGGAAGTTATTTTGGTTTGACTGCCAGTATCAATCAGATCGGCGGGTTGATCTGTTTTGCTCTGAGCGGAGTTGTTGCATATTTCCTGAACGTCCGCTGGATCTTTCTGACAGCAGCAATTTTCTGTGCTCTTATGATTCCGATGGCGATCCCGGCAATCAGAAATTGCCGCCGGGAAGAGGTCAAATTTCAGAAAGAACCATAAAAACTGAAGAGAAAAGATATTTTTCTCATTCAAAAGGTTTTGTCGGAGCTTGAAAAACACATCGAAACGGTGTAGATTACAGGCAGGATATTAAATTCAGAGTTTCTGAGGAAAATACGATGAACGATAAAAAGACAGTTTTTTTTGAACATTTGATCATCGGAAGCGGTCTGGCAGGATTGACTTCCGCACTGATGCTTGCAGAAAAGTCTGAAGGCAGAATTGCCGTCATAACAAAAGGGAAAGTTGATATCTGCAACTCCCGTCTGGCACAGGGCGGAATTGCCTGCGTGCTTGATGAGGGCGACTCCTTTGATGAACATCTGGCAGATACTTTGACTGCCGGGGACCATCTCTGCAATGCGGCAGCAGTCCGTGAGATCGTGGAAGCCGGACCGGAAAAAGTCCGCTGGCTCAGAGAACTCGGAACCCATTTCACGACCCGCGGAGAGGTTGGAGATGCCTCCCCCGATCATCAGGATGAATTCCATCTCGGCAGGGAGGGCGGTCACCACAAACGGCGTGTGATCCATGCTGGTGACATTACCGGGGAAAATGTTCATAATTCTCTTATTGCCGCCTGTCGGGCAAATCCTCAGATCACGATTCTGGAAGAGCATGTGGCGATCGACCTGATCACCAGCCGCAGACTTGGCTGGATCGGTCAGGATCAGTGCCTCGGAGCATACGTCCTTGACGCTCTCAGCGGTGAAGTCAAAACATTTGTTGCATACAGTGTGATCATTGCCACCGGCGGTGCCGGAAAGGTTTATCTTTACACCAGCAACTCTGATATTGCATGCGGCAGCGGCGTGGCAATGTGCAGCCGTGCTTTCGTACCGGTTGCCAATATGGAATTTTTCCAGTTCCATCCGACGGTTCTCTACCACCGCAATGCGAAGTCATTTCTGATCAGTGAAGCTCTCCGCGGGGAGGGCGGCATTCTGAAGGTTCCTGATGGAAAAGGAAATCTTGTGACCTTCATGGAAAATTATCATGAAATGGCAAGTCTTGCCCCCCGCGACGTTGTGGCAAGAGCGATCGACAATGAATTGAAGCGCAGGGGCGTTCCCTGTGCCTATCTTGATATGACTGCGATTCCCAGAGATTTTCTGGTGAAGCGGTTCCCGAATATCTTTGAAAAATGCATGGCTGTCGGCGTTGATATGTCGAAACAGCCGATCCCTGTTGTTCCTGCTGCCCACTATTGCTGCGGCGGTGTGAAAACAGATGTAAACGGTTACACCGGAGTGAAGGGCTTGTATGTCTGCGGAGAAGCCGGCTGCACCGGACTTCATGGTGCGAACCGTCTGGCAAGCAACAGTTTGCTGGAAGCTCTGGTTGTCCCTGACTTTGCTGCAAAACATATTATGGAACACTACGAGGAACTCAAGAATGAGCGTCCGGCGGGAGTTGTTCCTGTTTGGCACAGCGGACAGGCGAAGGATTCCGATGAACAGGTTGTGATCGAACACAACTGGGAAGAGATCCGCCGTTTCATGTGGGACTACGTTGGGATCGTGCGAACCAATAAACGTTTGGAACGTGCCAAGGCGCGTGTTTCCATGATCCGGAATGAAATCGACAAATATTACTGGGATTTCAGGGTCACGAAAGAGTTGATTGAACTCCGGAACCTGGCAACGGTTGCAGAATTGATCATTGATTCCGCTCTCGAACGGAAAGAGAGCAGGGGACTTCACTATAATTCAGATTATCCTGAACGGAACGCAGCATTGGATGGCGTTGATACAGTGATAACCAGAAGACCTTTCAGACAATGATTTTTCAACCTCAGATAGCACCTTATATTACAGAAATCATCGCAGGTTTACAGGAAGCCGGATACGAAGCGTATCTGGTCGGCGGTGCTGTGCGCGATTTCCTCCTGCAGCGGCAGCCGAAAGATTATGATATCTCAACTTCCGCAACTCCTGAAGAAGTAAAAAAAGTGTTCAAAAAGAACCGTGTCATGATTATCGGAAGACGGTTCCGGCTCGTTCATTTTTATCACGGACAGGAGATCATAGAGATCAGCACCTTCCGGAAAAAACCGGAGGCGATCAGTATTTCTGAACGCCCCGCCAGAGTGCAGGATGCTCCCGAAAATATGATTTTCCGCGATAATGAGTTCGGTACCGTTCAGGAAGATGCAGAACGTCGGGATTTTACCGTCAATGCTTTGTTCTATGATCCTGTCAATGACAAACTTTGCGATTTCACCGGGAAAGGTGTTGATGATATCGAAAACGGTATTGTCCGGGCAATCGGAGACCCGAAAGTGCGTTTTGAAGAAGACCCCGTCCGTATTTTGCGCGCGTTAAAACTCGTTGGACAGTACGGTTTTACCATGGAAGCGGAAACAGAAAAGGCTTTGCGGGAAACGCTTGAACTGATTACTTTGGCATCTGATTCCCGCATGACTTTGGAAATGGAAAAAATTCTGAAAAATCCATACGGCGAGAAGATCCTTGAAGTTTTCCATCAGTATGGTTTCCTGAAATATTTTCTGCCGGAGCTGGACTCCCATTGGGAGAATCCGGATATGACTTTTATCCGGGAACTTCTTACAAAGCGTAATGAACGGATACGAACCCGGGAATATCGGGAAAGCATCTCTCTTGCGCTGGCTCTGGTTGCATATCCCAGTGCCGCCCGATGGATCGCTTCAACGAAGAAAAAAACGATTCAGACCAAAGCGTTCCGGTATGAAATGGAGGATCTGGTATCCTCATTCTTTCTGCCGCGGCATCCGACCCGGAGAGCCATCGGCGCAGCTGTCAGAACCCTGCTTTTGCAAGCAGATTTTTCTTCCAACGATCCGAAAGTTCAGGAAGACTTAAAACAGCATCCGGGATATGCCCATGCACGGGAACTTGCATTCATCCGGAATCAACTCAGACCATATCGGGAAGACTTTGCAGAAGTTTTTCCGCCATCTCATAAAGAGTACCGGAAACATAAAAAATTCCGGAAACGGAAGAAAGCGGAATAGGTGAAAAAATGCCGGCTGCCGAAACAGATTGGAGTGCGATCATCTACAAAGGTGCAGAATCCGATGAATTGGATTATAAAGCTGCACAGAACTGGAATGAACTCTCAAGAGGCGGCCGCGCAAAATTCGTCCGCCACTGTCTTGCGCTTGCCAACACAAAAGGCGGCTATGTGGTCGTCGGAGTGGGGGAAGATCAGAACGGCAGACCCGTCGAGTTCACCGGGTTGACGGAAGAGCAGAGCAAGTCTTTCGATCCTACTGCAGTCGGAAACTTTATCACCCGTTTTTCCGATCCGCCCATAGATTTTACATTGGAACGTCCGGTTGTGGATGGGAAATGTTATGCTGTTTTTGCCGTGAAGCCCTTCCGGGAACTGCCCCATGTCTGCCCCTCAAATTGCGAAAATGAACTGTTGCGGGGAGTCTTTTATATCCGGACAAAAGATGCCTCAAGCCGTCCGGCGTATCGGGCGACAGAACTTCATTCCATTATTCAGCGGGCATTGCGGAATCAGCGGGAAATGCTGGGGCGTATGCTTCGCGGAATTTTGTATGAAAACAATTTGACCTCTTCTGATAATACTTCTTCAGCATCGTTCTTTGCTGAAGATCTCCTGCATTCCCGTATGTTTTTTGAAAAACATTGCAAGACCGCCAAGCCGTCTTACAGGATAGAATTTTACGTTGCACCGGATCAATATCAGGAAGACCGCAATTCTCTTTCCGACCTGAAAAAGGCAGCCGAAAACACAGTTTCACTTTATCTTGAAAACGATATTCAGATGGAACTGGAATTTCCGGACTCTTACTTTACCAACACAAGCTATCGCGGATTCAACGCTTCCGGCAATGTGATGATGCAGCTCTGGCGTTCCGGTATGATCCATTTTGTCGGTGAGTTTGAACTGCCTGAAAACCGGACTTTACCGTTTCAACGGCTGGCAAGATTCCTTGCCAGATCCATGTTCTTTGCGGCGCAATATTATTCCGCTCTCGGTTATACCGATGACCTGTTGTCGCTGAATGTTCATCTGGAAAAGACAGAAGACCTGATTTTGTCGGCAGAGAATGGTTTATCCGGCAGATGCAGGATCCCGGAGATCCAGATCCATCATGAGCGATCCGTCTCAGACTTGATCAGCGGTTACGAAGTCCATGCCGCCCGTTTGCTCCGATCGACAGCAGAGCGGTTCAATTTTGAACCATCTTCAGAAGATTATTTTACAGAAGTTGTACACGAATCTTTGCAAAGATGACTTTTTTTTCAAAAAAAAAGCAGGATAGTATGTAAAATATTCCTGTTTTATGTTGAAAAAACAGCGATTCGGGTGTATATTTCAAGGCATTTAAAAAATCATAAAAATCCAATTGGGAGATACGAATGGATTACAGAATTGAAATGATGGTCAAGCCCCAGTGGCACGATGCCCGTGGAGCTGCTGTACTGGAAAAGATCCGCAACTTCTTCAAAAAGGAAGTTCAGGATCTCCGTACCCGTGACGTGTTCACCGTTTCTGCTGATATCACAGCAGAACAGGCTGATCAAATCGGACACGAACTTTCCAATCCCGTTCTTCAGAATTATCTTGTCGGCGAAAGTGCTTTGCCGGAAGGTGTGAATTACGTCGTGGCAGTCGGGTTCCGTCCCGGTGTTACAGATAACGTTGCAAGAACCGCCCGCGAGGCGATTGGCGATATCATCGGACGCCGTCTGGCAGCCGGTGAAGATGCTTACAGCTCTGTGGAATATCTGTTCACAGCTCCCGCTTTGAGCATGGCTGATATCACAGAAATCGCAGACGGTCTGCTTGCCAACAAACTTATCGAAACTGTCAGCGTTCTGACTGCTGATGATGTCAAGAAAAACGGCATGCCTTTGAACAAGCCTGTAGTCAACGGTCTCGGCGGCGGAGAAGTCCGTACCATCAACCTCTCCGTTTCCGATGATGAACTGGTCAATATTTCCAAAAAGGGTACTCTTGCTCTGACTCTGGAAGAAATGAAGTCCATCCAGAATTACTTCCACAGCGCGGAAAACCGCGAAAAGTATGGTCTCACCAAAGAACCGACTGATGTGGAACTGGAAGTTCTGGCTCAGACCTGGTCCGAACACTGCAAGCACAAAATCTTCAGTGCTGAAGTGGAATATACCGATGAAGAAGGCAAGAAAGAGACATTTGTTTCTCTTTATAAAACCTTCATCAAGAACGGTACAAAAGAAGTTGCAAAGAAGATCGACTGGCTCGTCTCTGTCTTCACAGATAACGCCGGTGTGATCCGTTTCAATGATAAATTCGACCTTGCTTACAAAGTCGAAACACACAACAGTCCCTCCGCTCTCGACCCCTACGGCGGAGCTATGACCGGTATCGTCGGTGTGAACCGCGACCCCATGGGAACCGGACAGGGCGCAAATCTTCTGCTGAACGTCTGGGGCTACTGCCTCGGATCCCCGTTCACTGATCCCGAAGATGTTCCCGAAGGTCTTCTCCACCCCCGCCGCCTCCGCGACGGTGTTCACAAAGGTGTGATCGACGGCGGAAACCAGAGCGGTATTCCTTACGCTTCCGGCTGGGAACGGTTCGATAAACGCTATATCGGTAAGCCCCTCGTTTACTGCGGTACTCTGGGAACCATTCCCCGCAAATGCGGCAAAGTCGATGGTTGGACAAAGACAATCAAGCCCGGCGATTTGATCGTTATGGCTGGCGGCAGAATCGGTAAAGACGGTATCCACGGCGCAACCTTCTCCAGTGAAGAACTGCACAAAGACAGTCCCGTTCAGGCTGTTCAGATCGGTGACCCCATCACCCAGAAAAAGATGTCCGATTTCATGTATGAGATCCGCGACAAAAACCTGTACCGTTTCGTAACAGATAACGGGGCAGGGGGGCTTTCCTCCTCCGTCGGTGAAATGGCAGAAGTCTGTAACGGCTGCGTCATGGATCTTGCAAAAGCTCCGCTGAAATATGCCGGTATGAATCCCTGGGAAATCCTGGTTTCCGAAGCTCAGGAACGTATGAGTTTTGCAGTTCCGCCGGAAAACATTGATGAGTTCCTCGCGGCTGCAAAGGCCCGTGATGTCGAAGCAACTGTTCTCGGTGAGTTCACCGATGACGGTCTCTTCCGTATGCTCTATAATGATAAGACCGTCGCTTGCATCGAAATCAAGTTCATGCACGAAGGTCTGCCCCAGATGAAGCTGAAAGCAAAATGGCAGCCGCCGAAGTTTGACGAACCCTGTCTCAAGGACAGAAACCTGAAAGATGATGTGGTCAAGATCCTCGGTGATCTGAATATCTGTTCCTGCGAATATAAAGCAAGACAGTATGACCATGAAGTGAAAGGCTTGAGTGTTATCAAGCCCTACACCGGAGTCAAGCGCGACGTTATGCAGGATGCAACCGTTTACATGGCAGAACCTCTCGGAAAAGAAGGAATTGTCCTTACTTCCGGTATGCTTCCCAGCTACAGCGATATCGACACCTATCATATGATGGCATCTTCAATGGATCTTGCTATCCGTCAGGCGGTTGCAGTTGGTGCAAGACCCGACCACATCGCCGGTCTGGATAACTTCTGCTGGCCCGACCCGGTTCAGAGTGAAAAGACTCCGGACGGCGAATATAAGATGGCTCAGCTGGTTCGTGCAAACAAGGCTCTCTACGATTACGCGATCGCTTTCTCTGTTCCCTGCGTTTCCGGTAAGGACAGTATGAAGAACGACAGTACCCGCGGCGGCAAAAAGATCTCCATCCCGCCGTCAGTCCTCTTCTCCGTCATGGGTAAGATGGACGATGTCTCCAAGGCTCGCAGTTTGGATGCCAAGTTTGCCGGTGATGCGATCTGCGTGATCGGTGATACCAAGAAAGAACTCGGCGGAAGTGAATACTTCAACATGCTTGGTTATGTTGGTAACGATGTCCCGAAAGTTGATGCAGAACTTGCCAACAAGACTTACAAGGCATTCCACGAAGCGATCGAAAGCGGAATTCTCCACTCCTCCATGTCTCCCGCACTGGGCGGACTTGCAGTTGCCTTCTCCAAGATGGCTATGGGTGGACGTCTCGGCGCGAAGATTGATCTCAACGCCATTCCGAAGCAGGGCGAACTTTCCGATATCGAAACACTGTTCTCAGAATCTAATACCCGTTTTGTTGTCACCTGTGCAAAAGAAGATGTTGCGAAACTCGCAAAGATCTTTGAAGGACTTCCCTTTGCTCAGGTCGGTGAAACCACTGCGGACCAGAACCTTGTCCTCGGCGATGTCTCCATCCCGTTGGATGAAATGGTCAAGAGCTACAAGACCACATTGGATCACATCTGATTCAATCATTAAAAATAGAAACAGGAGTCTGTACCTTTTGTTGGGGACAGACTCCTGTTTTTTTTGTCCAAAATGCCCTGTTTTAGAGCAATCCCATTTTGCGAAAACAAAACCTTTATCAATGTCTATCTGCATGGGCAACTGAACAATCAAAAAAAAGGTGCTGCAAACACTCAAAAAGTTCTGCAGCACCTGCTG
>JAFTJI010000155.1 GCA_017456495.1 Lentisphaeria bacterium | reverse complement strand
CGCAAGCTGTTCCGGAGACATGTACATCAGAGTTCCGCCGCTGGTTTCTGCTTCTTCCTGTCCGTTCCGGAGGGTCGTCATCGACATGGATGAGTGGATTTTTGCAGCAAGACCAAAGTCCAGCAACTTCAGATTGCCGTCTCGGTCAACCATCATGTTCGCAGGTTTGATATCTTTATGGACAATTTTCTTCGTATGAGCATAATCCAATGCCTCTGCTGCCTGACGGAGAAGTTTCAGGATCTCTTTCTCTAAATCGACCCCTTTTTCCCGCATATTCATGAGGTGCAGACGGATATCGGAACCGTCGACAAACTCCATAATGAGATAATAGGTGCAGCGGTCCTGATCGAACGCGAGGGCATTGTAGTTTGCGATGTAAGGATGATGCAGTTCACTGACCAGTTTGAAATTCTGCTTGGTCAGAGTCATTTCATAATTGTTCCGGGCAAGTTCGGGAGAGATCATCTTCAGGGCAATTTTCTTTTCAGAAACTTTATCCAGACACTCATAAACGATCCCCATACCGCCTTTGCCGAGCTGAGACAAAACTTCATATTGTCCGCAAAGGATTTCCCCCGGATGAAAAATCCCGAGTTCCACCGGACCAAGTTTTCCCGGTATTGTTTCCATATCATCTATTATCATAATATATTCTCCTGCAACATTTATTATAGAGTAATATAAAGCAAAAAACTGACATTTACAAGTATATTTTTTTATTTCCGGGGCGTTTTTTCTGAATTGGAACATATCTCTTGAAAAAAAGAAATTTTGTGCTAAATTATACCGGTAAACAAGGTAATCTAAAAAAAAGGATCGGTTTTCACTATGGTATTCGGAATCATTTCCGGTTTTCTCTCTGCGCTTCTGATGAGCGGAAGTTATATTTTTTCCAGAGCATATTTCAAAAAATATAATGATCCGGTACAGCTGGCGATCTATTCCCAAGTCAATATGCTTGTTTGCGGGATCATTATGCTGGTTCTCAGCTTTATTTTCATGGAAGTTCCGGTAAGCAAACGATTTTTTCTGTATCTTGCCGGAGAAGCCTTTTCCTTTCTGATCGCACAGACCTGTTTTTTTATGATGCTGCGGCATGTTGAGCCTTCCCGTGCAGCATCGCTGCTGGGGTTGAAGATCATGGCTATCGCGGTTCTGACATTTCTCGGGGGACATGCGCCCAATGGGGTCCAGTGGGGAGCGATCGTACTCTGTACGATTGCCGCAGTCGGGATGAACTTCTCCGGCGGGAAACTTTCGTGGAAGAGCATTTTATGGCTGATGATCGCCGTTTTCTGTTATGCGTTCTGCGATATCTGTATCACGAAAATGATGAATCTGATGCCGGGAAGATCCATGATCCTGAACTCGTTTTGTGTCATGGGCTTCACTTACACCTCAATCGGATTGCTGGTTCTTCCGGGACTTCTGAAATATCCGCTGAAACGGCAGGTTCTGAAAGAAGCGATGCCGTACAGTTTCTTTTACTTCTGTTCCATGATTTTTCTGATGACCTGTTTCGGATTGCTTGGAGTTGTCTTCGGCAGTATTATCCAGGCGAGCCGGGGGATCATCTCAGTCGTGCTGGGGATTTTCCTGCTTCGGCTTGGGATCGACAAGGATGAGCCGGATGTGCCTTTGCGGGTTTGGATCCAGAAACTTGTGATGGCGATTCTGATGCTTGCGGCGATGACACTTTACACGTTATCCGCGGCGCAGAATTGAATGTCAAGAAAAGAAACTGAAAAAAAGCATATTTTTTCTTATAAAAAAAGTTTGAAAACATTGCGGTTTGAGTATATGTTACCGCAGACTAATATTACTTAACCCTCAGGGGAGCTTAAATTATGGGCGGTTTTTTCGGCGTCATTTCAGAAAATGACTGCGTGGCGGATCTGTTTTACGGAACAGATTATCATTCGCATCTTGGAACAAAACGTGCCGGGATGGCAGTTACGGACCGTAACGGAGTCATCAGACGGTTCATTCACGATATCACAAATGCACAGTTCCGTTCAAAGTTCGACAGTGATCTGCCGAAACTTTCAGGAAAAAGCGGAGTCGGTGTCATCAGCGATATGGAAGACCAGCCGCTGGTCATCTGCTCCCATCTGGGAACATACGCAATCGTAACGGTCGGAAAGATCAATAATATCGACGAACTGGCGGAGCATCTGTTCAATCACGGGCAATCCCACTTTGCAGAGATGTCCACCGGGGAATACAACCCCACAGAAGTGATCGCCTCTTTGATCAATATCAAGCCGACGGTTGAGGAAGGGATCGCCTATGCACAGGAAGTGATCGACGGATCCTGTTCCGTTCTTCTTATGCTGGACAATACCCTTTACGCCGCCCGTGACAGATACGGAAGAACGCCTGTTATTATTGGGAAACGTGATGGAGCGCATTCCGTCGCAATGGAATCCACAGCACTGCCGAACCTTGATTTTGAGACAGAATGTGAACTTGGCCCCGGTGAAATCGTCAAGCTGACAGCCGATGAAAAAATCCAGCTGAAAGCCCCCGGCGAGTGTATGCAGATCTGTTCTTTCTTCTGGGTCTACTTCGGTTATCCCTCTTCAAATTATGAAGGAACGAATACAGAAACCGTCCGCTATCAGAACGGTGAACTTCTTGCAGAAGGCGATGATGTGGACGTTGATTCCGTCTGCGGGATCCCCGACTCCGGTGTTGCCCATGCTATCGGTTATTCCAATGCCCGCAAGAAACCTTACATGCGTGCGCTGGTGAAATATACTCCGACCTGGCCCCGCTCCTTTATGCCGACCAGCCAGGAAATGCGGAATCTTGTTGCAAAGATGAAACTTGTTCCTGTGGATCATCAGATTGCCGGAAAGAAACTGCTCTTCTGCGACGACTCCATCGTTCGCGGAAACCAGTTCAAGAGCATCGCAAAGCGTCTTTACGAACGCGGAGCTCTGGAAGTTCATATGAGATCCGCTTCTCCGCCGCTTCTCTTCCCCTGCCGTTATCTGAACTTCTCCCGTTCAAAATCCACACTGGATCTGGCAGCGCGCAGAGTGATCAACACGCTCGAAGGCGGAGAACCGTCCGACGAAATCCTGCAGGAATACATCACAGCCGGAAGTCCGAAGAATCTGCAGATGATCGACGAGATCCGCAAAGGCTTGGGATTGACCTCTCTGAAGTATCAGACCATTGAAAAGATGATTGCGGCGATCGGTCTGCCGAAAGAAAAAGTCTGTACTTACTGCTTTGACGGCTGCAAAGGCTGCTGTTCAAAATGCAGAAAATAATGATTTTTTGATCTTTTTGATCGGCTCTTATCCGGGAAAGAACGGATAAGAGCCTGATTTTTAACCGGAGAACCCCATCATGACCGTTACAAAAATACTGCTGTATCTTTTTGCGATATGCCTGATTGCCGGTGCTTTTGACTATCTGCGGGGGAATCAGTGGAAATTGGGCGAACGGTTTAGAGCCGGGATCCAGGCGTTTGAACCGCTGTTTCTGACAATGGCAGGTATCATTGTGCTGATTCCCTGTTTTCAGAGATTTCTGGCACCTGTTCTGGCACCTGCGGCGAAATATCTCGGCATGGATCCCGGGCTGCTTTCCGGCATTTTTATTGCCAATGACATGGGCGGCTATCAGCTGGCGCACTCTCTTGCAGAAGATTTCAGAGTGGGCGATTTCAGCGGAATGATGATCGGTTCTGTTTTAGGGGTAAATCTTGTTTTCACCCTGCCCGCTGCATTGAAAATGGTGGAGAAAGAGGATCAGGAATTTTTGTTCAAAGGACTTCTCTTCGGCTTTATCACCCTTCCGCTGGGCTGTTTTGCCGGAGGGCTGACCGCCGGATATCCTGTACTGTTCATCGTTCAGCAATTGATTCCCGTAACGATCATTGCATTGATCTCGGTTCTTCTGCTTTGGCTGATCCCGGAAAAATTGACGGCTGTTCTTTCAAAACTCGGAAGGGTAATAGAAATCATTGCGCTGCTTGGAATCGTGCTGGCGATCACAGGAGAACTGACCGGTTTTGCCGGAAAAGAAGGCTGGATCACGGAATCTATTTACGAGGGGATCAAAATTGTGGGTTCGATCGTGATCGTTCTTCCGGGAGCATATGTTTTCATAGAACTGCTCAACCGATGCTGTAAAAAGTTTTTTATCAAGGCGGGAGAAAAACTTTCCATCAACCACATTTCTGTTTTGGGAATGATCACCTCACTTGCCAACTCGATTCCGACATTCCTTATTATAAAGGATATGGATAAGAAAGGAAAAATCCTGAATTTTGCTTTTTTGACAGGAGGAGCGTTTGCCTTTGGAGATCATCTTGCCTTCTGCTGCGCAGTTGCCCCGAAACTGGCACTTCCGCTGCTTGTCACGAAACTTACAGCGGCATTTACAGCACTGATACTTGTCAGCATCATATATCGAAAATATAAAAATATGGAGGATCTGAAATGATCAAATTCACCTATCCCGGACCGGCTCTGAACTGTTGTTATCACAACCACAGCAGCTGGAGCGACGGCGGCACTGAGCTGGAAGAGGTTTGCCGTACCGCAAAAAAAATCGGCTTGAGAGAGTTCGGATTGTCCGACCATTGGGTCGTTCCGCCGAAAGATGGCATGAACTCAGAAGTCTGGAGTATGCGTCTGGATCGCCTGAATGAATATGTAACAACGCTTCAGAAACTGAAAAAAGAGTTGGAAGATGAGACTTTCTCGCTCAAAATGGGACTGGAAGTTGATTTCTTTTATGAAAATGCAGATTCTGTTCTGAAAGAGCTGACAGACAGCCCCCTGGATTACCTGATCGGTTCTGTGCATTATTCTGATATATTCCCCATTGACCACAGCATTGAACCGTGGATCGCGCTTTCAGAAGCGGAAAAGAAAGAGATTTGCGAAATCTATTGGAAGAAGCTGGAAGGCGCAGCTGCCCGGAAAGAGTTTTCATTTATCGGACATCTGGATCTTCCGAAAAAATTCGGCATGATCAATAATGATGATTATTTTGAGCATGCTGTACGGGTGCTTGATATTGTTCAGAAAACCGGAATCGGTATCGAATTGAACACCGCCGGATGGTTCAAGGAATGCGAAGAACAGTATCCGTCACTGGCGATCCTGAAAGAAGCCAATGTACGGAAAATTCCTGTAATCGTCAATGCAGATGCCCATGATCCCGCCCACTTGCAGAGGAATTTCGAAAAGGCGGCAGAAGTTTTGTGCAAGGCGGGCTATCCCGAACGCACCTTTCACTGAGCAAAAATGTGACACACGGTGTGACACAATGACACACCGTGACACAGTTAACCGGGTAAAATGTCACGTTTTTCCTGAAAAAAGCAAGAAAAAAGCGGAAAAATCCCCAGAAAAACGGAAACAAAAAAAGTTGGCACGGTGTTTGCTAGTATATATGGTGTAAATTCTCATTTAACAACAAAAGCCAACTGAAAGGGGTACTACTATGGGAAAAATTCTTGGTATCGACTTGGGAACCACAAACAGCTGCATGGCTGTGATGGATCACGGATCTTTCAAAATCATTCCGAACGCAGAAGGTGCTAACACAACGCCCTCTATCGTTGCATTTACTAAAAACGGAGAACGTCTGGTTGGTCAGACCGCAAAACGTCAGGCTGTCACAAACCCGAAAAATACAATCTTCTCCATCAAACGTCTGATGGGTATGAAGTATGCAGACATGCAGGAAGAAGCAGCACGTCTTCCTTATGTTGTCAGCAAAGCAGCCAACGGCGATGCTTGCGTTGAAGTTGACGGCAAGAAATACTCTCCGCCGGAAATTTCCGCAATGATCCTGCAGAAGCTCAAAAACGATGCTGAAGCATACCTCGGCGAAAAGATCACCGAAGCTGTTATCACCGTTCCCGCTTACTTCAACGACAGTCAGAGACAGGCAACCAAAGATGCTGGAAGAATCGCCGGACTTGATGTCAAACGTATCGTCAACGAACCTACCGCAGCAGCTCTTGCTTATGGTATTGACAAGGAAAACACAGAAGAAACCGTTGCAGTCTATGACCTTGGCGGCGGAACTTTCGATATTTCCATCCTCGAAATTGCTGACGGTGTTTTCGAAGTGAAAGCTACCAATGGTGATACTCACCTCGGCGGTGATGACTTTGATGCGGTCGTTGTTGACTGGCTGGCAGAAAACTTCCAGAAAGAAAACGGCGTTGATCTGAAGAAAGATCCGCAGGCTCTCCAGAGACTGAAAGAAGCTGCTGAAAAGGCAAAATGCGAACTTTCCTCCAGCATGAGCAGCGAAATCAACCTGCCCTTCATCACTATGAACCAGACCGGTCCTCTCCACCTTCAGCAGACTCTTACCAGAGCTGAACTGGAAAGACTCAGCGATGGATTGATCGAACGCACTGTCAAGCCTTGCGAAAACTGCCTCCGCGACTCCGGCGTTTCCAAGTCCGGCATCAACGAAGTCATTCTCGTCGGCGGTATGACAAGAATGCCCCGCGCACAGGAAAAGGCAAAAGAAATCTTCGGCAAAGATCCCCATAAGGGAGTCAACCCCGACGAAGTCGTTGCAGCCGGTGCCGCTATCCAGGGCGGTGTTCTCTCCGGTGATACAAATCATGATGTTGTTCTTCTTGACGTTACTCCGCTCTCCCTGGGTATCGAAACCCTCGGCGGCGTGACCACACGTCTCATCGAACGCAACACCACCATTCCCACCAAGAAGAGCGAAGTCTTCTCAACCGCAGCTGACAATCAGCCGTCCGTTGATATCCACGTTCTTCAGGGTGAACGCAACATGGCAGCAGACAACAAGTCCATCGGAAGATTCCGTCTCGATGGTATCGCTCCTGCTCCCCGCGGAGTTCCCCAGATCGAAGTGACATTCGATATCGACGCGAACGGTATCATCAGTGTCAGCGCAAAAGATCTCGGAACCGGTAAGGAACAGAAGATCACCATCACAGCAAACAGCGGTCTCTCCGAAGAAGAAATCAAGAAGATGGTTGACGATGCAAAAGCTCACGAAGCTGAAGACAAAGCAGCCAAGGACAAGATTGAAACCAAGAACCGCGCTGATTCCATGGTCTACCAGACAGAAAAGCAGATCAAGGAACTGGAAGACAAACTTTCCGCTGAAGCAAAGAGCGAAGTCGAAGCTGCGATTGCAAAGCTGAAAAAGGATATCGAAAACGACGATACCGAAGCAATGAAAGCCTCTATGAAGTCTCTGGAAGAAAAACTGATGCGTTACGGTCAGGAAATCTACCAGCAGGCTCAGGCTTCCGGTGCTGCAGGCGGTACACAGGATGCTCCGAAGAACGACGATGGCGTCGTTGATGCAGAAATCGTTGATGACGAAAAATAAGAAAAATCAATACCGCAGCAGAATTCCGGTTCTGCTGTGGTTGTTTTACTGAAAAGCCAATAACCTAACATAATGAAGGAGAAAAAAATGGCAGACATCAAAATCAAGCCGCTGGGAGACAGAGTTCTCATTGAAGCAGTGGAAGCAGTCGAAGAAACCATGGGCGGGATCCTGATTCCCGATTCCGCAAAGGAAAAACCCCAGGAAGCACGGGTTGTCGCTCTCGGAACCGGAAAGGTTGACGAAGACGGCAAGAAGATCGAATTTGAAGTCAAAGTCGGCGATATCGTTCTGACCAGCAAATACGGCGGAACCGAAGTCAAAGTCGATGGCAAAGAATACAAACTCGTCAGCGCATCCGATATCCTCGCGATCGTTGGCTAATCAATAAACATAAATCCTTTAAGGAGAATATAAAATGGCAGCTAAACAGCTTGTTTTCGGTGATGACGCACGTCGTCAGCTTCTTGCCGGCGTTGAACAGCTCTCCGCCGCAGTCAAAGCAACCCTCGGTCCCAAAGGCCGCAACGTCGTCCTCGACAAAAAATTCGGTGCTCCCACAATCACAAAAGACGGTGTGAGCGTTGCAAAAGAAATCGAACTTCAGAACCCCTACCAGAACATGGGAGCCAACATGGTTCGCGAAGTCGCCAGCAAGACAAATGACATTGCCGGTGACGGTACCACAACCGCAACCGTTCTCGCTGAAGCAATCTACAAACAGGGTCTCAAAAACGTGACCGCCGGTGCTGATGCTATGGCGCTCAAGCGCGGTGTTGACAAAGCAGTTGCAGCCATCGTTGCAGCTCTCGACACCATCAAGACCCCTGTTTCCGACAATGCTCAGGTCGCTCAGGTCGCAACAATTTCTGCAAACGGCGATAAAGAAATCGGTAAGATCATCGCTGATGCAATGGACAAAGTCGGCAAAGACGGTACCATCACCGTTGAAGAAGCAAAGAGCATCGAAACCTCCCTCAACGTCGTTGAAGGTATGCAGTTCGACAAGGGTTATCTCTCCCCCTACTTCATGACCGATGCTGAAACCATGGAAGCAGTCCTCGATGAAGCATACATCCTGATCCACGAAAAGAAGATCAGCAACCTCAACGATCTTCTCCCCCTGCTCCAGGCTGTCGCAAAGACCGGAAAGCCCCTGCTCATCATCGCTGAAGATGTCGAAGGCGAAGCTCTCACAACTCTCGTCGTCAACAAAATGCGCGGCATCCTCAACATCTGCGCTGTCAAGGCTCCCGGTTTCGGCGACCGCAGAAAAGCCATGCTCGAAGATATCGCTATCCTCACCGGCGGAACCTGCATCTCCGATGACCTCGGAATCAAGCTCGAAAACGTCGGAATCGACAAGCTCGGTACTGCAAAGCGCGTGACCGTCGGCAAGGAAAATACAACAATCGTCGAAGGCGCAGGAAAGCAGTCCGCTATCCTCGCACGCGTCAACCAGATCAGAAAGCAGATGGAAGAAACCACCAGCGACTACGATCGTGAAAAACTCCAGGAACGCCTTGCAAAACTCGCAGGCGGTGTCGCTGTCATCAACATCGGTGCAGCTACTGAAGTCGAAATGAAAGAAAAGAAAGCACGCGTTGAAGATGCGCTCCACGCAACCCGCGCAGCTGTCGAAGAAGGTATCGTCCCCGGTGGTGGAGTCGCTCTCCTCCGCGCTGGAAAAGCTCTTGCAGCTCTCGATCTCGAAGGCGACGAAAAAGTCGGTGTAAATATTGTTGCACGCGCTATCGAAGAACCCATTCGTACCCTCGCAGCTAACGGCGGATACGAAGGCAGTGTCATCGTCAAGAACATCCTCGAATCCGAAGGAAACTTTGGTTTCAACGTTGCTACCGGCGAATATGTCGACATGATCGAAACCGGTATCATCGACCCGAAGAAAGTTACTCGTTCTGCTCTCCAGAACGCTGCATCCGTCTCCGGTCTGCTTCTCACAACCGAATGCCTCATCACTGATGCTCCGGAAGAAAAGAAGCCCGCTATGCCCGAAGGCATGGGCGGCGGAATGGGTGGAATGGGCGGCATGGGCGGCATGATGTAATTCATCCCCCTGTCACTTGACACAAAATCCAAAACACCCGGTCACGAAAATTGACCGGGTGTTTTTTTTCTTGAAAATTCCACTTTCCGGTGTATATTGTGAAAAAGACAAGAGGAGTTGAGTATGAAAAAAATCTTTGCAATCAATGGAAGCCCCCGCAAAAATGGTAATACGGCTGAAATTCTCCGGGATGTGCTTTCCGGTGCGGAATCTGCCGGTTGCAGCGTTGAACTTATCAATCTGGGAGATCTGAAATTTTCCGGCTGCCGCAGCTGCTTTGCATGCAAAATGAAAAACGGGTGCAGCTATGGAAAATGTGCCTTGCGCGATGATTTGACTCCGCTTCTGGAAAAAATCATTCAGGCTGATGCCTTTGTCATGGGGAGTCCGATATATTTCGGCGCAGAAACCGGATTGTACCGCAATTTTCTGGAACGGCTTTTCTTCCCGCTGCTCCGGTACACCAATCCGCCGTCGACTCTTGCAGAGAAAAAACTGGAAGCTGCGTTTGTTTACACTATGAATGTCAATGAAGAGACCATGGGACTTTACGGCTATAAAGAGTTTCTGGATAAATTCAGCAAGTTCCCGCAGATGATTTTCGGAAGCTCCGAACCGGAAACATTGTATGTGTTCGACACCTTTCAGTTCGATGATTATTCAAAATATGAATCGTCCCTTTTCGATCCTCAGCACAAGGCAGAAGTCCGGAAAAATCAGTTCCCGGAAGATAAAAAACGCGCTTTTGAGATGGGAAAACGGCTGGCGCAAAAGCTTTAATATTGGCACTTTTGCTAATGAAATGGTGGTTTGTAATCGGGGACAGTGCAAACAATAAAAAAGCGGGAAAACTTATCTCAAAAGTTGTTCCCGCTTCTTTGATCTCAAGAAATCAGGCTTACTTTTTTACGATGGGCCAGAGTCTGCCGTCTGCGGTACTGTCTAGCATAACATCAAGCTCGAATGCTTTGGAAAGATTTTCTTCGGTCAAAACATCTTTCCGGTCACCGGAGGCCATGATCTTACCGTCTTTGATGATAAGCCCCTTGTCGAAAGAAGCTGTGATCTCTTCGATACGCTGTGTGACGAACACCATTGTAGGAGAATCCGGACGTGCTGCAAGTTCATCGACAGCGGACAGAAGGATTTCGCGGCTTGTAAGATCAAGGAAAATACATGCTTCGTCAAGGATCACCAGTTCCGGATGAGAGATCAAGGCTCTTGCAATGAGGATTCTGACCTGTTCTCCGGAGGAAAGACGGTCGAACCAGCGGTCAGCGAACTTGGTTGCATGGATCATAGCCATGGCATTTTCAGCCTGTTCCAAATCTTCTGCGGTGGGGGTACGGAAGAAACCGATTGTAGAATCAAGACCGCCCAGCACGATTTCCCGCGCGGTCCAGCGTCGGCTGTAAGTGGAATCTGCTGCCCATGCGTTAAGAAATGGGCTGACCCATGCGACTTTTTTGCGGAGTTCCATGATATTGCATTCACCGTATTTCTGACCGAGGACAGAAACGGATGCGCCCCAGAGGGGCCAGGCGAGCCCGAGGATCAACTTTACGAATGTGGTTTTTCCTGCGCCGTTGGGTCCCAGCACGAACCAGCGTTCGCGGTGTCCGATGGTACAGGAGAAATCAGTCAAAGCCTCATAACCATCGAGTTTGACTGTTGCGTTTTTGATTTCGATTGCTGGAGGAAACATAATAAATCCTTTTGATTAAACCGGGTAAGACCCGAGTATTTTAAGATAACTGGTGTATTGCTGAAGTTTTTCCAAAGCCTCTTTGACAATAGGATCAGAGACATGCCCGAGGAGGTCAACATAGAAGACATATTCCCAGTTGACTTTCTTTGAAGGACGGCTTTCGATCATAGTGAGAGTGATTCCGGATTCACGGAACGGAAGCAGGCAGTCATAGAGCGCGCCGACACGATCCTGAACGACAAAGCAGAGGGAAGTTTTATCGTTTCCGGATGGAGCATTTTCCTGATTTCCGACAACAAAAAACCGGGTCGTGTTCCGGGGATTATCTTCGATTTTTGTCTCAAGAACCTTCAGATCATAGACAGAGGCAGCGAGTTCACTGCAGATTGCAGCGGAGTTCGGTTCTTCGACGGCGAACTGTGCGGCGCGGGTATTGCTTGCCGCTTCAACAAGTTCAACACCGGGAAGATGTTCTGTCAGCCAGCAGCGACACTGCGCCAGGGACTGGGGATGACTGTACACTTTTCTGATTTCACTCAAAGCAGCCTTTGAGAGCAGACAATGATGGATCGGAAGGTTGATCTCCGCACAAACTTTTACAGAAGACCCTAGCAGGAGGTCAAGCGTATAGTTGACTACACCTTCCGTGGAATTTTCCACAGGAACGACACCATAATCGACTTTTTCGGCTTCCACATCCCGGAAGACATCTGCGATATCGGGACGGGGATAATATTCCACGCTGGAACCGAACTGCTGTTTTGCAGCCTGATGAGTATAAGTTGCAGCAGGTCCGAAATATGCCACCCGGAGCTGCTGTTCGAGGGGATATGCGCCGGACATGATTTCCCGGTAAATGGAGTGCAGCGTAGATTTGAGCATAGGTCCCTGGTTGAGAGAATCCAGTTTTTCCAACAAAGCTTTTTCCCGTTCCGGGACATAAATCGGCAAACCGCGTTCAAGCTTCCATTTTCCGACTTCCCGGACGACTTCATAACGCGCATTCAGCAGAGAGACGATCTGTCTGTCGATTGCATCGATCTTATCTCTCATTTCTTTCAGATCCATTAGGAATGCTCCTTATTTACAGTTTTAATAATCCTTTAATATACCATGAAAAAACAAAAAATGCAAGAGCTTTCCGAAAATAAGGAATTTCTTTCAGGTAATTTTATGCGGAACACGGAAATGTTTGCAATAAAGTGAAGTGAAAAATGAAAAAATCACTTGCTTTTTTCAAGAAAGATGCTACATTGATTACCATGAGACAGGGCCTACATCCTCTGAACGTTGAATACATCGGGGCCGCCAAGGCCTTATTGCAAGTAGAAATAAGTTGGAGCGAATGTTCCCCCCTGTCTCTGTTTTTCCATTCCGGAAAATTATGATAAATGTATTTTTATCATAAAGCACCCCCCAATATGCAGGCTATAAATGGAACCCGCAAACAAAAAAAAATATGGCAGTGAAACGGCTTTTTCAGATACAGAAAGTCAGGATTCTATCCATACAGGTTCCAGCCGGTATTCTTCCAAAGAAGATCTCGAAGTTCTGAAGGCTTATTTCAAAGAGATGGGAGAAGTCCCGCAGATGACAGCCGCACAGGAAGCTGAAACTTGGCAAAAAATTGATTTCTGTTTGCAGAATGCCCGGAAAGCAATGTATAAGTTCGGCTTTGTTTATAAAGAACATATCAGGATCCTTTCCGATCCGGAACTTGATGAACTCAGCGAAATTTTTCCTGTTGACCCCAATAACCCACTGCAGAATTTCACACTTGATAATGCAAAAAGAAAAGAGTGGTTGGATGAAATTACTTTGGTTTACGAGAAAATGATCCTGCAGTTCGCCAAGAAAAAATCCGGTAAAAAGCTGAACGATCTGAGAACTGCCGGAATTGAAATTCTGATGAAACACCCTGCCCTTCCGGTTCAGATGCTTGAGTGGCACGATGTGGCTCTGCGGTATCAGCAATTGTACAGAGAAGGCTCCCTTACAGATGCCGATCTGGAAGAAAAAACCCTTTGTCCGGTAGATGAATTTCTGGAAGATCTTCAAATTGCCACACAGCTCCGGGAGGAGTTTGAGCAATGGAAAGTAAAAATGCTGGAAACCAATCTGCGGCTGGTAATCAATATCGCAAAACATTATCAGAACAAAGGATTGCCTTTCGGAGACTTGATCCAGGAGGGAAATCTGGGGTTGATGAAAGCATTGGACAAGTTCAACTACAAGCTCGGACACCGTTTCTGTACTTATGCTTCCTGGTGGATCAAACAGGGCGTTGCAAGAGCTCTATCCGGTCAATCAAGAACTATCAGACTGCCGCTGCATATGATCACAACGATCCGGAAAATGCACAGTGCCGAACAGAACTTCATTCAGGTGAACGGACGGGATCCGCAGGATGAAGATATTGCACAGATCCTTGGATTCAGCGTGGAAAAAGTCCGCGCGATCCGGAAAATGTCGCTCCAGTGCATTTCCCTGCAGGCTCCTTCCAGCGGAAAGGAAGACAGTGCACCCTTTGAAGATTTGTTGATGGATCAGCAGGCGGAAGATCCGATGAAAGTGTATGCAAAGAAAATTTTGAAACAGCGGCTTGATGAGGCTCTTTCCCAGCTGTCAGAACGGCAGAGACAGATCATCTCCATGCGCTACGGTTTGGATGGCAGCCCGGCAAAATCGCTTTCGGAAGTCAGTGAAGCGTTCCACGTCACCCGGGAACGCGTCAGACAAATCGAATTAAAAACCCTTGACAAGCTCAGGAAACATGCCGATCCCCAGACGTATCTGGACGACTTTTTCCTTTGATTTTCAGATTTGCAAGAACCTGTTCCAGATAAGCGACATCCGCTTTCATCTTTTCCATAATCTCTTCAGCTTTCTGTAAAATTTCTTCCATAGCGACCTCCTTTCGGATTGCAGACTTTTCTGTCAACCCGGTTGACACTGTTTTCCGTTCCGCAAAAAGGAGATTTTTATGCAAACCTGGCTATTGCAGCTTATTGAGCTTCTGAAAAGGGCTCACACGATTTCCCGGACATTGGAAGAACTGCTCGAAGAAAACAGTTTTGAGGAGTCCTCGCCGTTTTCCGTTGAATTGACAGATATTGATAAAATGAACTGATTTTTACGAATAAAAATTTGCGTTTCCGGTCTTTCGGAAAAAAATAACGTTTTTTTGCAAAAAAAGTCGGTTTTATCTTCAGTTTTTCCCCGAACTTTATTTGTTTAATCCGTGTTTTGTGTTATATTAACCTGAAAAAATATATTTAAGGAGAAGTAACCATGTGGGATTACACGAAAAAAGTTATGGATCACTTTCTGAACCCCCGGAATGTGGGCGAAGTTCAGGAACCTGATGCTGTTGCTGAAGTTGGAAATATTACTTGCGGAGACGCTCTGAAAATCACCATCAAACTGGATGATGAAGGCAAAATCTGTGAATGTAAATTCAAGACCTTCGGCTGTGCCAGCGCAATTGCTTCCAGTTCCGTGCTGACCGAACTGGTTATCGGCATGACTCTGGACGAAGCCGCAAAAGTCACAAATAAAGATATCGTTGCACATCTCGGCACCCTGCCCGAAGAAAAAATGCACTGTTCCGTTATGGGAATGGAAGCCCTTCAGGCAGCTATCGCAGACTACAAAAAACGCCACGGTGAGGCAGTGGATGAAATCGTTGAAGACGAGGACCACGAGGGCAGAATCGTCTGCCGCTGTTTCGGAATCACCGATGTGAAGATCCGTAAAGTCGCAAAAGAAAATGATCTTCATTCAGCGGAACAGATCACACAATATACCAAAGCCGGCGGTGCCTGCGGAACCTGTCTGGATCAGATCCAGACCATTCTGGATTCTCTCTGGAAAGAAAAAGCGGAAGCCGCTCCCGAAGCGGAACAGGAAAAAGATGATTTCGAATCCCTCTCCGTCGTTCAGAAAGTCATCAAGGTCCAGTCAGTGATCGACCGCGAGGTCCGTCCGGTTCTTGAACGCGACGGCGGCGACTGCGAGCTTGTCGACATCCAGGGCAACACAGCTTACATCAAAATGAAGGGGCATTGCCAGATGTGTCCGGCGTCCCAAGTCACTCTGAAAAACCTCGTTCAGGGAAAACTGAATGAATTTGTCTCCCCGAAAATCATTGTGGAGGATGCTGGAAAATGACACAGGAAGAAGACCGGATCGTTTATCTTGATAATAATGCGACGACAGCTGTTGCGCCGGAAGTTCTTGAGGCGATGATGCCATTCCTTACGAAATACTATGGCAATCCGTCAAGTATTCATACGTTCGGCGGACAGGTTGCGGCACACATTGAAGAGGCGCGCGAAAAAGTCGCAAAGCTTCTGGGTGCAGCATCCAGCGAAATCATTTTCACAAGCTGCGGAACAGAAAGCGACAGTGCTGCGATTCTGAGTGCGCTGGGAATCTGCCGCAAGAAAAACAAAATCGTCTGCTCCACCGTTGAACATGCAGCGATCCTGAATCTTTCTCAGGAGCTGGAACGGAAAGGCTATGAAATCGTGCGGATCCCTGTCGACTCCAAAGGCAGACTTGATATGGAATTCGCCGAACAGGTCATTGATACCGATACCGCAGTTGTTTCCGTAATGTGGGCGAACAACGAAACCGGAAACATTCAGCCGGTGGAAAAACTTGCTGAACTCGCCCACAAGCAGGGCGCATTGTTCCATACTGATGCCGTTCAGGCAGTTGGAAAAGTTCCCATGGATCTTTCCAAAATGAACATCGACATGCTGAGTCTTTCCGGACACAAGCTTCACGCGCCCAAAGGAGTTGGTGCACTTTACGTCAAGCGCGGCGTCCGATTCCGTCCGTTCATTATCGGTGGACATCAGGAACGCGGCAGACGAGCCGGCACAGAAAACGTTGCTTCTGTCGTTGGCTTGGGTAAAGCTGCGGAACTGGCTTACAATGGAATCGCAGAAGAAAACACCCGGGTCAAAGCCATGCGCGACCGTCTGGAAGAGAATCTGCTGAAAATCAAAGCTACCCGTTTGAACGGAGACCCGGAACACCGTCTGCCCAATACAAGCAACATCTCCTTTGAGTTTATCGAAGGGGAATCCATTCTGATGCTTCTTGACATGTTCAAGATCTGTGCATCCAGCGGAAGTGCTTGTACGACAGGAAGTTTGGAACCCTCTCACGTTCTGCGTGCCATGGGAGTTCCCTACACAGCAGCACACGGAGCAATCCGTTTCAGCTTCTCTCGCTACAATACAGAAGCGGATGTAGATTTTGTACTGGAAAAACTTCCCCCGGTCATTGAGCGGCTCCGGGAGATCTCACCCTACTGGAAAGGCTGATAAACCATATGTTCGGGGATATTTATAAAGGGCGTAAAGTCTTGATCACCGGACATACCGGTTTCAAAGGATCCTGGCTTGCATTCTGGCTGCAGCAGCTTGGAGCGCAAGTCTGTGGATATGCCCTGCCCCCGAATACAGAGCCAAGTCATTATCAGCTTCTCAAATCAGCGGTCCGTTCGGTGGAAGAAGATCTCCGGAACCGGGAAGTCATGGAAACCGTTTTTTCTGCCTACCGTCCGGAAATCGTGTTTCACCTTGCAGCGCAGCCGCTGGTTCGGAAATCTTATAAAGACCCGCTGGAAACCTTTGAAGTCAATGTGATGGGCACAGCCAACGTTCTGGAAACCTGCCGCAAGACAGATTCCGTAAAGGCAGTGGTTGTGATCTCCAGTGACAAATGTTATGAAAACCGGGAACAGCTGGAAGGTTACACTGAAGCGGATCCCATGGGCGGTCATGATCCCTACAGTGCGTCAAAAGGCTGTACGGAACTGGTGGCGGCTTCTTACAGAAAATCATTTTTGAATGATGCCGGGATCCTGCTGGCTACAGCCCGCGCTGGAAATGTGATCGGCGGCGGAGATTGGGCGGAAGATCGTCTGATTCCGGATGCCATGCGTGCGGCTTCTGAAGGGGAAGTTATGACTTTGAGAAATCCCGCTTCTGTCCGCCCCTGGCAGCATGTTCTTGAACCTCTTTCCGGTTATCTTCTTCTCGGACAACATCTTTTTGAGGGTGATAAATCCTGTGCCGAAGGCTGGAATTTCGGTCCGGATGATGAGAGTTTTATCACCACAGAACACGCGCTGGAACTGCTTCAGAAAGGTTGGAACGCTGTTCAGTTTGAGCATCTTCCGGATGCAAACGCGCCCCATGAAGCAAAACTGCTCCGCCTGAATTGCGAAAAGGCTCAGAGCCGTCTGGGATGGCAGCCGGTCTGGAACACGGAAACCGCTTTCCGGAAAACTGCTGTCTGGTACAGAGAATATTACACTGCATATAACTTGTTGACACAGAAAGACTTGGATGATTATATCCGGGATGCGGAAAAGAAGGATTTGATATGGATAAACTGACTCAACTGCGGGAACAGATCCTTGCCTTGACAAAAGAATACGGTGAACTCCTTTCCGGAAATTCTCCGGAGTTTGTTCCCGGGGAATCCAGAGTACCCTATGCCGGACGCGTTTTTGATTCTGAAGAAGTTACCGCTTTGGTGGATTCCTCCCTTGATTTCTGGCTGACTCATGGAAGATTTTCCCGTCAATTTGAATCTGAACTTGCCCGGAAACTTGGTGTCCGGAGTGCGTTTTTCGTAAACTCCGGTTCCTCTGCCAACTTATTGGCATTTATGACATTAACATCACCGCTCCTGAAAGAAAGAGCGGTTCAGCGCGGGGATGAAGTCATTACCGTTGCAGCAGGTTTTCCCACAACGATCGCGCCCATCGTCCAGTACGGCGCAATTCCGGTCTTTGTAGATGTGGAACGGGATTCTGCAAATATAAACCCGGATTTTTTAGAACAGGCTCTTTCCTCAAAAACCAAAGCAGTCATGCTTGCTCATACTCTGGGCAATCCATTTGATATTGAAAGAGTTGCAGCATTTTGCAAAAAACATGATCTGTGGCTGATCGAAGATAATTGCGATGCACTCGGATCATGTTATAAGGGAAAAATGACCGGTACATTCGGCGATATTGGAACATCAAGTTTTTATCCCCCGCACCACTTGACCACAGGCGAAGGAGGGGCTGTTTATACAGATGATCCTCTGCTTGCAAAAATCGCATTGTCGATCCGTGACTGGGGGCGTGACTGCATGTGTCCCTCCGGAGTCGACAATCTCTGCGGACATCGCTTTACAAAACAGTTCGGCTCCCTGCCCGTCGGTTATGACCATAAATATGTTTACAGTCATTTCGGCTATAACTTGAAAGCAACTGACATGCAGGCGGCGATTGGCTGTGTTCAACTGAAAAAGCTGGATTCGTTCACCGCAAAACGGAGAGAAAATTTCCAATATCTTCTGAACGGTTTGCAGGACCTTCCGCATCTGAGTTACTTCAAAAACCTTCCCGGTGCGGAACCATCCTGGTTCGGATTCCTGATCAATGTTGCCGAAGATGCACCGTTTACCCGGAATGATTTGACGAAATATCTGGAATCCAGGAAGATACAGACACGGAACCTCTTTGCAGGAAATATTTTGAAACATCCGTGTTTTGAAACGCTGAAAGAGGGAAGAGATTACCGGATCGCCTCACCGCTTCCGGTTACAGATTACATCATGAACAACACCTGCTGGATCGGGGTTTATCCCGGAATGACCGCAGAAAAACTGGATTATATGATAAAAAATATCAGAGATTTTGTTTTGGGAGCTTTAAAATCCTGAAAAGCAGGCTATAATAAGAGGTAATTTCAAAAGTCCGGCAAAATTTGGCTGAAAAAAGATTGTTGATGAGTTGGAAATGGTAGTTTGAGCGTGGCTACCCACAGGGTAACCACCGAAAACGCTCCATTTGCAGATCGCAACAAGAATTTTCTGCCAT
>JAFTJI010000154.1 GCA_017456495.1 Lentisphaeria bacterium | reverse complement strand
ATTTGTCTGAAAAAGGATTGTTGATGAGCTGAAAATGGTAGGTTGAGCGTGGCTACTCACAGAGTAACCACCGAAAACGCCCCATTTTACAGATCGCAACAAGAATTTTCTGACATTTTTGAAGACTTTTGAAATTACCTCATCTCCCCGGAAAAATATTTTTTAACACTTTTTCTTTACTGAAAAACAAAAAAAACAAGAAATCAAACTTGAAAGATTGATTTCTTGTATTATATTACTAAGCATTCGCGGGTGTAGCACAATGGTAGTGCACCAGCTTCCCAAGCTGAGGACGAGGGTTCGATTCCCTTCACCCGCTCCATTTGTTTTAAACTCTGGTCACTTTACACAGCACCGGCAGCGCGCCGTCTGCGATAACTGTATCTTTTCCTGCAACAACTTCGCGCAGATTATTGCAATTCTGGAAAACTGAGCTTTCCAGACGTTCCAAGCCTGTCGGAAGAACCGCCTTTTTCAGAGCAGAACAGTCGGCAAATGCTCTGCAACAAACATTCTTTACGGAATCCGGAATAATGATCTCCTGCAGAGAGGAACAGCCGCCGAAGGCGTCGATCCCGATTTCTGTAACACTCGGCGGAATGACGATATCTTCCAAAGAAATACATCTGTAAAAGGTTTTTGTATTGAGTTTGGTAATGCTTTGGGGGAGGGCAATCTCTTTCAGCGAACTGCATTCATTGAATGCCATATTGCCAAGATCAGAAACGTTTTCCGGGATCCGGATCACTTCCATTGCAGAACAACCGCTGAAAGCATAATGACCGATTTTTGTCAGAGTATCAGGCAGTGCAGTAAAGAGCAGTTTGCTGCAGCGGGCAAAGGCATTGCTGTAAATTTCTGTAACACCTTCCGGGATCAGACAGGATTCTATACGGCTGCTGCATTTCAGAAGCGTTCTGTTACCTTTGACAAAGGTCAATCCTTCACTCTTCAAAGCGGAGATATTGTCGATAAATTTCTGGGCAGTCATTGAGATCTGCGGCATGAAGACGGGATGTTCTTTGTGCGGTGTCCCGGTCACTGCAGGATTCCAGCCGTCAAAAAGCGGTATGTTTCTGCCGTCATATTCCCCGACGGTGATCCGTTGTCTGTTCGGGTGGATCTTCCGCTCCATGACAGCGTTCATTTTTTGCAGAAATGAGCTGAAATCTTTGATGCTTTCATCTTTCAGAGACTCGATCATCGCCTGTGTGAAAAATCCGTGCTTGGCATCTTCATCTTCATAAGCACATTGTCCGCTCTGGCAGGAACGCAGGATCAGCGGAGGACGGATCCCGTCATTTCTGTCTAAGCCTGTAAGGGAGATGTTGCGGGCGAGAAAACGTTCTCTTCCTCCGCGGCTCCCTCTCATGATATCATTCCGGCAGCAGTCCAGAATAAAAAGTTTGTAAATGCCGTTTTTGCAGCCGTTTTCGCAATTATGCCGGATCATGGAAAGAGGAATCGAATCATCACCGTTTGTCAGGTCAAGAGATGCCGTATTTGCCGTTGAAAAGATCAGGGAATGTGCGTCGTTGGTCTCATTACCGTGTCCGGCAAAATAGAAGACAAACATATCATTATCGTTCAGAGACGTGCAAATCTCATTAACTTTTGCAGCAACGACTCCTTTGTTGGCTTCATGGTTCGTCAGCCGGTGGATTTCGAATCCGCGTTCCTGAAAGATCCCGGCAGTAATTTCTGCATCCGATACCGCGCAATTCAAATTATTGATCATTTTGTCCTGATATTCATCAACACCGATAAAAAGTGCAACTCTTCTCATTGTGAAAACCTCTTCTTATTCATATTTCCGGCTAATATACATTCTGTTTTCTGTTATTGCAACCCTGAATTTTTGCGAAATTGCAGAAATCCGAACTTTTCATGATTAATATGAGACTGAAGATGAATGAAATAAAAAAGCCCCTGCCGTAGAAAATACAGCAGAGGCAGATGTGGTTGACTGAAAACTGATTATTCGTTTCCGAGAAGCTTGAGGACTGCTTCGGGATCATTCATGTTTTCCATGATCTTTCCGATGATCGTTCTGTCTTTCAAACTTGCAGAGACACTTCCGAGAAGCTTGAGATATGCTTCCTGGTCGCGTTCATCAGCGGCAATGAAAACAATCATCTGAATAGGAACATCGTCCATGCTCTTGTAGTCTGTGATCGGAGTGCGGCAAAGACCGATGATAATGACCGGTGCAGGGAATCCGGCAACACGGATATGGGGAAGGGCAAGACCTCCACCGACGCCGGTTGTCATCATTTTTTCCCGTTTCCAGATCAGCTCGCGGAGCTGTGCATCATCGAGAGTGCAACGGGTGGTTGCAAAGGAAATAATTTCTTCAAGGGCAGCCTTTTTGCTTTCGCCTGTTAAAGTAAGGACACATTTTGCATCAAGATGTTTGAGAAATTCAGGTTTCATGAATCGTACGACCTTTCCTGTTTTTTTTACGTGATCAGACTCGTGTCACCAGTAAATTTAGCATAAAAAATTTATTTTTCAAATAATCTCTGCATAATATTTTTAGAAAATATAATTTTTTTTTCAGAGATAGAGTTTTTTTTTACATTTGGACAGGGCTTTTGTTTTTTTTTGAAAGCAAAATATCAGATTTTTTGTTTTTTTGTGTGTTTTACTCAACAAAGTAAAAAAACGGTAAAAAAATGCATTTTTTTTTATTTCGGTGTTGAATTTATCCCGATTTGGAGTTATCTTATCACTGAACTTTTAAACTAAAAAGAAAGGGTTCAAAATGACAGTCAAATGTGAAAAATGTGGTGCAGATGTAGAGCTGCAGGACGGCGTCAAAAGCGCAAAGTGCGAAAAATGCGGTGCAGAAGTTACCGTGAAAGATGCAGCTGAAGCAACAGAAGAAAAGAAAGATGCAGCTGAAGCAACAGAAGAAAAGAAAGAAGCAGCTGAAGCAGCAGAAGAAAAGAAACAGCTGACTCCTCAGGAAAAAGCAAAGAAGATCGCAACTCTGGTCGTCGAAATCATTATCATTTGCGCTGCATTGGCAATGATTCCCCGTATCAGCACAAGACTCCATCAGCACAGAATGGATTCTATTGGAATGCCTGTCGCTGAAGGCGATGCCAAACAGCTTCTGGAATGCAGAGATGTAAACGCTGAAAGCATCACCGTTCCCGGATGTTTCACCAGCATCGGCGAAGGTGCCTTTGAAAAATGCTTGAACCTCAAGAGTGTGACTATTCCGACAACTGTCAAGGGAATTGGTGATGGTGCATTCAGAGGAATCAAAACTTTGGAAAGTGTCAAAATCAGCGGCGGAGCCGGTGCTTATGCATTGCTCAACGTTGCAACTCTTGCTGCATTCTGCAAAGATGCTGCTCCCAGCGTAATTGGAAAAAACGCTTTTGAAGACTGTGCCAACCTCTCCACCATTGAGTTCCCCGCAGGCATTACCGCAATTGGCGACGGTGCGTTTGCTGACTGCAAAAAACTCGCAGCTGTTACAATTCCTGACACCGTTACTGAAATCGGTGCCCAGGCATTTATCCGCAGCGGAGTAAAGAAGATCGTTATTCCTGACAGCGTCAAAAAGGTTGGAAGAATGGCATTTTCCTACAGTGCTCTGGAAGAAATCTCTGTTCCCAAGCACTTCACCGATGAACAGGTTGCCAAGTGGGGCATCAATAAAGAAAAGTGCAAGATCATAAGACGCTAAGTTCTGATCTGTTCTACATTTCTGAAGCTATTGCAAAACCAGTTTTTGCAATAGCTTTTTTTTGTATTTGAACATAAAAAAGTTACCTCATACTTTGGCTGCGTATGAGGTAACTGTTATAACCGCTTTGTTCAAAAATCTTATTTCTGTGCAGACCGGAGTTCCCGGAAGTCATAGTATTCTCTATCCTCTCAAATCACGGACAGAATCTCTTTTCCGTTCAGCTTTGTGGGGTAGAGAACCTGAAAGAGCAGATCTAAGGTCGTTCTTGGACTGCTCCCCGGTGTTCAATGCCCCGCAGAATACAATGTTAAAAGGAATACTTCCCAAAAAATTCGCTGATATTGAACCAGCATTCTGTTTTATAAGTGATTTTGACCGTTTCTATGCGCTCCTGCAAACGTGCCTTTCCTGCCTCGTCATCTTCATATCCATTATGTGCCAAAATGTCTGCTCTTAATTCCTCCCATGCCTTAAGAGGCAATGCGGTGACTTCCATTTCAATATGGTCATGAGGAACCCCGTTGATGTCATGAAGTGACTGGCTCGGAGAACCCAAATGAATTCCTCTGTATTCTTCCCCGTTCTGACGGGAGAAAATCAATTCTTCATAAGCTCTCTGTTCGATAAATTCATATTCCAGAGAAACTCCTTCTGAGGGGTCGGTTTCTGTAATGACGACTGCATTTTCTTTATCATATCCCCATCCGCCTGTAAATTTACATTCTTTTCCGTCCTGAAGTCTTCGCGGCAGAATTTCACCGGGGGCTGGATAATCATCGGGCAGTCTGTAATCAAGATTTTTACTAAGATCTTTTGTCATGATTTCTCTCCTTGTAATTAACGTAAATCTGACTAAAAAACAAATCGAACTCTATGTGTTGATACGAGCAGCATTCTGATATATATCATAAATTTCAGGATTTTTTTTATTTCAATATGTTTTTTCAACGTGTTTTTTCAGCGGACTGTTTCTGTTGAATTATATCGTCCGCAAATTACTCACTCCATCAAAAAAACTTTGCGCAAAAAAATCCCGCGGGATTTCTCCTTGCGGGTGTATTTGTCATTGCCACGGAAGTGAGCCGCAGCGGACCTGTTTCCATTCGATTGGGACCCCGTTTTCATCGTGGATCACCCCGGGAGTTTCCGCTGAAAGTAAAAGCCAATTCATATTTGAGTAAACCTTTCTTGTTTTTTTGTCAGACTGGTCGGACCTGTCGGACTTGTCAGACAGAAAAAAATCTTTTCTTTTCCGCTTGACATTTCCGGAAATTGTGATAAAGTAACTGCGTATCTTCAATGATGCTGTGTGCAGCATAATCTTGGAGGTTCTGTTTGATGGGTACACACGTCAATCAGTACGGGCTTCCAACTCATGAAAGAGTTGAACAGAGAAATCTTTTCTTTTCCGCTTGACATTTCCGGAAATT
>JAFTJI010000153.1 GCA_017456495.1 Lentisphaeria bacterium | reverse complement strand
CTCAACTTGTCACGGCGCAGCCTGAAAGGCGAAGACGGAACTCCACCCCTTTCTAGTCCTCCGGAGCCTTGTGCGGAGGAGGATTCCCAAACCTTTTTGCGGCATTCCGATTTTTACGATGTAAAAATCGAAATGCCATCTAAAAGTAAAAATAGCAGAAGGATTTACCAACCTGTATGGGGAACAGCACTTTTTTTATAGTTCTTACATCCGGATAAAATTCTGACTTATTCAACAACGAGATCAGAAAAGAGAAATAAAGCAAAAAAAAAATCACAGAGCAGAACTCTGTGATTGAAAATCGAATGGAGCGGGTGATGGGACTCGAACCCACGACCATCTCGTTGGCAACGAGATGCTCTACCACTGAGCTACGCCCGCTTGGTTGTATGAGGTTAATATACACCACATCAAAAAAAAATCAAGTCGTATTTTACAAAAAAATCAAAAAAAATGATATTATCTCACTTTTTTGCTGTTTTTTTTACTTTTGGAGCCTTTTTTTGTGAGAATGTTGTATTTCTTTCCCAGAAGACACCATCAGTAAATCCCTGGATCGAGGGATCTGTTTCAGCCATTTCAAGCCGTTTTTCAGCCCAGATGCAATATTGTTCGTTGATTTCCACACCCGCATAATGCCGGTTCAGCTTTTTTGCCGTTACAGATGTAGAGCCGGATCCGAGGAACGGATCAAAGACGACATCTCCTTCATTGGAGCTTGCAAGGATCAGTTTTGCCAGCAGTTTTTCCGGCTTCTGAGTCGGATGCTCCGTATTTTCCGGCATGGACCAGTACGGAACGGAAATGTCATCCCAGAAATTGGAGGGGAACGTATCCCGGAACTTTCCCTGTTCCGTCTCTTCCCAGCCCTTCGGTTTTCCGTCGACCTTGTACGGAGCAATGACTTTCCGGCGGATTTTCACGGCATCCACATTGAACGTATAATCTTTGGATTTTGTGGCGAACCAGATATCTTCCATGCCGTTTTTCCAGTTGGAGAGCGCGCCGCGGCCCTTTTCCCGCTGCCAGGTGATCCGGTTCCGGATATGGAAATATTTTTTCAGGATCCGCCAGACAGACGGGCTGGAAATCCAGTCACAGCACACATATACAGAAGCATTTTCCTTGAGAGCGGGAAGAATCGCCTGAACCCAGGATTCCGTATATTCTTCGTAGAGTTCATCTGTCATCTGCTTGAACTTTCTGCCGTGAAACACCTTGTCAATGTTGTACGGAGGATCCACGATCAGCAAATCAATGAACTTTTCCGGAAGGAACGGTGCGACCTGCAGGAAATCTCCTGAGATGGTTTTATCCAGAATCTCCGGAACATTCAAAGGAGCCGTCACGTTCAAACATTTTTTGAGGTAAGCGGCACCGTCTTTAACGGAAATATCAATTGTCCTGTTTCTGCCGGCTTTCATCCCTGCAGCATTCCTTTTATTTGCAAAGTTTCCTGTCCGGCAGAACCGGATTGTTTTTACTGAACAAGTCTCACGCACAGTTTTTTATCTTCCCAAGAGATGATCACAGCTTTTTTTCCAGCCAGATCTTCCCGGGGAGACTCGCCCTGCACCTGACAGGGAATGCACTCATCACCGACGGAGATAAAAGTCTGTTCTTCGATCCAGCAGATCTTTCCGGTTTGTCCGATCAGGATATCATTGCTGTTTTTCAGCTTCTGCGGAGCGATCACATTCAGGAACTTCTTGACGATCTTGCGATAGACCAGCCAGTGAAATGCCAGGATAACAGCATAGATCACGACCCCGATCGAAATATTCAGGAGCATATTATCCACGGGAATAAAATGCACGATCACCGGCACAAAAATAAGATCCGCAATAAACGTCAGGATATCACTTTGAAAAAGAAAGAGATCCAGGACCAGCAGCAGGACTGCAATGATCGCAAAGGACAAAGTCCACGGCAAACCAAAGATTTCAGTCATTGTTCTGTCCGTTCTTTTTCTCAGAAGCGGTATCGACAAAGAAGTTCATATTGCCGAAGGAGTTTGGCAGGAAGACCTTGTCTGCAGGATTCTTGGAAATGGCATTGAACCCTTCCAGGTACTTCTGGGCGAGCAGAATTTTGGCAATATCTTCCGGTTTGATATTTCCGGCTTCGCAGATTTTTTTGATATAAAGGGCATCTGCTTCAGCATATAGCTCTTTGGCTTTTGCGCTTCCTTCAGCCCGGAGGATCTCTGCCTGACGTTCTCCTTCAGCCTGCGCGATCTTAGCTTTTCTTTCAGCTTCAGCCGTAATAATCACAGACTGAGCTCTGGCTTCTGCCTCAAGAACTTCAGCACGTTTCTGACGTTCTGCTTCCATTTCTTTCCGCATGGCATCAGAGGTTGCATCATCGGTCCTCAGCTCCTGAATTTCAACACGCTGAACAACGATACCCCAGCGATTCGCGACTGCTGCGACCTTTTCAGTCACTTCAGCACTCAATTTTTCGCGCTGCGTCAAAATAGAATCAAGAGTAACAGCACCAATACAGCTCCGGAGGGAGTTCAAAGCCTGGTCAATCAGAGAATCTATCAGACGGTCAACGGCATAAACAGCTTTTTCAGGATCAACGATACGCCAGAAGATTACAGAATTTATGCTGACAGAAACGTTGTCTGCCGTATGATAATTCCGCGGCGGAGTATCCAGCCTCTGGTCGGCAAGCTCGATGACCGTCATACCTCCTAAACCGAGTTGCTTGCAGGCAATCGGTTCACCATTTGAATCCACCCAACCGCAATCTGCGATGACGTTTTTCTGATTTTCAATAAGGGGAATCCTTACATGCAAGCCAGCCTGAACAACTCTGGAAAACTTGCCTAAACGTTCAATAATTACACAATGAGACTGCGGTACGACATAAATCATTGCACCCATAGTTTCCTCCTGAATTTTATTTTTTGATATCGGACCATCATTTTCAATTTTTGATTACTCCGGGACAGAACCGCCGCCCTCAAATAATCAGAATAATGATATACACCGGAAAGAATATACTATCTTAATTTTATTTTTCAAGTCTGTAACATCGCATGGAGCTGAATTATTCAGGAAAAAAATGTTTCAAAAAATAACTGTTTTATGTTGTTGAGGTAATTTATGATTTTTTGAGAAAGAAATGCAGTTCAGTGCATAGGAATTTGAAATTTTGAATGATCAAAAAGCTTTCTGAGATATATTTAGATATTATTAAAAATCGTTTCTATTAAATAATTCGAAAAGATTTTGATTCCTGTTTTTTTTGAGAGATTTTTTTATTTTTTTTCAAGAAATCGCTTGCATTTTCATTGATAAAGGTTTATTATACAGACGAAAGGGAGTTCCAAGGGGGAACTTCCGGAAACTTTAAGGAGAATGGAACTATGAAAAAGCTTCTCATCGCTGCAGCAGCTGCTCTGACAGTCGTCGCCCTCACTGGATGTATGTCCCTCCGCACCCCCACCTCCGGCGCACGTGCCAAGAACGTCTACTACAACACTTTCTTCGGTATCTCTATCGAAAGTGCTGTTTACGGTGACGGTCTCATCGTTGGTCAGAAGTAATTGTTTCTGAATTGCGACCTGCTTCTGAACGGGGCAGGTCTTTCTTTTTTCAGGTCAAACAAGGGAGAATATATCATGAAAAAAGCTCTTCTTATTGCAGCTGCAACTCTTGCAGTCGTCGCTCTTACCGGTTGCGGATCTCTCCGTACTCCGAAATCCGGACCGCGTTCCGGTAACGTCTACTACAACACTTTCTTCGGTATCTCCATCGAAAGTGCTGTCTATGGTGATGGACTCATTGTCAGCCCCATCAACTGATTTCTCTGTTTTTTTCCGCCTGCCATGATACTTCTCACGGCAGGCTTTTTTTTATCCCCGCAACACATCTTATTTTTATAACTTTTTATATACTTTTTAACGCATGAAACTTTTTCAAAAAGTTCTTTTTTACGCTCAAATCATATCTGTTGAAAAAATAGTGCTGATATGATACTTGACAAAACAATAAAAAGAGATTTAATTTATTGCAAATACAAAGGGACATCACATTTATGATCAAACGAACGAGAGTTGCAAAGAGCCGCAGGATCGCCGATGAGTTACGGCGGGAGTTCTCTTATGCAAAAATGCAGCGCGGCGCACCGGCAATCTCTGCAAATGAACTGGCAAAATTGTACGATATCTCCGTTCCGACAGCCCATAATGTTCTGAACATCCTCACAAAAGAAGGTTTTCTTTACCGGGTCAAGGGAAGCGGAACCTTTTTCAACCAGGAAACGACGGAACGGAAAATTCAAATTGGGATCGCCGATCAAACAGTCAGCAAGGAATTTCTTTCAGATGATATCAACCGGATCCTGGATTGTCATTTCAACTGTGCGGCAGAGTTTTTCCGGAACCATGATTGCCGGGTCCGGATCGTCCCTTACTCTGACCTGATGCTGAAAGATTCTTTGAAAGATCTGGATGCGCTCCTGATCAGCTGTCTTTATTTGGATAAAATCACGGTTCCCTTTTTGCAAAAATTAAAGATCCCGGTCGTTGTTTACCGGTACAGCAACCTGCCGAGCCCGGAGTTTTCTCATCTGTATTATGATTTGAATTCAGGAATCAAAGAGGCATTGACCTGTTTGCATCCGTCAAAAACTGACAAGTTTATCATTGTAGCGGAAGAGAGTCCCTCTGCCCTTTATGCAAGCGACTGCTGGTGCAGACAATTGGCTCTTTGCGGAATCGAAGAAAACAATCTTTCCATCCATACGACTCCGGTCAGTGAACGGGAACGGTTCTGCTACCGTCTGGTAAGAACCCGGCAGAAAGAGTTCAAAGATGCGGTTATCCTTACAGCAAACGATGAAATAGCGGTCAATCTGCTCAACGCCCTTGATCTGGAAGAGTTCCGGCGTGGGAAAGATTACAGACTGATCGGGATCGGGAACCGGGCAGATTACGGTTCAGAAACGGCGCAGAAACTGCAGTTGGCTTCTGTTGATACGCCGATCCGTCAGATGGCTGAAGAAGGCGCAAAACTTTTGTTATATGCCTTGAACAATAACTCAAACAGTAAATTTTCCGTCGGGATCCCGACTCATTTCATCTCCAGAGAAAGCGCAGGTGTTTTATGAAAAAGAGGAATTTATTTGCTATTGGTTCCCTGTTTGGCATAATCTGTCTGTCCGCCGCCGATGCAGCTCCGCAACCGTTGACTTTTAACGATGAAGATTCCATACGGTGGGCAGAGGGCAAAGTCGGAACATTCCGATACAAGCCCGGAATGGACGTCAGGAAATGGCAGGCAGAAGCCCGGAAAGATTTGATCAAAAAACTTGGCATAGAAGCAAAACTCAAAGCACTGCGTGTTCCCCTTTCCCCCAGGATCCTGTGGCAGAGGAAAGTCAAAAACGGAACCATAACAAAGCTGATTCTGCAGTCAGAAAAAGATTATTCATTTCCGGCATATCTCTGCATCCCGGACGGAAACGGTCCTTTCCCTGTATGGATTTGTGTTCAGGGACACGGAACGGGAATGCACGCCTCTATTTCCGTCCGCTGGCAGGATGAAAAAACATTCAAATATGATGGCGGCGACAGAAATTTTGTGGAACAGTGTCTGGAACGCGGCTATGCTGCATTATGTATTGAACAGCGCGCAATGGGGGAACGGAGCGGATATTCTGATCACCGTCCCGGCTGCTTGCGTCAGGCACGGCATGCGCTTATGTTCGGAGAAACGCTCATCGGAAACAGAGTGTTTGATGTCGACCGTGGAATTGATTTCATTTACAGCCGGAAAGATTTACGGCACGACCGGATCGGGATCGTTGGAAATTCCGGCGGCGGAACAACTTCCATTTACTCCGGCGCGATCCTCGACCGTTTGACTCATGTCATGCCATCAAGCTGTTTTTCCACTTACCGGGATTCCATTCTCAAGATCGAACATTGCGGCTGCAATTATTTCCCCGGGATGCTGAACTGGGGAGATATGGGGGATCTTGCCGGATTGTGCGCCCCGAAAACGCTGGTGATCGTCAGCGGGGTTTCTGATATGATTTTCCCGATTGAACCTGCAAAAGCCGAATTCAAACATGCAAAAATGATTTACCGTGCAATGGGGATCCCCAACCGATGCCATCATGTCATTGGGAACAAAGGACACCGTTTCTACAAAGATGAAGCCTGGAAAGTCATGGAGCCGCTATATAAATAAAAAATTTTAATAGGAAAGGAAGAAAAAATGAAAAAATCAAAACGCTTTACATTGATCGAACTGCTGGTTGTGATTGCCATCATTGCGATCCTTGCCGGAATGCTGCTGCCTGCGCTGAACAATGCAAGAGAAAAGGCAAGATCAAGCAACTGTACCAATAACCTGAAACAGGTCATGCTGCATGAATTGCAATATGCCGATGATTTTAACGGCTGGCATTTACCGCCCGGATTGAACAGTTTGTCCTGGGCAAATATGCTTTACACGCACAAATATTTATCTGATGCAAATTTGGTTTACTGTCCGGCACTTCCGCCAAAAGGCTTTAACCCTGCAGACAGAATCAAGACTCAGATTAATGATGTCTACGGAAAACATGCGATGCCGGAAAAATACAACAATTATGATACAGGAAACCTGTATTACAGGATCAGTGCGGAACATGTGAAGAACGCTTCCCGGATCTGGCTTTTTGCGGACAGTGCCTTTAAAACGAATCCTGTCAAACAGTGGCAGACCATCGGAAACGGAAGCGGTGCAGGCGGAAAAATCCACACACGCCACAACGGGGAAAGAGCGAATATTGCGTTCATGGATGGCGGCGTGAGAAGCCATACTATGGTTTCCCTGCTGGGAGCCACCATCAGAAGTGTTTACGACTATAAAGACGGAGCAGGCAACAACGTTGCGGCTCCCCGGTAATTCAAAAGGAGGATCATAAAAAATGAAAGATCACATGGGCACAGTAAAAAGAGTTCTTGTTTTTGCTGTCATGACAGCGGTCTGTTTTGTATTCGGGAAAGCTCCGCTGCAGCTGGCTGAGAACGGAAAAACAGAATATGTCATCGCAGTCGGAACAAATGCCATTCCGGCAGAACAATATGCGGCAAAGGATTTGAGCAATTATCTGCAGAAAATCACCGGCGCAGCATTCCCCGTCGTTGCAGAAAAAGATGCCGCAAAAGCAAAAGCTGTCATCTATGTCGGAGCAACTGATTTCGCTGTAAAAAACGGAATCAGGCAAAATGCTCTTGACGATGAAGAGTGGATCATCCGGAACGTTGGAAAGAATCTGATCATCACCGGCGGACGTCCCAGAGGAACCCTTTACGGGGTCTATGAATTTCTGGAACAGCAGGGCTGTGCCTGGTTCGATGAACTGACAGAATCCGTTCCGAAGAAGGCAACTCTCACAATTGCTCCGCTCTCAATCAGGAGAAAACCTGCGTTCAAGCTCCGCATGATCTTTACCGGAACCGCTGATACCACGGCGGCACAGCTGGCGCGTGTCCGGAACAAAGACACCCGTATCTGGAAAGCAGAGCTTGGCTTTGTGGAACCCGGTCCGGGACATACATTTTACGCCTACTCCAAACGGTTCCCGAAAGATCATCCGGAATATCATGCAATGAATGCCAACGGCGAACGCATCCCCGCAACCTCTGCAAGCGGTCCCGGACAGATCTGTCTGACAAATCCCGAAGTCCGGAAGCTGATGGTCAAGTTGCTGGATGAGGATATCCGGAATCACAAAAAGGCAAAAGCTTCTGACATTGCCAAAGGTGCAAAACCGCGCCCGATTTATTACATCACCCCCAACGATAACGCTTTCAACTGCCAGTGTCCGCCCTGCAAAGCTTTCATGCTCAAAGAAGGCACCGACAGCGCGCTGTATGTGGATTTCGTCAACAGCATTGCTGACGGGATCAAAGCAAAACATCCTGATATTCTCATCGGGTTCTTTGCGTACGAAAACAATCTTGTCCCCCCGAAACGGATCCGTCCCCGCGACAACACCATCGTCTGTTTTGCCCAGCTGAACGCGGAATGGAAGAAAAAAGATGAATTTCCCGACCTTTACCGTCCCATGACTCATCCGGTCAACAGCAAGGCAAAAGTTCTGCTTGAACAGTGGACGAAGATCGCAAAAAATGTTGAGATCTGGGATTACTGGGTCCAGTTCGTCAAAAACAAATATCCCTTCCCCAACGCAACATTGGATGCAGTTGTATCTGATATCAAATGGTTCCAAAAGAACAACGTTGACCGCATCTTTACAGAGTGTGAACCCCGCTGCGGTCTCAGTTTCTACGCCCTGACCTGCTGGGTCGCAAGAAAAATGATGGATAATCCGGATCAGGATCCCAAGAAACTTGTCGACACCTTCATGAAAGGCTATTACGGTCCGGCAGCAGGAATCATGACAGAATATTTGAATTATCTGCAGAAGAGCATTGCGGCAACGCCTGCAAAAGATGGCAAAATCTGCGCGCTTCTTGTCTCTGAACGTTCCTATTTGAACCTGAAATTCTATAAAACGGTCAGTGCCATGCTGGATGCGGCGGAAAAGAGCTGTGCTCCCGGTTCTCTTTACCTCTTGAACGTTCAGCAGGAACGTATTCTTGTTGATGCCGGGATCTACTGCATGTGGGAAAAACTGCAGAAACAGCTTCCCAAAGGAGAGAAAATGCCCTGGAAAGCAGCGGATATCCTCCAGCGTTTCAAGAAATACCGTCTGGCAGAACTCAAAGCACGCCCCTACCTCATGGGCTTCTCTCCCAATATAAAAGCTGAAAAATTTGTGGAAAATGAAGTTACTAAACTGAAAGGATTCCACGCAGCTGGAAAAGGCGGAAAACCGCTGGTTGTGACAGTCCCCCGGAAAGATGCATCTGTTCCCGGAGATCCTGCCACGGCAGACTGGAAGAGCGCGACAACAATCACGCAGTGGTTCTCCGTCGAAGGCAATAAGGTTCCCCAGCGGAAACTCTCTGCCAAAATCATTATGGATAATCAATACATCTATCTGCTTCTGGAAGAAAACGGTCTTGATCTTTCCAAGTTGAATCCTCAGTGGTGGAGCGGTGATGCATGGGAAATTTTCTTCTCAACAAAGAGAAGCGGCATTCCGTATAAGCAGATTGCAATCAATCCGGAAGGAAAGCAGTACAGTTTTGCTTATACCGACAACATGGCAAACCAGACTGTCTGGAACTCAAAAGCTGTGATCAAGACGGAAAAGAAGAATGGAAGCTGGAAGACCTGGCTTGCAATTCCGCTGGATGCACTGATGAAAAAAGAAGAGATCGGAAATGGCAGTCCCATCTTCATGAATATCTTCCGTCCATCCAAACATTTGCCCGGAAGAACCATGTGTATCAGCCCCATTTTTGATGCAAGTTATCACGATATGACAAATCTCGCAGAGATTCGTCCGGAAGCTGCATGGCCCGCAAATGATAAGAACCTGATTTTCGGAAAAACCTGCACCGTAAGCAAGAAACCGAACTGGAAACTTTGTACCGGCTCCAACCCGGCAGCTGAACTGAAAAAGCTCACCGATGGAATCTTCCACAAGGGGAAATATCCCATGTGGTTTGACAAAAAGACCACGCTCGGTTTTACTTTCCACGGCAATATCGAAATGATTTTTGACCTTGGAAAAACGGCTTCTGTTGAGACCGTTTATGTTCACAGCGGTGTCGGGATCAGCGGAGTGGAACTTCCCCGCCAGATCCAGGTTTTCACCGGAATGGACAAAGCAAAATTCACCCCTGCCGGCAAAGTAAACTTTGTGAAACAGGGTAATATCGGCTACCGGGCGGAAACGCTGAAGATCCCGCTCAAGAAAACCGATGCCCGCTTTGTAAAGATCGTGTTCAATGTCGTACACTGGTATCTCTGTCTGGATGAAATTGCAATTCAGGGACAATGGAAGTAACAGAGAACCGATCCTGAGAACCGGGGCTGCTGCAAAACCTGAAGATAAACAGCCCTGTAAGGGCGGCAGAACAAAGCCCGGGGTAAACAGACTGAAAGTCTGTGCAGCCCCGGGAATAGATGAAAAGAATAATATAAAGCCCTGTAGATGGTTTGCTAAAAGTCAAATGTTTTTTTAATTTTTTTTGAAATTTTTATCGTATTTTTTATCAGCAATAACCATTCCTCTGAGAATCAACAGCATTTTTCTCATGACAGCACATCT
>JAFTJI010000152.1 GCA_017456495.1 Lentisphaeria bacterium | reverse complement strand
TGGACTACAATAAAATGCCAACTAATTCTTTCGATAACTTTTTTCTGAGCTGGCTGCCGGATAAATCAAAAATCAAGCGGCCATATTATCTTACACTCGCAAATGCGCTGGAAGAGGATATCGTTTCCGGAAAACTTGCCGCAGGGACCCGTCTTCCCCCACAGCGGGAACTCGCTGATTATCTCGACTTGAATTTCACAACTGTGACTCAGGCATACAATCTCTGCCGGGAAAAAAATCTGATTTACGGAGTCACCGGACGGGGAACATTCGTTTCCCCTATGACAGACAAAAACAGTCAGATCCAGCGGAAAGGTTCCCCCGATATCATTGAACTTGCGCTTGTGACCGGATTCGACCGCTTGAAAGCTCCCATCATCGAAGCCAGCGAAAATGTTTTGAAGAAGGGATATATCGAAGAACTCTACTCCTATACAGAACCTGCCGGGCACCTTCATCAGCGTGCAGCCGGAGCTCACTGGATGAGCCGCATGGATGTTCATACAGACAGCGAACACACAGCGATTTTTTCCGGTGCGCAAAACGTGATCAGTACCGCCATGCTCTCCTTGTTCCGTATCGGAGATAAACTGGCAGTGGACGAATATACCTATTCCAACCTGATCGGAACTGCGCGGCTCTCTCATATCCGGCTTGTTCCGGTTCGGGGAGACAGTTGCGGAATGTTCGCGGAAAACCTGGAGGAACTCTGCAAAAAAGAAGATATCCGGGGTATTTTTCTAATGCCTAACTGCGCGAATCCAACAACCTTTTCCATTACGGAAAAGCGAAAGGATGAGCTGGCGCAAGTCATTGCACGTCATAATCTAATATTGATAGAAGATGACAATACAGGAATTTTGCCGGAACAGAACAACAGTTACCATTCCATGTTCAGCCGCCTGCCGGATCAAACGATTTATATCTGTAATTCCACTATGGCGTTATGTAACGGTTTGAGGGTAACATTTGCCGCATTCCCTGAAGCATTCAGGGAACGGCTGCTGAATGCCCAGTTCCACTTGAACATCAAAACTTCTTCGCTGGATGCCGAAATCATGACAGAGTTGATTTTAAGCGGAAAAGCCGGAAAAATCATGGAACAGAAAGCGGAACTTGCCTATCGGAGGAATCAGCTTTTCGATAAGATTTTTCCGGATGCAGTCAAGCCCGGATCGCCATCTGCATTTTTCCGCTGGCTTCCCCTGCCCCAACTGACAATTGATGAAATGGAATTGGAACGGCAGCTCCTTCAACACGGTGTCAGTGTGTACAGTTCTTACCGTTTCGCGGTACAGCGGAATCAGGAAAGTTTTGTACGGCTTGCAATTTCTTCTCCGGAAAATGAGGAACTTCTCGAAAAAGGATTGCACATTATCAGGGATTTTTTAGCAAAGGAATAAGAATCAATCAGTTGCAAAAACTGTCCGATTCAATATACGGTTGACGGACCCGGACTGTTTTCTGTTCTCCGGGAGTCAGACATAACTCTACGGCAGTCTTTCCGATCTCTGTTGCAGAAAGAGGAAAACAGGAAAGGACCGGCAGCATCATCGGCGGAATCACAATATCATCACTGCAGGAAAGAACCGCCACATCTCCGGGAATCTTCCATCCTTTTTCATGACAATAATAGCTTGCGCCGTAGCCGAGAGAATTGGAACTTGCAAGAATGGCATCCGGCTGCAACATTCTGCTGTCCAAGATCTTTTTAATTTGAAGATATGCGTTTTCCGTAACAGATGCCTTGTAATTCAAGTTGGAACCGCCGGATGATTTCAGAGTAATCGGCAAAACATCCGAAAAAAGTCCATTTTCTTCCATTACACCGTGATAACCAACATATTCTGCATAAGAAGCAGGTCCCATCTTCGGATCAGTATAATTATCATACGTAATCATCAAAATATTGCGTCTTCCTGCTCTTACAAGAAGTTCAGCGGCATCACGACCGATCTGTTCGAAATCGCGGGTCACGCGGGAATCTCGGAAAAGCTTTGCCCGATCTGTACAACGGGAAGTCCGCCGGATGCAACCCGTTGAAACTCTGATTCATTCGTCTTGTCAATATTCATCACCGGAGAAACAATGATTCCGTCAACCTGCCGTTCCAGAGCAGCTTGAAGATTCAACCGTTCCTCTTCCAGCGAGTCGGAGACATAGACAACAAGCGAATAGTTATATTCCCGGCAGGCGTTCTGAATACTCCGCAGGATCCTGGTGGAAACACCCCAGCTCCCGCCGCCTGTACAGAGATATGCCAGCAGGAAAGACTTTTTTGCATGAAGTCCTTTCGCGATCAGGTTCGGACGATAGTTGATCTCGCGGGCAGCTTGGAGCACCTTTTCCCTGGTTGCTTCGGAAACCCTGATAGTGCTTTTCCGTCCGGACAGAACCGCGCTCACCAGACTCCGGGAGACCCCGGCTCTGGCTGCAACGTCGCTGATCGTCTTTCTCTGCGGCATCTCTTATTCTATTCCTGTCAAACGTTTGAAATTTCCGCCGAGAACAAGACGGAACTCTTCTTCTGTCAGATTTTCAGACAGAACACCGAAGACAAACATTCCTGCACTGCAAGTGGGCATATCTGAACCGAAAAGCAGTTTCTCTGCACCGCAAACATCCAGAGCATACCGCAGCATGTTCCAACGGAAAAGCCCGGTCCCGGATGTATCCATATAGAGATTTTCATATTCAGCAATAAAGTCAAATCTGACCTTTGCACCGCTGGGTCCCCAGGGTTCGCCGGGGTGTGCCAGAATTACCTTCAAGCCGGGGCAGTTTTTCAGGACCGGTTCCACCGTTTCACGGGTTCCTCCATGGAAATTCACCACCATGCCAAGCTTTCCGGCTTCTTTCAGAATCTCGATCATGCCGGGCGTATTGTACTCGCCGGTGTCCATGATATAAGGAACCAGCTCTCCGATATAGCGGATGCCTTCTTCGTGATAAAGCTTGGTCAATTCAGCGATAGACTCCTGCGGGAATGCTCCGTGAACCTGAATTGCCGGGATATATGCGGGGAACTGATCACGGATCCGCAGAGCATCTTCGTTGATCTTACGGATCTCAGCGAAGTCCGTTACAAAATGTTTGACCAGCGGAGATCCGGTATAACGGCTGATACCGACTTTTCTCATTTCAAAATCGAATTCAGCCATAGTTTCCGGCTTTCCGTAAGGACCGATGCAGCCGTTTTCAAAGTCCAGAAACGGGTGCGTGTGAACATCAATAATATCAAAATCTGCAGGGTTGGGGATCATTCGTTACTTCCTCTGTTAAATATCAGTGTGTATTTCTTTCAACGGTACTTTTCCACCAGTTCTGCTGCAATGCGGACGCACTCTGCACAGGGAAACTTGGTTTCCCCCTTGATTTCACGGCAGGTCAAAGCTCCTGCGGCAGCAGAAAATTCAGTTTTTACAGCATCGCGGTTCTCCGGCTTGACCAGAAGCAGAGCGGAATGCAGAGCACCGCAAAGACCTTCCGGAGCGCGCCCTCCCCCGCAAGCTGCCAGTTCGGAAACAAGATCGCTCCGTCCCATTCCATCGGCAACCGCCTGAGCACAATTATGGCGTTTCGGAACGGCTGTAAACAATTCAAAAGCTTTGTTGCTCATAGTCATTCTCCAAGAAAAAAGGCAGCCCCGGTGAGTCGGGACTGCCGTTGGAAATTCATCTGAAAATTCTGAAAAACGATCAGAGATTTTCGATAACGAGATCACCGACTCCGCTGGTGGAGTAACCCATCTTTCCTGCAGAGAGAGATTTCAGTTTGTTTTCGGTGCAGTAAGCAACGCTCTTTTCGATTGCTTTTGCAGCTTCGGTTTCGCCGAGGTGTTCCAGCATCATTGCGCCGGCGAGAATTGCCGCACAGGGGTTGATGACGTTCATACCGGTGTACTTCGGAGCACTTCCGCCGATGGGTTCAAACATGCTGACACCTTCGGGGTTCAGGTTTCCGCCTGCGGAGATACCCATACCGCCGGAGGTCATAGCTGCAAGGTCAGTGATGATATCGCCGAACATGTTGGAGGTGACGATCACGTCGAACCATTCGGGGTTCTTGACCATCCACATGCAGGTTGCATCAACGTGGCAGTAGTTGAGTTTGACGGTGGGATAGTTCTTGCCCATTTCGTGGAAAGCGCGTTCCCAGAGGTTGAAGACATAGGTCAGAACGTTGGTCTTACCGCAGAGTGTGAGCTGGGAGGTATAACCGGCTTTTTTGTCTTCTTCGGAGAGACCTCTCCAGGGATTTTCTTTGGTGTGACGCTTTGCAGCGAGTTCAAAAGCATACTTCAGGCATCTGTCGACCTGTGCGCGGGTGTAAACCATTTCCTGGATAGCGACTTCATCGGAAGTTCCCTTCATGGAAACGCCGCCCATACCGGTGTAAACGTCGCCGGTGTTTTCACGGACAACAACGTAGTCGATATCTTCGGGACCTTTGTCCTTGAGGGGGCAGTCAACGCCGGGATAGAGCTTGACAGGACGGAGGTTGATGTACTGATCGAGTTCAAAACGGAGCTTGAGGAGAATACCTTTTTCGAGGATTCCGGGAGCGACTTTCGGGCTTCCGATCGCGCCGAGGAAAACAGCATCAAATTTCTTGAGCTGTTCAACAGCATCGTCAGGGAGGACGACACCGGTCTTTACATAGTTGTCACCGCCCCAATTGAATTCGGTGAAATCAACGCTGAAACCGAATTTCTTAGCAGCAGCTTCGATAACTCTGACACCCTGAGCAACAACTTCAGGACCTGTCCCGTCTCCGGGCAGTGTTGCGATCTTGTAAGATTTAGCCATTTTTTATTTCCTTTCGTGGCAGTTAATTATGTGATTTTGGATTATTTGTTGTAATGAAACATCCCGCCGCGCCAGCCGCTTTCCTCTGCTGTTGAGATCAACTCGCAGCCGGAAGCGCAAAATGCCTTTTTGACGATTTCAAACTCGGCATCCTGAATACCTGCAAGGATCAGCGTTCCGCCCGGTTTCAGCATGGAGAGCAATTTATTTTTCCCGGCAAGCAGCGCAGAAGAGAGAATATTTGCCGCAATGCAGTCGAACATCTTATCCCCGCAGGAATATTCCAGCAGCGGCGCAGTGGCATAATGAATGGAATCCACCTGATTATCCGCAGAATTTTCCTGAGAGATCCGGACTGCATCGGGATCGATATCAAAAGCATAAACATCTTTTAATATTTGGTGTGTATCCATTGAGATATAGTCATTATCTATATTAATATAAAATTTGTTTAAGAATTCTTTTGCAACTTCTATATACT
>JAFTJI010000151.1 GCA_017456495.1 Lentisphaeria bacterium | reverse complement strand
TTGTTCCATCTGCTGCAAAAGATAACGGATAAGCGGTACGCCCCTCTGCTCTAGCACCTCAGGAGAACAAATCTTTTTTGCCCCAAAAGCTTTCAGCATTTTCTTCGGCATCAAAAAATTTCCGGGCAATTCATAAATAATATCGTAATGTTCGCTGAAAATGTTCCACCAATTAGAAAACCTCTGAAAAATACTGCGGTATAAGCTGTCGGAAACAACTCTGAAATCCATCCGGTCAAACCAGTCAAGATGATCAAACAATGTCTTATGAATATCATTTGCTACAATTCTGGTGTTATATAAATGAACAATATCATCTTTATGATATGTACAAATTTTCTGCATTGCCGGCATTGCTGTCACAATATCTCCGATAGTACCGTTTGCTATTACTAAAATTTTCTTTTTCATCAAAACGCCCCCTTAACGCTGCAAGATATTTTCCGGAGAAACTTTTTCCACACAGGGGTAATTTCCACTCTGCCGCAAACGACATACATGTCCGCAATCCATACAATCCACTTCACCATGATAAACTGTCAGATTTTCTGCAAATTCACGGGGGTAGTCCGCACAGGTCGAAAATACTGCATCCGTTGCGATAACTGTCGTCTTTGCACCCAGCGCAACCGCAAGATGAAATGTACCGGTATCAATGGTATAAACATGTTCTGCTTTGGAAAGCAGCCAGACAAGTTCCTGGAATGTCGTTTTCCCAGCCATATTGAACACCGGAACACCGACTTGCTGCAATTCTGTTTCAATAGAACAACATTCCGGCAGATCACTTTCTGAGCCGCAAAGTACGATCGGTAATTTCAATTTTTCATATATCCGCTTTCCAAATACAGTAAAGTTTTCCGTTCCCCATCGGTTCCGTGGATGGGATCCGGAGGGGACAAACACCAGATACCGGTCCAGTGTTTCTGCCGGACAGTCCATCGGCAAGGTCAAAGTTCCCGGAAACACATCTTTTCCGGAAATTTGATGCAAAAACATCTGAAACATTGTCAGTAAATGAATATCATCCGGCAAATCGACAATTTCTGAATAGATCTTCCGTTTCAGCCAGACGGGACAGATATTTTTTCTTCTTCCGCAATCCAGCAAGCCGGGATATGCCACTTTTTTTTCGGCGGCACAAACAGCATTGGAAATAAAAATGTTCGGCGTACATTCCCCGCAGCCGTTCACATCCCATAATTCATCAAAAGATTCCTCCCGGAGCATGGAAAGAATTCTGATCCTCGCAAAAGGATTGAATGACATATCATAAAAAGGAAACCCTTTTACATGGTCAAAAAACATGGAAAACAATTTTACATGAGAATCATTGCAGAGGATCGTCAACTCATATTGGTCTGCAGGAAAAGCTTTTTTCAGGGAGTCAGCCAGACGGCAGAAGATAATACAGTCGCCCATTCCGGTCAAAGCAAGAATCCCGATCTGTTTTTTTCCGTCTGGCTGTTTTTTGGGCTTTTTCAGGAAGGCAAGAATCACGGAATCAAAAAAATAGAAACAGAGCCGCAGTTTCATCAGAAAAGAAAGATGCTTGATCCGCTGAAATAATTTTGTTGAAAAAGCTAATTTATTTTCGGAGTCTGACATGCTGTTTTCTGTTCCTTTTTTCCGGATGGTAATTCAGATTTCCCGGAATATAGTTCCTCTTTCTCAAAAAATCAAGCAGGAAAGCAATATTCTTTCAAAAAACGGGTTGACTTTCCGTAAAAATGTGGTAAATTACATAGATTTATTCTAAATTCAAAACTTAACACAAAGGATGGAATAATGGAAGTCAATGTCGAAGGCGATTTGATGGAAAAGCTCGTTACCCTGTGCAAACGGCGCGGGTTCATTTTCCAGAGCTCCGAAATCTATGGCGGTTATAACGGTTTCTGGGATTACGGTCCCTATGGCGTTATGCTCAAACGTGCAGTGGAACAGACCTGGTGGAAATATATGATCGAAGAACGCGATAATGTCGTCGGTCTCGATTCCACAATCATCTGCCACCCCAAAGTCTGGAAAGCATCCGGTCACGTTGACCGTTTCGGCGATATCATGTGCGACTGCAAAGATTGCAAAACCCGTCATCGCGTCGACCAGATGGAAGATCCCACCACCTGTTCCAACTGCGGATCCAAAAATCTGACCGAACCCCGTGAATTCAACCTCATGATGAAAACACATGTCGGTCCGGTTTCCGATGATGATCATATTGCTTATCTCCGCGCAGAATCCTGCCAGCCGATCTTCATCGACTTCCACCAGATCAGAATCGCAACCCGCAAGCAGCTGCCCTTCGGTATCGCTCAGATCGGGAAAGCATTCCGTAACGAAATCACTCCCAGAATGTTCACCTTCCGGTCCCGTGAGTTCACTCAGATGGAAATGGAATTCTTCGTTTCCGATGAAGAATCCATGGAATGGTACAACTTCTGGAAAGCAGAACGCCGCCGTTTCTACAAAGATGTTCTGCAGTTCCCCGATGAAATGCTTCAGTTCCACGATCATGACAAGCTGGCTCACTATGCCAAAGCTGCTGTGGATATCGAATTCAAGTTCCCCTTCGGCTGGGGCGAACTGGAAGGAATCCACCACCGCGGAACATGGGATATGTCCCGTCACCAGGAATTCTCCTGCGAAAATCAGGAATATCTCGATCAGAAGACCAACAAAAAGTATCTGCCCACCGTCGTGGAAACCTCCGTTGGCTGCGACCGCATGATCCTTGCGATCCTCTGCAACGCTTACGCCGAAGACAAGGCTCCCACCAACAAGGAAGGCATGGAAGATGATGTCCGTATCGTCCTGCGCTTCCCTGCAATCATCGCTCCTGTTCAGGTGGCAGTCATGCCGCTCTCCAAGAAGCTCAACGACAAGGCAGAAGAACTTGCCAGGAAGCTCTCCCGCTTCTACCGTACAGAATGCGACGTCACCGGAAACATCGGAAAACGTTATCGCCGTCAGGACGAAATCGGTACTCCGTACTGTGTGACCTACGACTTTGAATCCGAAAACGACAATGCCGTGACTGTCCGCGACCGCGACACCATGGAACAGGAACGCGTACCCATCGCCGACCTGAAACAGTATTTCGACAAGAAGCTGTACAACTGGTAATCCAGTCTGGTTCTGATGATAAAGGGGCTGTTGCAAAACTTAAATAACTTGCAACAGCCCCTTGTTTTATAGTTTGATCATAAACCTCAACTGTATAACCTCATGTCTGAGAATAATGTAGAATTTTTTATCTGTCTGCTCAAATATCTTGATTGAGGAGATAGTCCCGAATGGGGCAAAGGCTCTGAAGGAGCCGTTAGAACAGAGCCCAGGTAAGCGGTCTGAAGGACCGCGCAGCCCTGGGTATAAATTATCGATTATCCCTGGAGCTCTGTAGGAGCGATAGAAAAATCCGCTTGAACAAACTCGATTCTGCCGCCCTTTCAGGGCTTTATGTTGTTCTTTTCATCTATTCCCGGGGCTGCGCGTTTTTTTTAAACCGCTTACCCCGGGCTTTGTTCTGTCGCCCTTTCAGGGCTGTTTGTCTTCAGTTTTTGCAACAGCCCCTTTTTTTTATTTAGAGAGTGCAGAAGAAAAAATTGAAAAATCATTATGATTTTTTATAAAACACGCTTGAAAAGCAGTGTTTTTATTGTACATTACATCAGAAAAATCACTTTAAACAGGAGAACCTGCAATGCGCGTTTTTGTTGCCGGAGGAGCCGGTTATATTGGAAGTGCCTGCGCTGAGTATTTGCTCGACAAAGGTTATGAAGTTACGATTTTTGACGATTTGATCACCGGACACAGAGATGCGGTCGATCCCAGAGCAACCTTTATCAAAGCGAATCTGGAAGACCGGGAAAACCTGATCAAGCTGGTCAAATCAGGCGGCTATGATGCTGTGATGCATTTTGCAGCGTTCTCCATTGTCGGAGAATCCATGAAAGATCCGGCGAAATATTTCCGCAACAATCTCTCTGCAGCGATGAACCTTGCTGATGCAGCTGTTGCCGGGGGAGTCAAGACTTTTGTCTTTTCCAGTACCGCCGCCACCTACGGCGAACCGGAGGAAATTCCCATTAGAGAGACCACATCCCAGAATCCCATCAATCCTTACGGCGAAACAAAACTTTGCTTTGAAAAAGTTCTGAAATGGTACAGTGCATGTTATGGTTTGAAGTATGTTGTGCTCCGTTATTTCAATGCAGCCGGAGCTACCGGAAAGTTTGGAGAAGACCATAATCCGGAATCTCATCTCATCCCGATCCTCCTGCAGGTCGCACAGGGAAAACGCGAAAAAGCAATGTTGTTCGGCGATGATTATGACACTCCGGATGGAACTTGTATCCGCGATTATATCCATATTCTTGACCTGGCACAGGCTCATGAAAAAGCTCTTTACGCGCCGCAGAGCGGACATTACAATCTCGGAACCGGCAGCGGTTACAGCGTAAAACAAATCCTTGAAGCCGCACGGAAAGTCACCGGACATCCGATTCCGGCAGATGTTGTTCCGCGCCGTCCCGGAGATCCCCCGCGGCTGATCGCATGTTCTGATAAAGCAAGAACTGAACTCGGCTGGAAACCTCAGTTTGAAGATCCGGAACTTATCATAGAATCCGCATGGAAATGGCGTCTGGCTCACCCGGACGGTTACGAAAAGTGAGGTAACAGAATGGCAGCCCCCTGGATGCTGACCGGTCCTTATACGGTCTTTGACCTGGAAACCACAGGCATGAGCCCTGTTCATAACAGGATCATTGAAATCGGAGCCGTCAGAATCGAACATGACGGTTCCATGACGACATTTCAGACATTGATCCATCCTGAAACCACCATTTCCAATCAGATCTCCCGCCTGACCGGGATCACCAATGAGATGGTAGCCAACGCTCCCACATTCGGTGAAATGGGACAGGAATTTCTTGATTTTATAGCCGGCAGCAAACTGGTTGCACACAACGCCCGTTTTGATCTGGCGTTTTTCATGGAAAGTCTGGGACGGACTCCCGGACTTCCCCTCTGGGAAGGCGGTGCGTATGATACTCTTATGCTGGCGCGCAAAGCGTACCCCGGCTTGCCAAGTTACAGTCTGAAGAATCTGAGACATGCTCTTCAGCTCGGCGAAATGGTAGAAGGCACGGCTCACCGCGCTTTGTACGATGCAGAGATCACTATGGAGCTCTTCCAGATGATCATGCAGCGGCTTCATGATTACGGTGAAACACGTCTCTCAACTAGAATCTGAAACTCTGTTTCCGGTAAAAAGTTTGAACTCCGGAAGCAGAAAAGTTTTGCGATATGACAATATGAAATAAAGGAGAATTTGTATGCCTAAGATTACTTTTATGGGAGCTGGCAGCACTGTTTTTGCCAGAAATGTTCTCGGTGACTGCATGTGCAGAGAATCGTTGAAAGATGCTCATATTGCCCTTTATGACATTGATAAAGAGCGGTTGATGGAGTCTGAATATATTCTCAACGTGATCAACAAAAATATCAATAACGGAAGAGCAAAAATCACAACATACTGCGGAGTCAGAAACAGACGTGCAGCTCTGAAAGATACGGATTTTGTCGTCAACGCCATTCAAGTCGGCGGCTATGATCCGGCAACGATTATCGACTTCGAGATCCCGAAAAAATACGGATTGCGTCAGACGATTGCCGACACGCTCGGAATCGGCGGGATCTTCCGTGCACTGCGAACCATCCCCGTCATGCTGGATTTTGCGAGAGACATGGAGGCAGCAGCCCCCAATGCATGGCTGCTGAACTACACAAACCCAATGGCAATGCTTACCGGGGCAATGCTCAAAGCGACAAATGTTAAAACAGTCGGGCTCTGTCACAGTGTCCAGGTTTGCGTAAAAAGTCTGCTGAGTTCTCTTGAACTGGATCATTCTCCAGAACGGTTGGCAAAAGTTCAGTCAAAGATTGCCGGAATCAACCACATGGCATGGCTTCTCGAACTCACAGAAGATGGAAAAGATCTTTATCCTGAAATCAAAAAAATCTCCGATAAAAAAGTGAAAGCATGGCGCAAGGCGAAAAAAGAAGATAAATCCGGAAACATGATCCGTCTGGAAATGATGAAACGGTTCGGTTATTATGTCACAGAATCCAGTGAACACAATGCGGAATATGCGCCGTTCTGGATCAAGAGCAACTATCCGGAGCTTATCGACGAATGGAACATCCCTCTTGATGAATATCCCCGCAGATGTATCAACCAGATCGAACGCTGGAAAAAGCAGTATGAAGAACTCCGGAACGATCCGAAACTCTCTCATACGCTTTCCCATGAATACGGCTCCGGGATCATGGAAGCAATC
>JAFTJI010000150.1 GCA_017456495.1 Lentisphaeria bacterium | reverse complement strand
CTCAACTTGTCACGGCGCAGCCTGAAAGGCGAAGACGGAACTCCACCCCTTTCTAGTCCTCCGGAGCCTTGTGCGGAGGAGGATTCCCAAACCTTTTTGCGGCATTCCGATTTTTACGATGTAAAAATCGAAATGCCATCTTAAAGTTGAAATAGCAGAAGGATTTACCAACCTGTATGGGGAACAGCTCTTTTTTCAAAAAGTTTGTAAGATTTCTCATTTTTTGTGAAGTAAGTAGAATATAAGCAGTAAAACTTATCACCTTACAGAAAGGCTTCGCAAAAATGAATAAAAAACTTCTTATTCTCGCCGGTGTTTTTGGATTGATGACCGGAGATGTAAAACTGTGGTAAATCCACAAATCTCCTGCATGATTCAGAAAAGCCTACTTCCGCAATGCGGCACGTTCCCGGGTGAGAGCTCCGATCTCAGCCATCAGATTCAATTTTTCGGGATCATCCGGGGCGAGCCGCGCAAAACGCTCCATCAGCTGCTCCATGCGGACATTTAAACGAAACTCTTTCAGGAGGTTGATATCTTCTGAAAGGACTTTTAAAGCCAGTTTCTTTTTCCGGTTGAGTGCGCGCTGTTTTTCCCGCTTCATCTCCTGGATCTGCTCTTCGGTCAAGCCTTCCGGGATCGGTTCTTCCGGCGCGTCCTCCTTGCCCATGAGCAGAAGAGAGAGTTCCTGACTGATCAAACCTTGCGGTTCCAGCCGTTCAATGATCCGGGCAGGAGAATCGCTCCATTCATCCAGCATTTTTGCCTGAATGACTTCATTGACCGCAACTGCCAGGGGGGATTGATCCAGCAATTCCGGGGGGATCTGTTCACCGGCAACAACGGCGGCATCTTCATATTCCAAAAGGACCTCAAGGACTTCCATTAACGCCTTTTTGTATCGTTTCTGCGCCTGTGTCTCAGGTGCCGGTGCAGCCGGAGTCTGATTACGGACATCCTCCCGTTCCTGTTCATAGCGGGCATACCGTTCTTTCCGCTCTGCTTCTTTGCGTGCGGTTCTGACCAGTTCGGCATAAAGTCCATCGGAACTCAACCCGAGAGATTCCGCGAGCCATGCAGTATAAGCTGTCTTTGCAGCTTCGCTTTCCAGCAGAGCGATCTGTTCAAGGATATCTTTCGCAGTCTGAGCTTTCCCCGCAGGAGAAGATCCATTTTTTTCAGAGAAGACCCGCAGAGAAAATTCGAAGAAATCCACAGCTTGTTCCACGGCTTCCGCAATGGCTTCTCTGCCCTGCTGTTTCAACAGTTCATCGGGATCTTTTCCACCGGGGAAACGGACTACTTTCACATCGAATCCGAGAGGGAGCAGGATCTCTGCATCCCGGAAGACAGCCTTTGTTCCGGCGGCATCGGAGTCGAGAGCCAGCTTGATCCTTCCGGTATAACGGCGGAGCATCCGTGCCTGTTCCGGCGTAAATGCGGTGCCTTCAGCGGCAACGGAGTTGGGGAATCCGGCTGCGTGCATGGCGATCACGTCCAGCTGACCTTCGCAGAGGATCGCGCAGCCCAGCTTATTATCGGACATCTCACTGCGTGCCAGGTGCATACCGTAAAGGATTCTTCCCTTCTTAAAAATGGGAGTTTCCGGCGTGTTGACGTATTTCATTGCCTTTGGATCGGACTCAATGGTTCTTGCACTGAAGCCGACGACTCTACCCAGTTCATCCCAGATGGGGAACATGAGTCTGTTCCGGAAAAGATCATACCGTTTGGAAGGATTATCGTCAAAGGTTTTGATAATGCCGCCCTCTGCCAGTTCGGCTTCGGTAAAACCGAGATTTTTGGCAAAAACCATAGCGGAATCCCAGGAGTCCAGAGACATTCCGAGCGAGAACCGCTGAATGGATTCCGGGGAAAGTTTTCTTGTTGCAAGATATTGCGCGACGGGTGCTTCCGGATTGTTCCGGAGATTCATAGCGTACCACTCCCGCAGTTTTTCATGAAGCAGAAAGAGACGGTCTTTTTTTTCGCTGTAGCTCTGTTCCGGGTTTCCGGGATACTGTCTGGCACCGGATCGGGGACGGCGTTCCTCCTCTTCCGGGATGTAGATATTATACTTCTGTGCGAGCAGCCGGATGGCAGTCGGGAAGTCCACATTTTCCCGTTCCATGACAAAAGAGATCGCGTTACCGTGTTTTCCGCATCCGAAGCAGTGGTAATACTGCCGGTCCGGGCGAACGGTAAAGGACGGTGTTTTTTCCGAATGGAACGGGCAGCACGCTTTGAAGTCGCGCCCCTGTTTTTTCAGCGGGATATAAGATTGGATAAGGTCGACGATATCAACCCTTGCGCGGACCGTATCAATGACCTCTTCGGGAATGCCAGCCATGGGATCATCTCATGGAATCAGATTCTTTTCAAACGTGCCTCGACAGCCCGGCGTTTTTTCGCGAGAGAAGAATCCCGTTGTGTCAGTTTCAGGTAATACTGATAAAATATTTTTGCTTCTTTTTTCTTTCCGATCTTATCATAAAGAACTGCCACGTTCAGGACAACAGAAGGATTTTTTTTATCCAGCTTATATGCCCAGAGGAAACAGGAGAGACTTTTGCGATAATCTTTTTTGACCTGGTAAAAGAAAATTCCGGTTTCATTCCAGGGAATCGCTTTTCCTTTATAAGTATCGGATTTCCGGAGTTCCTGGAATTGAGCAAAGGCTGTGGTATAGTCTCTTTCTTCTGTTGCGATCCGGGCAAGAAGTTCGCGGGCTTCCAACATCTTGGGATTCAGTTTCACGGCTTCTTTCAAAGCTGCCATACTCTGATTGTTTCTCTTGAATTTATAGAGAAGTCTGCCGTAAGTGTACTGGACGAAAT
>JAFTJI010000149.1 GCA_017456495.1 Lentisphaeria bacterium | reverse complement strand
CTTGCATAATAACATCTTTTCCCATCAGGTGATTCTACTTGAAGAATAAGCTGATATTCGCCGTTCAGAGCGTTGGTTCTGACAAGAGTAAAATCCCGTTTTTCGCCTGGTTTAAGGGTGATATTTTCTTCCCGGACATGTGTTGTGTTTCCAAGATTTTCCCAGAAACTTTTGACTTTTACAGTCGTTGATTTCTGTGCGGGATTTACAAACTCAAAAGAAATTTGAACACCATTGTTTTTTGCATTGAGCAGGGATGTATGCCGGATCATGGGTGCGCTGCTGTCCCAGACGATTCTTCCCATCGTTCCGGTGTCGATGAATGCGCCTTTGACCGGGGACCAGTCGGCTTGTTTTTCCGGCTGTTTGAAGTTGCGGATCAAACGGATCCCCCACGGTGTTCCGTTTTTTATCCCGTGATTTCCGAGCGCACTCAGCGGGATCACTGCTTCCAGATGCCATTCATTGTTGACGATCCCGGACTTTGCGGTAATACCGGAATCCCATTTCGAATCAAGTTTTTTCTTTGCAAGATCAAAGGTGAAATCGTAGAACCCTCCGGCAAAGTTAATCATTCCCGCATAGAGTTTCCCCTTTTTTCCCATTTCCGGCGCAAGCCAGAACTCAACGGAATCATCATGCCCGACACCCGGATTATCCGTTTTTTTCATTGGATGATTGGTGATCAATTTTCCGTTCGGCGGAAGTTCTGAACGGACTGCGAGATAAAGATTTTTACCATCAGAAGTGATATAACCTGCATAACCTCTGCCGTCAAGGCGGAAACTGTCAGTGTAAGCTCCTGTTGATTTCATGGCGCGGGACCACTCTTTTTCATCAATCTTTCCATCAATGACAGGTGCGTTTTCTGCGGGGATCAAAGGAACAGTTGCCTGATTTCTTACCATATTCCGGTTCCAGCTCAGACCTTTTTCCCCTGCATTTTTCTTTTTCTGTTCCGGCACACTCATTTTGATGCCGTTTTTATAGATCTGCTGGACTTCTTCCGGTGTCAGAGGGCGTCTGTAAATACAAAATTCATCTATCAGAGAACTTTCCTGAGCAGAACCTCCGCCCAAAGCAAAGAAAAGTTTTCCGGAAAAATCGGCTGCTGTCAGACTCCGGCTGTATTTTGTCCTGTGGAATTTATTTCCATCCACACTGACAGAAAAGCCTTTTTCATCCCAGTTGACCGCCACAAGGTGCCATTTTCCGTTTTCCCAGTTTTCCGTGGATCCGCTGACAACAAGCGGCATAGGTGACATGACTTTGTTCAGAAGCGTCAGAAGATAATCTCTCCGTTTTCCATCAAATCCCTGCCGTTCAACGATGAATGCGCCCTTTGTCAACTTAGCATTTATGAATACCAGATATCCGCGTGCTGTGACCTGTTTACGGGAAAGCCAGTTGTCAGGAGCAATCCAGAACGAAAGAGAGCCGGTTCCCTTTGCCAGCGGTGTGGGGGCTGTGTATTGAAAAACTCCGCTTTTTCCGGCTTTCCATGCAAGTCCGCCTCTCCCGTCATAGACGTACTGCTGGCTTTTCGGCGTTTTCCCAACAGTCAGATAATTGCAGGAGTCATTCCCGGTTCTATCATCAAAAGAGACTCTTGCGATCCGGTCCTGATTCAGAAATCCGGATGGATCTGCAGCTGAGAGGTAGACAGTAATAAAAAGAGCGAATGCTGATAAAAGATTTCTTTTGTGCATCATAAAAATCCTTCACAGTGAATTATAAACCTGTCCAGAATGCCGGATTTCCGGATGAAGCAGGAATATTATTGGTATTCAAACTGCCGACATGACCATCAAGATACAAACTGTTGGCTTTTCCATTGTGACGGAAATCAAAGCGTGCCTGATACAGCTGCGCAGCAGGATAAACTGTCAGGTTCCAGGCGTTTTCAAATGTCTTGTTGCCGTCGATGGTATCTGCCATAAAAACCGCGCTGGAGGTCTGGCGGTATCTGGTGATTTTCTTCAAAGATGTCCAGGTGTTGAAGGTCGTGATCTTCATATTATGTCCCCAGCTGTAAAACTTGAAGTTGCTGTTTGCATAAGGCGGCAGGATTTCCGGACACATGAAGCGTGCCTGGTCGGCAACTCCATTTGTCATTTCAGGATAAACAACTTTACATGCACCAAGCAATTTCATCCAGGTGTAGTATGACCAAGCTCCGTAACTGGCTCCGGTATGTGACGGAAAAATATAATCATCATAGGTGTTTGCATACATCTGAACCGCATTCCCGGCGGTTTTCATATTGTTCTGACATGATGATTGCCGTGCCGATTTTCTTGCGTTGTTCAATGCCGGAAGCAGCATCCCTGCAAGAATCGCGATGATAGCAATCACAACAAGCAGTTCGATCAAAGTAAAACAGCAAGCTGCAGTTTGTTTCCCTGTTGAAAGATTCCGGATAAGCTCTTTTTTCATGGTGTTCCTCCTGAATGTTTTATCGTACTGTTTTTTTATTTATCTTTTGATTACACTGCACCGCTCAACCAACTCCGGTGCAATGTAAATTTTTCTGAAATCATTGTTTCGTTCAAACAGCATTTCCGCTGCCGTCGCTGCCAGCGTGCGTTCCTGAATATTCAGCGTTGTCAGACCGCTTTCATTTCCGCGGGTATCAAACAGACCGATCACGGACAGTTCTTCCGGAATGGAAAGCTGAACCTCCCTGATTGCCGGTGCATAACTTCCGTAAATGATCGCATCATAACTGAGTGCCGCCGCTGTGATTTTCCGTTTCCGTATCTCCCGGAAGATCCCGGGCAGATCTTCAGGCGATGATCTCCATAACATTTCGGGGATTTCTGCATCATATTCAATACCGGCTCGATGGCAGGCTTTTTTCAAGGCTTCATGATAATCATGAAGCGGAGTCTTTTTATCATACTTCCGGTAAGTTCTGATCGGTGAAGCAAGAAATGTCATTTTTCTGTGATTGTTTTTCGCAAAACAGGTGACGGCTTTCTCTGCTGCCGCTTCAAAATCAATCAGAACATAATTCGCCGGAAGTTCTCTGGAATGTACATAATAGCAGATAAATACCAGCTTTCCGACTTTTGACAGGTTCCGTTCGATGACATCATACGGAAAAAAACGGTCGCCGAACAGAATCATTCCGTAAGGAAGTTCATTGATCATATATTCCAGAAATTGCCGGAACGGTTTATATTCCGGATTTGCAAAACCGTGGGAACAGATGGAACCGGGAAGCCAGAAAGAGTAAAATCCGCGCTTCAGGGTCTGTTCTGAAATCTCCGTTTCCATATTGCCGTAAACATCATTGCCCCACGGCGCAACACAGGCAATCATATCGCTGTGTCTCTGTACGATCTTTTGCCGGACAACGACAGAACCGCGTTTTGGGGCGCGTGTAAGCAATCCTTCTGCAACAAGCTGTGCCATTCCTGCCGCAACTGTCCGCTTGTTGATTCCGTATGCCTTTGCTATCATCTCATCTGACGGCAGACGATCCCCCTCCTGATACACTCCGGACAAGATATCTTTCCGGAAGGTTTCAGCCATTTCCAGATACTTCGGTTTGGATGTTTCAGATAACATTTTTTACCTTTTTATTATTAGTGTAGAAACAGTGCATATTTCATTGTAAATATAGCATAAGAAATCATTTTTTCAAGAGTTTTGCAAAAAAAAAGTAAGCTGATGATGCCGTTGTGTGCAGTTGTGAGCATAAAGAAAGGGGCTGTTACAAAATGAAGTTTTTTTTGCAACAACCCCTTCTCATTGAATCTCAGATCATTGGAATGGAAGATCTTTCAGCTCTTTTGCACGGAAAAGTTCTTTGAATGTACCTTTCAGGTCGATTACAAACTCATCCAGCTTGTTTCCGTTTTCATCAATCGCTTTGGCATAGATCCGGTTTTCACTGACCTTGACCCAGAGATAACTGAAGTTCGGATCGGAAGAGTCGCCTTTCGGTCCATCCAGAGAGACCCAGTTGACCGGTGAGACTTTCAGTGCAGGTTTTTTTATTGGTGTCCGTGAGACAACAGTTTTACTTCCTTTTCGGGCTCTCCAGTAGCGGTGAACATGACCGGCAATCCACAGATGGATCCTGCTTTCATCAGAATCATCTTTCAGAAGCGGAAGAGTCATGTTCCGGATCCCGTTTTCAATCACCCTTTTGGATATCTGCGGCTCGGAATGGGAAAGAATAATACGGTATTTCGCTGTACGGAACATCTCTGTTTTTTGTAATTTTTTCAACCAATCCTGCTGACGTTTGAACAGATTGTTCAAGTCAAGAAGCGGTCCGCAGTGTGCGGTATAATTTATATGGTGGAAGAAATCTCCGCAATCAAGCGCGATCAGCAAGACATCTCCCAGTTTGAACGCATAATAGGACTTATCTTCCGGCATCTGGAAGAAGTCAAACCATTCTTCTGCAGCCAATCCGTCCAGCTCATGGTTGCCGCGCACAAAGACCCATGGTTTGACAATTTCATTGCTCCCGGTCTTGAAATCGTCGAAGAAATCAGTCAGATAGGTCTTTTCCATATCGTGCATATAACTGTCCAAATCTCCAATGAGAACAACGAAATCTGAGTTTTTGTACTCCGGCAAGCTGCGCATCCGCTGCATGAATTTTTTCCTGTCTGCAACCGTTCGGCAGGTTGTGGAAATGGAGAGCTGAGTATCCCCGAAAACGAAGAATGCAAACTCTTTCCGATCCGGATTCCGAAGCGTTTTTACCGGAAGCAGAATTTCTTTGAACTGAATTTTTGTCCACATGGCGCGACGCATTCCCTGAAGTCCTGCAGGCGGTTCCAGAAGAACAATGCGGTATTCCAGATCTTTTCCGGCAGGAATATTATTGATCCTGATACGGTGGATCCTGCTCTTTTCCCGGAAGATGATTTCTCCCGCAAGATCCCAGGCACGGGTCCATTGTTTTGTGCCTTTGACTCGGTAATCAATCCCGGCTGGAACCGGTACTTTTGTCATGAAACTGAAGAGAAAACTGCCGTTGCCCGGGCGTAAAACAACTTCCGGATGCGCCAGCTCTGCTTTGACCGGATGATAATTTTTATGCTCTTTCAGAACGAGATTCCAATTGATTTTCCGGTTTGCTCCATAGCAGTAATCCATAAGAAAATTGGTGCGTTTTGTGGTGATAACAATCTCATTTTTACCCGCTTTCAGAGGCAGCATGATGATATGGTCTTCTGCCGTAACGGGATCGTAATCATTTCCCAAACCTTTATTGCGGAGATCATAAATGACTTTCCCATTGAGGGCGAGAGAAAAGATTCTGCAGCCGACACCAAGCCACATGGTTTGAGGTTTCTCTGCATGGATATACCCGCGCACCATTGCCGCTTCCCAGCCTTTGGCAGATTTGTTGAAATCAACTCCGGCTGCAGGAATTTCAAACTTCCCTGACAGAATATTACTCTGAGATTTAAGTTGTGCGGGAGAATTTACTTTTTGAAACAATTTGTCATCAGGGGACCAGAACCAGTAATCCCATTGTTTCGGAAGTTCTGCTGCTGCGAGCATAAAAGCTGTCAGCATAAAAATAAAGAGTGTAAGCTTTTTCATAAAATAGAGCCTTTTTACAGATTCACTGCATCAGCTTTTCCTTGAAGTTCCAGAGATTTCCTGGTAATATTCAATGCCTGTTCTGTTCCATAAGGATGTGTTCCGCCGGAAATTTCTTTGCCGAGAATTTCCAGATAATCCAGCTCAGTGGAATGTTCAGGAATGAGTTCTTCCACACCGTTGTTATCATAAATCCGGACCGGTGTTTCCAGATTATAATTAAATTCGATCACCCCGGTTTTTCCCCAGAGCGTGAATCTCCAGCCAAAGAAAGATCCGTTTTTGAATCCTGCCGGAACGGAGTAGGAAACGTCCCCCATCACATTGCAGCCGTTTTCAAGAGTAAACATAAAGTTTGCTCCGTCATGGAATTGCGGTTCTTTATCTGCGAACGCATTCCAGGTTCTGGCAGCGATGAGATCTTTGATCTTCTTTCCGGTCATGAACTCAACAGCATCCAGACCGTGCACCCCCAGATCGTTGATGGTTCCGCCGTGTTTGCCTTCTTCATAATACCAGTGCGGACGGATCCCGTAGCTCAAGCCGTGCTGACCACCGAACTGGATCATCTGAACATCGCCGATTCTTCCAGCCCGGATCAAGTCTCTGACAGCGGTAAATTTCGGATGATGCCGCAAGTCAAGCATAACGCCTACTTTTAAGTTCTTTTCTTCGGCAAGTCTCTGAATTTCATTCAGTTCTTCTAGCTTGATGCAAAGGGGCTTATCAGAGATGATGTGTTTTCCCTTTTTCATTGCAGCGATTTCTCTGGAACCCCGGATTCCGAAATATTCACCAATTGCAAGAACTTCAAAATCAGCTTCTTCCAACATTTTCTCAAAATTGTTGTGAGTGACTGTAAAGTTTTTTTCTTTGACAAGCCGTTCTGCAATTTCCGGATTCTCTTCACAAATCGCCGTGATCTCCCAATCAGGAGAGGCTTCCATCATACGGTACAAGTGTTCCAGATGACCGTTATTCAGTCCGATAAAGGCTGCTTTCATTTATTTATCTCCCTGAAAATCAAGAGCAAGTCCGACAAAGAAGCGGATCCCGCGTTCCAGAACTTCGTCGTCAAAATCAAATTTATCTGTATGCAGATTTGCTGTTTTGTCTCCCGTTCCCAGATGACAGAAAACACCGTCATATTTCTGGAGATAGAAAGCAAAATCCTCGCTGCTCATGGAACTTTCCGGCATCTCTGTAAAGGCATCTGTTCCCAGATATTTTACCGCACAGTTCTTAGCAAGTTCATAACCGTGTTTCCCGTTGATCGTTGCGGGGTAGGGCACGTCAAGCCGGAAATCGCACTGAACTTCGTCAGCTTTGCAAAGATCTTCACAGAGATTGCGGAAATCGGCAATCATTTTCTCGCCTGCTTCCGGATCAAGAAAACGGATCGTTCCCTGCAGTTCCGCCTGTTCCGGAATCACGTTGGAGTTGCTGCCGCCGTTGAGAGCACAAACCGTCAAAACACATCCGTCAGGGATGATTTTCTTTGTTCCTGAGACAATTTTTGCAGCTGTTTCCAGGGGATTCTTAGCCCGTTTCGGCATGCTGCCGTGTCCGCCTTTTCCGGTAATGACGATTTTGAAAAATCCGGCAGCCGCCATGACAGCACCGATTCTGGCAGAGATCGTCCCGTAAGGAACTTTGGGCCAGTTATGAAGTCCGGCAACAAAAGCAGCTTTGGGATTTTCCAAAGTTCCGGCGTCAACGACTTTTTTTGCCATTGCGCGTATCTCTTCTCCGGGCTGAAAAAGATACCGGAGAGAACATTTCAGCTGATCCCGCAGTTCCCGCAGACAAAGGATCGCGCCGTACAGCATGGCAGAGTGTCCGTCATGGCCGCATGCGTGCATAAATCCTTTGTGGATAGAACAATACGGAAGATCAGTTTTTTCTTCCACGGGGAGCGCATCAATATCTGCGCGTAATGTCAGGTTGGGAAGAGCGGGATCTCCCATCAAAGCAACCACATCTGTTCCGAGAAAAGGTTTTTGAACGTTCAATTCAGGAAATTGAGCCAGCTTTTCACGGATGAATGCAGAAGTTTTGTACTCTTCTCCCGCGATTTCCGGGATCTTGTGAAGTTCATGCCGGAACGCAATCACTTCCGGCAGATATTTCTTGATGAGAGAATCCAAATCGTTCATGATCAGTCAGCCATCCATTCCTGAAGATGTTCTGCAACGAACTGATCATCATGGAGATGCGGGTAAGAATCATGAACCCGTGAGATCTCATCAGCCTGTCCGGGAGAGAGAACTTCAGCGGGATTCAGACACCATGTTCCTTTCAGGAGTCCCTGTCTGCGGAGAACCTCATGGATTCCGGGAATACATCCTGCAAAACTGTGTGCGGGGTCAAAGAATGCCGCATTGCTGTCGGTGACCTGAATTGCGCGGGTCAGAAGTTCCGGAGGGATCGCTCCGCCGTTCGCCTTGAGTGCATGGATCTCATCCAGCAGCTCAACAGCCTTCTTTGTCCAGCAGCACCAGTGTCCGAGCAGACCGCCCTTGACCTGTTTTTTCACGCCGTTGAACTCATAATCAGTGAGCAGGTCAACAACGATATTGTCATCGTTTCCGGTGTAAAGAGTGATATCTCTGCCGGATTCCGCCACTGCGCGGATCACGTCGATGGTGCAGTAACGGTTGAAGGGTGCCATCTTGATCCCGATCAGGTTGTCGATCATGGCAAATTCTTTCCAGAATTCATAAGGAAGGATCCTGCCTCCAACGCTGGGCTGAAGGTAGAAACCGATGATCGGAATGACTTTTGCAACAGCTTTGCAGTGTTCCAGCATCTCTTCCACACTGGATCCGGCAAATGCACTGAGACTGAGCAGTCCGGCATCATATCCGTTCGCTGCTTCAAATTCCGCTTCATAAAGAGCCTGTTCCGTCTTGCCGCAAATGCCGCCGACTTTCAGGATCTTTTTGCCTTTCCGTTCACACCATTCGTCAATAAAAGCAGAGGTCTGCTTCAGAACGGGTTCAAACAAGCCGATTTCCGGTTTCCGGATCTCAAACTGTGTGGAGTGAACTCCGACAGCGATCCCGCCGACACCGGCATCAATATAATAGCGGCAGAGCGCACGCTGGTTTTTTGGCATAAATTGTCTGTTTTCATCCAGAGCGAGAGGCTGGGCAGGGATCACAACACCCTTGCGGAACGCAGCCAGTACATTTTTGTCAATATCTGCAATCGTTTTCATAATCAGAACTTTCCTGTGTTGACTTCAAAGTGAGTGGGTTTGCCAATAGAGATCCCGCCGTTGAGGATCCATTCAGCCTGCCAGCGGATCATGGTGTCCATGGAAACTGACGGATATCCGAAGACATCGCACATTTTCGCGGAATTGTTCAGGTAGCACTGGTTTCCGGGAACACCTTTGAAGCGGACTTCTTTTCCGAGAAGTTTTCCCAGCTTCAGTGCGGTGGATTCAACGGAAACGGTTTCGGGACCGGTGATATTCATGATGGCGCAGGGATTTGCACAATGTTCCAGACAGCGCAGCGCATAGCTGTTTGCATCGCCCTGCCAGATGGCATTGAAGTAGCCCACTGTATTATCTACCGGCTTGTCATCCATAATATTTGCCGCAATGTCATGGATCACACCATAACGCAGATCAATGGCATAATTCAAACGGTAAAGCAGGATCTCTGTTCCGTTTTTCCGGGCGCAGTTCTGGAAGATCCGTTCTCTGCCGAGACAGGACTGGGAATATTCGCCGACGGGGGAGGGAATGACATCTTCGGTACATCCGCAGGAACCAACGGGAACCAGAGGATAGACGCAACCGGTGGAGAATGCAACGATTCTGCTATCTTTGAAATGATCGCCGACATAAGCCGGCGCAAGAACGTTCATCGCCCAGGTGAGGTCTTCACATCCCTGAGTTCCAAACTTTCTGCCAGCCATAAAGATGATGTTTTTGATTTTGGGAAGAGTTTTTACTGCTTCAGGATCAAGAAGATCACAGGCGATCGTTTCGATGCCCCAGGATTCCATTTTTGCCCGTTCTTCCGGATTGGAGAAACGTGCAACGCCATAAACTTTTTTATTCACTCCGGCTTCGCGGATCGCATTGACCGCAAGACGTCCCATAGTCGGTCCCATTTTTCCGCCGATCCCGAGAATCATGATATCCCCTTCCAGACGTTTCATCATTTCGATGAGTTCAAAACCCGGACGGGCGAGCCGTTCTTCCAGTTCTGCTACACTTTTCATGGTTTTTCTCCTGTTGTTATTTTTTTACCTGTTCGATTGCATTTTTACTGAAACCCGGTATGAGATACCGGAACGTTTTATTTTCTTCATTGATGATCTGAACACTCTCCGGCTTTTCTATGGACAAACTTTTGAATGCAAGATCAACTGCTTTTGTATGACATGCCGCCAAATCCAGCTCTGTAATGAAACTCTGTTTTCCGGAGGCCCTGTCAAACAGCGCGTGCCACATCTCTTCTCTGGATCCGAACGGATCGGTGATGACAGGAATTTCCCGTTCACCGGATTCCGTTTTGACGGTGATCTTTGAAAGGGTCCAGGTTACTTCTCCTTTTTCGCACACGATCCGCAAAAACGGTCCCTCATCCTTATCGCAGCTGTGAGAACAATAATAATCCAGCATCAGACCGTTATCCAGCGTGTAGTGCAGTTCAGCCGTGTCGCAGCTTTCAATATCCGGGTTCGCGCGCCGGAGAGAACCTTCCACTTTGACTGGCATTGCACCCTTGTTCTGAACCGATCCGCCGAAGTAAAGCAGCAACATCAGATAATGCGCCGTTGCATTGGAAAACGGTGCATCAAAGACAGGTAAGCCATTGGAAAACAGTTTCCCACTCCAACCGTTTCTGCTGTAATATTGATTGTTCCGCGGCCAGAGGCAATATCCCTTGAGCCGTTTGATTGCGCCAAGTTCTCCGGAGAGAAGCAACGCTTTCAAGTCGTGGGTCGTCTTGTGATAGTTGTACTGGAACCCGACACAGGCAAAAGAGCCGGACTCTTTTTCCGCCAGTTTCATTGCGTTGATGGATTCCATATCAGGGGCTGCCGGTTTCTCCACAAGAACATTGATATGCTTCTGAAGAGCATAAATGGTCATATCCTTATGATGTAAAATCCCGGTCGGGATCGTGCAGAAGTCGATCTTTCCGGAAAGTTCATCCAGCATGACTTTGTAATCATCATAGATTTTGCATCCCATGGATTCCAGTGCGGCACATTTCTCCTGTTCAACATCGCGGTTGATCACTGTCGCTCCGACGAACTCCATGAGTCCCTCTTTGCAGCAGCGCATCAAGTCTGTATAATGAACATTTCCGTAGCCGGAAACACCAATAATCGCGCCTTTCAATTTCATACACACAACTCCATCACCAGGGGTAGTGATCCCAAACTATTTCAAGCGTTTTATCTTCTGTTTCGACTCTGACTGTACGGACTGCATCCCGCATATCAATTGCGGCATTGATCCGGTTTCGTCTGGTTTCATCAGAGATCTTCACCGCTTTCATCTTCCGGACAAACTCTTCAGTGGTGCAATCCTGTTCCACCATCATGAAGAATCCGCCGTAAGCATGATTCTGCGTGTAAAGCTCTGCTTTCTCTTCATCCAGATTGTACATATTCAAATCCAAAACATTTCCCTTTCTCTTGATCTGAAAATCATTCCGGTATCCGGAACAGATCCACAGATTCGAGCCGTGCATCATCGGGCGTTTCAAGGGGAAGAGTCCCACATGAACTCCATCCATCCGGATGATCAGCGGACCGGAAGTCTTGCCTGTAACCGGTTGCCCGTTGATATCCAGCACATCACCGTCAAAACGCGCAAAATGCAGACTGAACCCCAGCTTCCGCAGCTCCGCATCCACTTTGTCGATTTTCGTCAGACAAAGCAGATGATTCTGCTTCAGCACTGTCCGGATCTTCGGTTCGGGCGGAAAACTTCTCCAGGTATAGATCTTTGACATCTTTTCCAGAGTAAATTTCCCCTCGAAGGGATGACACCGGAAGGTTCCATCTGCATCTACGGCCTCAAGCCGCAGGGAAAGAGAGGTCATTGCTTTGTTTTCAAACGTTGCATAGACCGGTCCATCCTGCCAGCCGCTGCCGCCGGATGTTACGCACTGCCATACAATATTATCCCTGGAAGGGTATTTGTCAAATGCTCCAAGCAAAAATTTTTCATTTAAATAGCTGAAAGCGCGACAATCGTCATGGATCGGCAGCTGTAATTCCCGCGGATATGCCGTTTCTTTGATTTGTTTGATCTCAAATCGATCAAGGTAAAATTTAAGCACCGGAGTCAAAAATCCAACCCTCTCTGCTATGATTTCCTTGTCTGACCATCCGAAGAGATAAGAAACTGTATCATCGCGTTTTGTCTTATATTCGCCATTGTAACCTCTGCGGTACGGGGCAGGGAACCGGTTTCCGAAAAACGCCGCCTGTTTGAAAATCACATCATCAAGAAAATCCTTCGCTGTATTTATGACAGTTTTATTGTCAGAAATGGTTGCAGCGGTCAGAAGAATGATCATGTCGACCGTCAGATACGTTGTCGTGTAATTTTCCGCGATACCTTTTGTTTTGAGATAATTGATATATTCCATCCACTCTTTCAATCTCTGCGGAAACTCTTCCGGCGCATATTGTTCAGCCAGAAGCATAGAGAAAGTATAGGCAGCAAGACAGGGATTCACATAGCTCCAGGAGGCAGTCGTCGTCTCTTTCTTGAATACCGGATAAGTCTTTTTGATAACATCTTTGAGTTTTTTCTGCATTTCCGGCGGCAATTGATCTGCATAATATTTGTCAATCAGGAGCATCGGTTGAATACAGAAGAAAGTTCCGTTGCCATCCCAGCATTTCGGTTCTTCCCAGAACCACTTGAATCTGCCGTCCGGATCCTGGATCGTGTTCAAAACCACATCAAGTGTTTTCAGGATTTGTTTTTTCCGGAAGGCTTTATCCGTGAAATGAGGATTGTTCTGATACTCAGCTGTCTTCGGGATCGTGGGATCGTTATCCAGCATCAGCAAATACAACGCATAAAGGTTGGAGTGCTGATAATTATGCAGAGATTTGTTTGTAAACTTTTTTCTGTCAAATCTGTTGTTCAGCAGATCTTTCGGGTAAATGGAGTAATCAGTTCCGCCAAGCTGATGGATTGATTCATCATACATCGGAAGGCTGTTTAATAACCCCTCATGTCTCTGTTTGTTGACTCTTGATTTCATAATTGCCAGATCCTTTTTTTGTTCCGTCAATGTTTGACATCCTGTAATGCAGTTGATGAAAATGACTGCAAAAAACAAGTATAGAAGTTTCATTTTCGCCCTTTATTTTATTACCACGGATAGTGATCCCAGATGATTTCAAGATTTTTATCTTCCGTTTCAACTTTAACTGTACGGATCGCATCGCGCAGGTCGATTGCGGCATTGATCCGGTTTTTGGCAGACTCATCAGAAATTTTAACAGAGTTCATCTTCCGGATAAACTCTTCCGTGGAACAATCCTGTTCGATCATCAGGAAGAAACCGCCGAATACATGGTTTTGCGTATAGAGTTCAGCCGTCTCTTCATCCAGATTGTACATCATCAGGTCCAGAACATTTTCTTTTCTGCTGATTCTGAAATCATTTTTGAATCCGGCACATTTGGAAAGAGAAGAACCGTGCATCTGAACCCGTTTCAGCGGGATCAAGCCTGCATGGATGTCGTTCATGCGGATGATTACAGCTCCGGCAGATTCTTCCGTAACCGGATTTCCGTTCAAGTCAAGAACTTCACCGTTGAATCGGGCAAAGTGCAGACTGAATCCAAGTTTCCGGAGTTCCGCATCCACTCTGTCGATTTTTGTCAGACAAAGCAGCTGATTCTGTTTCAGCACAGTACGGATCTTCGGCTCCGGCGGGAAACTCCGCCAGGTACAGATCTTCTGCAGTTTTTCCATGGTAAACTCTCCCTCAAAGGGATGACACCGGAAGGTTCCGTCTGCATCCACCGCCTCCAGCCGCAGAGACAACGAGGTTTGGGCTTCATTTTCAAAGGTTGCATAAACCGGTCCATCCTGCCAGCCGCTTCCGCCGGATGTTACACATTGCCATACAATATTATCTCGTGACGGATATTGATCGAACGCTCCGAGAAGATATTTTTCATTCAGGTAGCTCTGTCCGTGACAATCCGGATGGATCTGCATGGTGATTTCCCGGGGAATCTGCTTTTCCTGTGCGATGTTGATTTCATTCCTTTCCAGATAAAGAGAAAAACTCATAACCGTCAGCATCGTCAGAAAGGGGTCCCTGTCATTTTCCGGGATCGTATCACCCCAGCCGAACAGAAACGGAAGAAAATCATACCGTTTTGTCACATAATTTCCGTTGTAGCCCCTGCGGTACGGAGCAGGGAAGCGGTCTCCGAAAAATGCCGCTTCTTTGAAAAGTACACCGTCAAGAAAATCTTTTGCAGCTTGTCTGAGCCGTTCATTTTTTGTGACATTCGCAGCGCAAAGCAGGATCATGGTATCAACAAGCAGATAAGTCGTTGTATAATTTTCCGCGATTCCTTCATTTGTCAGGAAGTTCAGGAACGTTTCAAATTCCGCCAGATGTTTTTCAAAATGTTCCGGGTGAAACTTTTCGGAAAGCAATGCGGAAAAAGTATAAGCTCCCAGCGTGGGATTCACATAACTCCAAGACCCGGTATGAGTTTCTTTCTCAAAAACAGAGTAAGTATTTTTCAAGACATTGCGGATCTCTGAAAGCAGTTCTGCCGGGAGTTCATTTGCAAAGTAATGTTCTATCAGCAGAAGCGGCGCAGAACTGAAAAAAGTTCCATTGCCGTCGCAGCATTTCGGTTCTTCCAGAAACCATTTCAGTTTCCCATCGGGATCAGGTGCATTATTCAGAAAAACAGTCAGGATTTTCTGCACTTCTGCAAGGATCGAAGCACTGTCTTTCAGAATCGGATCATTGCGGAATTTTTCAGGGAAAGCAGAAAAATCACCGCGTTTTTTCATGATCAGAAGACACAATGCAAAACTGACAGAATCACGGTAAGGGTGAAGTGATCTGTCAGTAAATTTTTCAGCAGAGAATCTTGTTTTCAATTGTTCCGGAGTATAAAGCCCCGGGTCATAATCACCAATTAACCCGGCATGAGAATCATACCGGGTCAAGCCATCCTGCAAACAATGATCCTGCAGGCGGATCAAACGATTTTTCATTATTGCAGCTTTCCGATTTCAAGACCTTCGACAATAATATTGCCTTTTTTTGCAGTGTTGTAGAGCAGGAGAAGTCTTTGTTTCGGGGATGCGGGAATTGCGAAATCAATTTTTTCCCCTGCCTGACCGAGCCGTTTACCCCAGGCGTAGCGGGCAAGAGCTTTTGTCGGTCTGCCGTGGTTGTCGATATCGTACAGAACAAGTCCCAGTGTTGCACCGTCATTTGCGGTCATTGTGAATGTGCAGGAGAGCGATTCTTTCGTTACGGGGAGAACGATCGTTCCGATGTTATATCCTTTGTTGATGGTGATTTTTCCGTTCGCGGCTTTTCCGGAAATGTTGACACCCGTCTGTTTTTTATTGAAATCTGCCTTGAACGGGATCGTCACAGCAGGAAGTTTCCGGGCAACTTTCGGAGCATCTACTTTTGTCTTGTCTGTAAATTCCGCTTTCATTGCAGTGAAGCTGATTTCTTTTTTACCAACACTGTAGAAGAAGAGTTTTGACGGAACTTTCAGCTTGGATGCGGGGATGATGAACTTCACATCAACAGCACCATCCACAGGAACTGTCCAAGCAGGAATGCTGATCCGTTTGTTGTCCAAACCGAATTGCTGGATCCCGAGCTTTGCACCTTTTCCGTTAGCCTTGATGGTGAACAGAACATTTTTGTTCAATGCGGGCAGCTGCATGGAACCGAAATAGTAACCTCCTTTGCTGACGATCGCATTGTTTTCCACTTTTGCGGAAATTCCGGCTTTTGCGACATCTTTGAAGTCGACTGTCAGCGGGAAATCTGCTGCGGTAAGGGTTGTGACTGCTGCGGCAATCACAGCAACTGTTGATGTTTTCATGTTTGTATTCTCCTTTACAATTGTTTTTCCATGAAGTTTAATAAGATGCAGCGGTCTCTTCTGCTGTCTGATCATGATCTGTTTGAAGTCATGCTGACCGCCGGTGCGCCAGGCGTACTGGTTGTACGGGGCGGCTGTGGTTGCTTCGCACTTCAGAGTGATTTCTCCAGCGGCGGGGATCGCTTTTCTTGTGAATTTGATGATGCGGCAATCAATTTTCGGAATTTCCATGACGAAACCTTTTTTCAGTTCAGCGGTCGTCCATGTCTTCCTGCCGTTCATAGTGATCCGTTTTCCGGTTGTAACTTCTGTCAGATACCAGTTTCCTTCGGGGATATCTTTCAATCTGACATGCCATTTTTTATTCTGCCAGGGATCCCAGTTGTAAAGTCCCAGAACATAATCGCCATTCAAAGCATGCATTCTGGTCTGTACCTTTCCGTTCCAGTTGTCATAGAAATATTTCCAGATTCCCCCGCGGATACGGGATTTATCCAGACTCCAGCGGCTGGCTCCGGAGGTAACATCTGCAACTGCCGCATTTTCATCGGCGCGTTTGCCGTCAAGATAAAAATCTTCCACCTGTTTCAGGATCTTCAACGCTTCCACAGTTGCTTTCCCAATACATGCTTCATTGATTCCGTAACGCAGAACAGCAGCTCCGCTTGCCGCAATATGAAGCATACTCAAACGATGGTTTTCATAACGCTGCTCATAGCCGTAAGTGCTGCCTGTCATTTCAGCTGTCATGCGGCGTCCGTTCATAACTCCGGCAGTGTAGCCGACACAATAGGAACTGCCGGGAATTGCGATGATGGGAATATTGGAAGAACGGGACATTGCATCGACCGTGATCGCATCATATACCCCGCCCATAAGGGTGTCTGCCATGATGAAATCCAGCGTCCCTTTCATCAGTCGGGGATCTTCTGCAAAGGTGCAGACACCATATTTCAATTCTCCGAGATCTTTTGACCAGTCATGAAGAACGGTGTTTGCCCCGATCTTCAGTTTCGGAAAAT
>JAFTJI010000148.1 GCA_017456495.1 Lentisphaeria bacterium | reverse complement strand
CCTCCTCAAACTCCACCCCTTTTTTCCAAACCTTTTTGCGGCATTCCGATTTTTACGATGTAAAAATCGAAATGCCATTTTAAAGTTAAAATAGCAGAAGGATTTACCAACCTGTATGGGGAACAGCGCTAAAATAAATGTTCTGCTTCACGAGGCAATTTCAAAAGTCGCCAAAAATGTCAGAAAATCCTTGTTGCGCCCTGTAAAATGGAGCGTTTTCAGTTCATCAACAATCATTTTCCAGTCAAGTTTTGCCGGATTTTTGAAATTACTTTGCTTGAATTTTTCCTTTGTCGGTGTATATTTCGTAAAATGTTGAATCAGAATCAATATTTTACAACGAGGTGATTATGAAATACATAGAGCGTGCGATTGAAAAGAAATTACTTGAAGTATCCCGTAATTATAAAAGCGTTTTAATTACCGGATGCCGTCAGGTTGGAAAATCTACACTTTTGAAAAAAATATTTCCGGATTATAAATATGTATCTTTGGATGATCCGTTTTTAGAGCAGCAGGCAAAAGAAAATGGCAATATGTTCATGATGCTGAATCCCCCTCCGGTGATTATTGATGAAGTTCAGCACGCTCCGGAATTGTTCCGCTATATAAAAATCAAGTGTGACGAATCAGAGAATCGCGGACTTTTTTTTCTTTCCGGTTCACAGCAGTTCAAACTGATGAAAAATGTTTCAGAAACGTTGTCCGGACGCATTTCAGTAATTGAACTCAATGGTCTTTCTTTACGGGAAATCCAAAGGGATCCTTTCACCGGTCGCTTTATTCCGACTCTGGATTATATTCAGGAGAGACAGAAAACAGCTGTATCTCCCGGCAACATTTGGGAAATCATTCATCGGGGAGCGTATCCGGAACTCCAGAATCCGGATATGGATTGGAGCAGTTATTATGCGGATTATGTGAAAACATATATTGAGCGCGATGTACGGGAACTCTCTGCGGTTCAGGATCTTGACAGTTTCAAAAGATTTGTGATTGCTGCTGCTGCCAGAACCGGAGAGGTTCTGAATATTTCTAATATTGCCAATGAAGTTGGAAAGGATGCTGTAACGATCAAAAACTGGATCTCAATTCTGGAAGCCTCCGGTATTATTTATCTGCTGGAACCTTATGCGAACAGTGCTTTGAAAAGAGCCGTCAAAACACCGAAAATTTATTTCCGGGACACTGGGCTGGCTTGTTATTTGACCCGTTGGTTATCCTCTGAAACTTTAGCATACGGTGCTATGAACGGACACATGTTTGAAACTTTTGTCGTTTCTGAAATTCTGAAATCTTTTGCTAATATCGGGCTTGATTACCGCCACTTTGTTTCATATTATCGCGGACATGATAAAATAAGACAGAAAATCAATGGTGAAACAATCATTTCTGAGGGTGAAATAGATTTGATCATCGAAGAAAACGGTATTTGTTATCCAGTAGAAATAAAACAGAATTCCAATGTTTCTGCAACAGAAACTTCCGCTTTTCAAGTGCTGGATAAACTTGAAAATAAGAAGCGCGGAATGGGAGCGGTTATCTGTAATTGTCCGCAGCCGGGGATGTTAAGAGAAAATATAATACAATTACCTGTTTGGTATATTTGAAAAAGCACTGCTTTCTTATGTTCCGGAGATACAGGAAATCTGAAAAGTTGAGGAGTGAAAAATGAAAACTCTTTTTATGCTTATGGTTATTGGAATGAGCTTTTCCGCTTTTGCTGTGGTTGAGTGTCAGATGCTTTTGCCGGAAAAGGAACAGAAAAGAGTCCTTTCCTGGCGTTGGTATCCTGCCGGAACAAAACTCCGGCTTTCTGCAGCGGCAGCGAAAAACGGTTATAAGGCTCTCAGCAGAAAAGATTTGGATTCTGCCATGAACGAATTTAACCGGGCGTGGCGGTTCAATCAGAAAAATATTGATGCTTACTGGGGAGCGGCGATCGTGATGGGGCTGTATGCAGAAGAGGCAAAGACAACTGACAAAGCAATGTGTTTGATCAAAAAATCCTTGCGTCTGTTTGAACTCACGAAAAAATATCTTTCCGGGAAAACCATCGAAACGGAAAATTGGCAGCTTGATTATGCCGGTTCTTTTTATGCAGCGGGAAAAATTTTATTCAAGACAGATAAATCTGCCGCTGAAAAATATTTTCTTGAAGCTGAAAAACTCTGGCTGCCGCTTCTGGAAAAACGCGATATGAAAAAGAAACGGGATTTTCTGGTTTATTACCGTACCTGCTGGCATCTGACCAGACTTTATCGGGATTGGGGCAAGCAGGAGTTATACAAAAAGTATTGGAATATCCTGCCTGCCAGACTCCGGGAAAAGCTGTAATTCATTCCGGAAATGATCTGATCGTATTGACAGAAAAAACTTCCCGTTCGCAATCGTTGTTCCGGACTTTGATCAACAGCGGTTTTGCATAAGCCGGAGAGTGAAGGTAGATTTCACATTTGAACGGTTTGAAATTTGACAGAACCTGTACGAATTTTTTATCTCTGAACAATTGTGAAGTGACTTTTTCATTTGAAAATTTTCCATTGATAACCATTTCACCGTCAACAAAGGCGGCAAGATAAATTCCGTCAGCAGTTTCTCTGATGTAATAATACTTATTCTTCAATGTCCGGAACAGAAATCCGTTATCAAATTTTCTGACAGTTTTAGCTGACAGTTTTTCCTGCGGCAGATTTTTTGCTTCGACGGAGATTTTTGACAGATCAAACGGCATGGCAAGTTTGACCGGTGCAGCAATATCCAAAAATTCCGGTTTGATCTCTTTGATCTCCCGGTTAGCCGATCGCACCTTGATGCCGTCATGCAAATATACCGGACGGATAAAGAACTTTTTTTTCAGAAAATAGCTGGCAACTGCAGCTTTCGTATGGATGGTAATGCTTGAAGTATAACGGAATTTATCTTCCGGAATATCCTGATTGAAGTTCCTGTCCAAAATCTGCTGTATTTGTGAAGATCTTCCGGCTTCCCAATAAAATGCCAATGACTGCTCATTCAGGCTGTTCCGGAATATAAAAACATGATCAAAACTGGAAGAACCCGGCTTTCCGATATCATATGCTGCACAAAAGAGAAAATACAGTTTGTGTCTTGGACTGTAAAGCGCAAATTGCCTGCATTCCTGCGGAGAAGCCAGAGAAACGGAACATATTTTATAAAATAAGCTTTCCGGTATCGCCGTTTCTTCCAAAGCTGCCGCCAGAAATGGTGAAAAAAGAAAGATTGCCAGACATGTCAAAAAATGTTTTTTCATTTTTTCTCCTGTCAAACAGATTTTCCCATGTTGTAACATTCTTCCATATAACCGGTTCCGGTGATTTCGCCTTTCTGGTAAACTCCTGCCGCGCTGATGATTCCGCATTCCCGGGAATTTTCACAGCAGGCAAGGAATCCGCGCAGGGCTTCGAGCGTTCCTTTGAAATTTTCTTTTTCTGTATCAGCCATGGTCATGATGTAATAAAAATCTTTTCCCTGGATTTTCGGATAAACCATCACACTGCGGTCGATCAACGCTTTCAGCTGGGCAGACATGGTATAGAAATAAACCGGAGTTGCCAGAACGATAACATCTGCAGCAAGCATTTTCTGAATGATTCCGGCAGCATCATCTTTTTGCGGACAGCTGCCTTTTTCGCAAGCGTAGCAGGCTTTACAAAAGCCGATTTTTTTATCAGCCAGCGAGATATATTCCGTCTGATTTCCCGCCTCATTTGCTCCCCGGGCGAACTCTTTGCACAACAATTCAGAATTTCCGTCTTTTCGCGGAGATCCGCCAATGATCAAAACTTTTTTACTCATCTTTCAGCTCCTTTCAATTTCTTATATTTCCGGATTATATGCCCCGGTCAGAATCATTTTTTCAAGGTTCGAACAGTGCTTGAAATTCCTCGGGAGAGACATTTCTTCCATAGGGAGAATACTCAAAGATTTCGGCATAATGTTTGGCTTTCCCGTTTGTCATTTTTGCCTGAGCTTTGAATCTCCAGCCCCAGTGTTTTTCCAGATATTCCATCTTTTTCTGCCAGCTCCACCCCTCAGCGGAAAAATTCTTTTCGTTCAAATCCACCCACGGGAGCCATTCATAGAATTGGGATTTATGGCAGTCAACGAGTTTGTATTTCACTTCAACGACCTCTTCGATGTCCACGAAGGCATCTGCGCGGATCGGACGGGGATCGGTGAAGGCATCGAAAGAGTGTGCGAAAACCGGGTTATGATCCGGCACAGGGGTATCGGGACAGAAGCGGGGAACTCTCAAGAGGAAAGAGGTGTCGAGGACGAGCTGAGCGGTGATCCGGTGATCCGGGTGATAATCGCAGAGCCGGTGAGTTATGACCACATCCGGACGGAAATTCCGGATGATCCGGGTGATATCTTCCCGGTTCTTGAGCGTGTTTTCCAATCTTCCGTCTGGATTGTCCATGATCTGATACTCTTCGAGCCCGAGAATTTTTGCGGAAGCCTGAGCTTCTTCATAACGTCTGGGAATCAGTTCTTCTTCAGACAGAATATGGTGTCCGGCACAGCCGTTTGTTACGGAAACAAACTTGACAGCATGTCCTGCTTTGATGAGTTTCAACGCGGTTCCGCCGAACATGAGATCCGGATCATCCGGATGGGCACCGAAAATAAGGAATTTTTTCTGCATATTTTTTGTACTCCTTTGGATAAAAACATTTTAATATAGCATTTTCGAATAATATTTCAAGCCTTTCAGGCAATATCAGAGATGAAAGAGAGGAATTATATAAAAATAACAACTGACAGAGTAACGAAAAATCCGGAAAAACAAAAAAATGAATAGAAAAACTCCGTGAATCAACAGAATTTTCTGTTTTTTCTTGAAAAATAAGGAAATGTGTGATATATTAATTTATCTATTTTCCGGTTTTTTTATTTCCGTGAAAGATAATTTTTGGAGAAAAAAATGCTTTCTTTGTTTTTGATCGTGCTTGGCTATATAAGCCTTTGTATGAGCGGTGTTGCTTTTGCAGTATCGCTGGGGTTGGCTATTTTCTCCAGAAATAAGAAGGGGTTTCTCGTTCTTGCAATCTATTTTGTCATGCTGTTGATGATGCTCGCTTTTATTGCGTTTTATCCCGGCAGCGGTTCTGAAGCATGGACTACTGTTCTGTTCTATACCATCTGCATCTTTTTCCAATTTGTCTGGGTTGGAAAGCTGCGGCATCAGGCGAATAAAATTCTGAAGTGGTCCTTTGTTTCCACTCTTTTCACCTCCGGTTTTCTGCTGAGTGCAATGATCCTGATGAATGCGACGCTTGCTCTTCAGTAAGCTTTCCGGGGAAAAAAACGCATTCTCTTCTGTTCCGTAATTCTTTTTTCTTGCAAAATCCGCAGATCTCTGTTATATTACCGTAGAAATATTTTAAAAGGAGACCCTGTGATGAGAGAAACAATTTTTCCGCTTTGGAACGATTCTGATATTGAATCAAATCTTACGGTTTGCGAATTTCCTGAAAACGATTCTGTCCGTCCTGCGATTTTAGTTGTCCCCGGCGGCGGTTACGGCGGGGTTTGCCGTTCCACAGAGGGGGATCCCATTGCTGCGCGGTTTGCCGGATTGGGATTCCGGACTTTTATTCTTCATTACCGTGTGGCTCCCAACAGATTTCCGATTCCGCAGCAGGATATTCTCCGCGCGATCCGTATGATCCGTTACAATGCAGAGGCATGGCGGATTTATCCGGATCAGCTGGCAGTTTGCGGATTTTCTGCCGGAGGACATCTTTGTGCCTCGTCCGGGATCATTCCGGATGATGTGGAAAATTATTCCGATGATGTCATTGACAAGATGCCCGGACGCCCCAATGCCATGCTGCTTGCCTATCCGGTGATCACATCCGGAAAATATGCCCATAAGGGATCGTTTCAAAACCTTTTGGGGAAAGATTATGCCAAGAGAAAACGGGAATTTTCGCTTGAAACACGGGTGACAAAAGAGAGTGCCCCGGCGTTTATCTGGCATACCGTTGAAGATCAGGCAGTTCCGGTGGAGAACAGTTATCTTTTATCAGAAGCCATGCGGAAAAACGGTGTTGTTCATGAATTGCATATTTTCCCCTGCGGACCTCACGGTATGCAGCTGGGATATGGCAGGGCTGATATTGCCCAATGGCCGGAGCAGGCGGCAGCTTTTCTTTACGGGACCCTCGGTTTCACCCGGGCTGACCGTCCGGAAAAACCTAGAACCGTTGTTCTGACCTTCGATGATGCCTGCAAATCCCATCTCGAAAATGTCGCCCCGATTTTGAAAAAGTACGGTTTTAATGCGACTTTCTTCATCTGCCGTTTCAATGATGAATGGCGGAAGAAAAATCAGAAACATCTGCTTACAGGTAAAGAGATCAAAGAGCTTTCCGATATGGGATTTGAGATCGGAAATCACACCTGGAATCATCCGGACCTGAAGACTCTTTCAGAGGCGGAAATATCGGAAGAGATCGGAAAACTGAATGATTTCTTTGCAGAAAACGGGATCCCGAAACCGGTGAGTTTTGCCTATCCCGGCGGACCTTTTGCAGAAAATGCGGTCCCTGTTTTGAAGAAGCACGGCTTGATCGCCGCCCGCACAACGGAGCAGGTGCCCTGGAACTTGAAAAAACACGATTTGATGCAGACCCCGTCATTTCCCTTGCAGAAAAATTCACCTCATGCGTTCTATTTTTCACTGGGCGGGGCAGATGCAAACAATGTGCCTGTGCTGTTATTCCACGGCGTACCGGATCTTGTTCATGAGTGGGTCGATACGGCTCCGGAATTTTTTGCAAAGTGCATGAAATATCTTTATGATAACGATTACCGGGTGATTTCCATGAAGCAATATCTGGAAGAAAACGGGCTCTGCTGACACTTACTTTAAATAAGAGGTAATTTCAAAAGTCTTCAAAAATGTCAGAAAATTCTTGTTGCGATCTGTAAAATGGGGCGTTTTCGGTGGTTACTCTTCCTCCTTCGCTGAAGCTACGGAGGACAAGCTGGGTAGCCACGCTCAACCTACCATTT
>JAFTJI010000147.1 GCA_017456495.1 Lentisphaeria bacterium | reverse complement strand
CGTCACTGAACCAGTCGCAGAAACTGCTCCAGACAACATCATAAAGCGCATGGACTGCCAGATGGACATTGAATCCTTCCCATGCTTTCTGAATATCAGCAGCGCAGGCATCCAGTTTGGCAAGCATCCATTTTTCATCGCCGGTGAGTTTTCCGTTTTTGACCAGATCTGTGATATCTGCAAAGTTTTCGGAAACTGCGCCCTGCATACTTCGGAAACGGCAGGCGTTCCAGAGCTTGTTGGCAAAGTTTCTTCCGATTTCACATTTTTCGTTGGAGTAACGGATATCGATACCGACAGGTGCGATGTAGACGATGGAGAAGCGGAGTGCGTCTGCACCATAAGTCGCGATCACATCCAGCGGGTCAGGTGAGTTACCGAGGGATTTACTGAGCTTTCTTCCCGTCTCATCGCGGAGAATACTGGTGAAGTAAACGTTGGAGAACGGAACTTTTCCTTTGAATTCACAGCCTGCCATAATCATTCTTGCAACCCAGAAGAAGATGATATCCGGAGCGGTCACAAGGTCATTGGTGGGATAGAAGAATTTCTGTTCTTCGGTATCTTCGGGCCAGCCCATGATGGAGAACGGCCACAGCCAGGAGCTGAACCAGGTATCGAGGACGTCTTCCTCCTGATACCAGCCATCCCCTTCAGGAGCGGTCACGCCGACATAAACTTCTCTGTTTTCGTCGTTGATATCGCCGCGGTACCATGCAGGGATGCGGTGTCCCCACCAGATCTGACGGCTGATGCACCAGTCCTGAATGTTTTCCATCCAGTGGAAATAGGTCTTGCTCCAGCGTTCAGGATAGAATTTGATATCGCCGTTTTTGACAGCCGCAATTGCGGGCTTGGCGAGTTCATCCATTTTGACAAACCACTGGTCACTCAACAGAGTTTCGATTTCAACACCGCCGCGTTCAGAGAAACCGACGTTATGGACGATATCTTCAATCTTCTCCACAAGTCCCTGTGCTTCAAGGTCTGCCACACATGCTTTCCGGCATTCATAACGATCCATCCCGGCATATTTTCCGCAAAGGGAGTTCATGGAACCATCACGGTTCATAACATTGATGAAAGGCAGATCATGACGTTTCCCGACCTGATAGTCGTTGGGGTCATGGGCGGGGGTGATCTTCACACAACCGGTTCCCTTTTCAGGGTCTGCATGTTCATCAGCAACGATCGGAATTTCACGATCAGTCAACGGCAGTTTGACAGTCTTTCCGATCAGGTGTTTGTACCGGGGATCTTCCGGGTTCACAGCAACAGCAGTATCCCCGAACATGGTTTCCGGACGGGTGGTCGCAACGACGAGATAGCCGCTGCCATCAGTCAGAGGATAACGGAAATGCCAGAATTTACCTTTGACTTCCTTGTAGATCACTTCTTCATCGGAGAGCGCACTCTGGGCAGCGGGACACCAGTTCACCATGCGTTTTCCGCGATAGATATAGCCCTTGTTGTAAAGCTGAACGAAAACCTGTTTGACAGCTTCGGAAAGACCTTCATCCATGGTAAAGCGTTCCCGTTCCCAGTCGCAGGATGTTCCGAGTTTCCGCAACTGTTTGATGATGGTTCCGCCATACTGGGCTTTCCAATCCCAGACACGTTTGATGAACTCTTCACGTCCGAGAGTTCTGCGGTCAACGCCTTCTTTCTCACGGAGAACTTTATCGACTTTGCTTTCTGTTGCGATACCGGCATGGTCGGTTCCGGGGAACCAGCAGCACTCTTCGCCCATCATTCTGTGCCAGCGGATCAGAATGTCCTGCAAAGTGTTGTTGAGAACGTGTCCCATGGTCAGAATACCGGTCACGTTCGGCGGGGGGATCACGATAGAATACGGCTTTTTATCAGGATTGGGCTTTCCGTGAAAAAGTTTATTATCTTCCCAATACTGATACCATTTGTTTTCAATTCCGGCGGGCTCGTAAGCCTTGGGCATACCTTCTGCAGACATGGTTTATATCTCCCTTCGAAATTTCTTAAACGTTCACATCTTCAAGTTTTGCTGCTTCATAGATTGCAGCAAGTCGGGCACGGACAGGTTCAAAAGCTTCTGCAAGGAAGTCTTCCACCTGCTGCGGAGCTCTTCCCACAAACTGGGAGGGTTCCAGGATTTCGTGCATCTTCGGTGCAACTTTTGCAAATAACGGATCTGCTTCCAGACGGGAAATCAAATCGTTGGGCTTTCCTTCTGCCTTGACAACACGTCCGGCATCCATGGAGTGCTGACGGATCGCTTCGTGGAGTTCCTGACGGTCGCCGCCCTCGCGGACTGCTGCCATCATGATATTTTCCGTTGCCATGAACGGAAGTTCTGCCATGATATGAGCTTCGATGACTTTCGGCCAGATCTGAACACCATTCATGATATTGGCAAGCAGAGAAAGGATCACGTCTGCTGCAAGGAATGCTTCCGGCAGAACAATACGGCGGTTCGCAGAATCGTCAAGGGTACGTTCAAACCACTGAGTGGATTCTGTCTGAGCTGCATTTAACGGCAGATTCATCAGATAGCGGGCAAGAGAACAGACGCGTTCAGAACGCATGGGGTTGCGCTTGTAAGCCATTGCACTGGAACCGACCTGAGATTTTTCAAACGGTTCTTCCATTTCCTTCAGATTGGCAAGGAGACGGACATCGCCAGCCATCTTGTAAGCAGACTGTCCGATTCCGGAAAGAACGGAAAGAACATAGTAGTCGATTTTTCTTGTATAGGTCTGACCGCTGACACCGACGGTATGATCGAACCCCATCTTGGCAGCAACCATTTTGTCAAGTTTGCGGATCTTGTCGTGGTCTCCGGCAAAGAGTTCCATGAAACTTGCCTGGGTTCCTGTTGTTCCCTTCACACCACGCATGGGGATGGATTCGATTTCGCGTTCAACGCGTTCGATATCAAACAGGATATCCTGCAGGTAAAGACAGAACCGTTTGCCGACAGTTGTGAGCTGTGCCGGCTGGTAGTGGGTGAATCCGAGAGTCGGAAGATCTTTGTATTTCTTTGCATTTTCTGCAAGAATGGAGGCAACTTTCCAGAGTTTTCCGAGGATGATCTTCAATCCGTCGCGCATCTGAATGATTTCGGTGTTATCTGTCACAAAGCAGCTGGTTGCACCGAGATGGATGATGGGTTTTGCTGCGGGGCACTGGTCGCCAAAGACATGAATGTGACTCATCACATCATGGCGGAGCTTTGCTTCTTCCTGTGCAACTGCGGCAAAGTCGATATCGTCAAGATGAGCTTTCATCTGATCGATCTGTTCCTGGGTAATGTTCAGTCCGAGTTCCTTTTCGGATTCTGCCAAAGCGACCCAGAGTCTGCGCCAGGTGGAATGTTTCCGCTGAGCAGACCAGTTGCTGCTCATCTCTTTGCTGGCATAACGTCCAGTCAACGGGCTTTCATAGCTGTTGTGATTCGCCATTTTATCTTCTCCAATCATGTTGATTTTAATTCTGTTTCAATATCCCGGTAATATATCACCACTTTCAGATTTCTTCAAGGGATTTTCAGGGATGTTTCAAGGATTTCTGTACTTTATTCGACTCTTTTTTCAAGATATTCGAAGAGAGAAGACAAAACTTCTGCCTCCCGTGTGATCCGGCGGTAACAATGAATGCTGATTTTTCTATCCGGAGTTTTGATCATGTAAGGGGAAAGTCCATCATATAAAAGCTGCCGCAGAATGGATAACGCCAGAGTCTGATCCCGGTCAACATCGTAAAAGAAATCTGTTATTGCAGTTCCAATTCCGGATGTTACACCGGAAACAGATCCGTTTCCAAGCCCTTCCTGTATCTGGGAGGAGCCGGATGTTTTTTCATCAAAAATCCTTATCCCGTGAATACGGATCATCTCAAACTCCTGCAGCAGCCGTAAACGCTCCATCCGGTATAAGCCATCAGATGAAAAAAGATATTTTCCTGTCATTACCGATTTTTTGCGGCTCCAGAATACCAAAGCAGTCCGGTTACCGCGAAAAGTGCGCTCATAAATTTCTGCGCATTCCAGCGATTTTGAAACAAAATAAATGTCTGCCGCATTGGAATTCAGCAGAAGCGATGCAAAACAGAATAGATTTTCCAGCGATTCTGAACTTTTTTGATAATCGCCGGATGCCAGATCTTTCTCAAAAAGCCAAAGCAATGTCCGGAAAAGATCTCCGGGAACAGGATTTTCCAATGGAGCCTTAAAATATAAAACTTTCCGTTGCAAACCGGACTGTAAAGATGCAGAAACCACAGCCCGGTAAGCCTCCGGATCAATATCCGTTCCGGCAATAATCTTGCGGGTCTCCTCCGACGCATACCAGGCAGAAAACTCTTCCGGTACAGTACGGGCGTTTTCCGGAATTTGAAATACGCCTTCACGCTGCAGAAGCAGAAGTTCTTTCTGCAGCGGACGGTAAGTCGTTTGAAAAGTCTCTTTGTATATTCCGCCCGACAAATCATCAATCCGCTCAGGACGATTGAAAAAAATGGCAACAACAATACAAATCAGAGATACAGCCGAAAATAACAGGATCTTTATCCCCCGGGGCTGTCTGTACCACTTACCGGAGCGACCGTCCTGATATATCATGCTGTTCTCCGGTATTTTCAGAACGGATCACTTCAACATCAATAACATCATCATCCTGCGGCTTTCGGGCAGATGGTGTCTTCCACTGGAACGAGGCTGTTCTTACAAAAGATTGTCCCAGCGGTTTTCCGGCAATGAGCGACAATATTCCGAAAAACAGGATCAACGGAAATAAAATGAGCAGGATCACAATGATAAAGGGAAGTAAAAGCAATCCAAGGATCAATTTTTCAACACGCATCAGGAACACCCGCCTCAAAAACTGACAAAACCGTCATAGAAGTAAGTCTTTCCGGAGGGATCTACTCTTACAGGAATATACTCTTTCGGCTCACCTTCAACAGTAACCGTATTCCCATCAATCAGAGCCGTACGGAGAGGAATGATCACCGCTTTATCCGGCTGAAGTGAATCTGCCTTATCATTCAAAGCAAGATTCTTCGGTTTTTCCATCATACCGGCAGCATTGAAAATGATTGCATTCCGGAAAACAACAGGTGAATCTTTCCCCGGGTAAATATCAGAGAGATCACAGAAATAAACCGGAGAAACACCGCTGCCTTTTTCACCGGATGCAAAGAAAACCGGTTCTGTCGAAACAGTTCCATTGGAACTCCCTATTGTGCGGATCAGTGAATCTGCAGACTCTTTTGTTCCGGCTCCGACATCACTCAAGCTGCCGGGCAGAGAAGCCGTCATTGTCTCCGGCAAGCCAATCGCAATCCCTTTCGGAAGGAAATACCATTCGCTCACCCAATCCTGAAACACCCAGCCTTTCCAGTTGTTATTCTCCTTCGTCGGCTCCATATATTTTACTGTACAAATCCGGTATGCAGAGCAGGCATAATCAGGAGAAAGTGTTGCTCCGGAGGGAACTTCTGTTGTATAAAAAACAATTGCGACAGGTGTCTGTTTGGAAACTGCGTATGCCCGTGCAGCCTTGATCCTGCCCATCAGTTCACGTCCGGCTTGAGTAGAAGCACTGCCGCGGATCATACTGGAAACTGCCGGAACAGCAATTGCAAGCAATATAGAAGCAATCACGATAACGGTCAGCAGTTCAACCAGGGAAAAACAGTTATATTTCTTCATCGTCTTGCACCCCTTCTGTTGTTTCTCTGTTGCTGTCTTCTGTTTCGGTTATCCCGCCGACTGTTCTGACTTTCCTGACTTTTCAGTTTTCTTGTATAGTCATATCTCCGGGCGAGTTCATCCATTTTCTTTTTGCGGACTTCTGTGTTTTTTCTCCGGATCAAAGCCAACTCTTTCCGGGGAATTTTCCAGGAATCTTCCGAATTAAGCAGTTTCTTCAGATTCTCAACATTAAGCTTATATGAATAAAGAAGTTTTGCATACTCCTTACCACGTCCCTGCTCTACTGCGGCAATCATTCTCTTCTGGAAATTTGCGAGTTCAACAATAGCTTTTCCAACGTTCTTGAACCATTGCTGTTTCACTCCGGTCACTTCCTGCAATTCCGGATCGGCAATCAATCTATCCAGCCGCAACGCTAAAACACGAATCTGATTCCGGCTCGGAACCTGAACTTGACCTTTCGTTTTCCAGCCGTCAATACTTTTCGGAATTTTTGCATCTATAACCTGTTTGTTGATATCAGCAAGCAATTTCAACCAGGCATCCTTCTGCAAATTCGGAGTCCGGTACCGGTCTGCCAGATTGTTGCGAAGCAGATACTCATAATAGCTGAACTCTTCATCCGTCATCCGTTTGATCCCCTGCGCTGAAAGCACGGCAGAGAAAACAAGCAGAAATATTACAAAACAGTTCTTAGTCAACATAGTCCAACCTTTCAATATACCATTTTCCATTTGCATTTCTCCGGAGCCATGCTATCACTTTCTGCGTGGAAAGGATCTTATCATATCCCGGATAGAACTTCAAAAGCCGTGCAGTACCGGCACTTAAATTCCCGGCACTGGGATGGATCCCGGAAGGAGCATTTTTGAAATACCAGAACCCGCTGGATCCGCCAACCACATAACGATAACCGTAACCGGCTTCAATTCTTGCGTTTTCTTCTGCTTTGTTCGACGGATTTCCGGAGAAGTTCGGCAAATCAAAGGAGCCGTCGCGCAACCAATCTTTATCCGGCTGCTGGGAAGCTGTATTGATCTGGATCCGTTGTGCAATCGCTGTAACAACAAGGAAATCCGTAAACTGACTTACTTTTGCCGTATCTGCTGTCGTCAGCATGATAAAACGCCCGATCAGTTCCTCTTTCTCCGCATCTGTTTTTGTGCTGTAACTGCTGTTTACCGCAGGATCAAATGTCAAAATCTGGCGAAGTTCTGTATGAGCCGGATTCAAAATAGCCGCGCGGCTCTTCAAAATAAAATCAGGCTTATCCACTACAGAGACAAGTGCATTCACGATTTTTTTCGCGAACTCAAGATTATCGTTCCAGTTACTTGCTGCAGCCGGTATCGTAAACAGGTCATTGCTCAAATTGATCTTCCAGCCAAGATCAATATTTGAGAAGAAAGCCCTGGCTGCAGGTAAGTTTCCTGCATCATCTCCGGAACCGTTCTGACGGGAAACTTTCTGCAAATTAACCAAACCTCTGGTATGGATCTTATTATCATCAAGCACAGAATTATCACTTTCCAGCTGAAGGATTTTCAGATAATCAAAGATATTCGCATCGCCGTTTTCATATTCAGCGATCTCTGTCGCCGACGGATTGTAACGCTTGATATTCAATGTCTGATAAGGCTGACCGCGATGAATAAATCCGATTTCCCAGGGAGATTGGATTTTCACAGTTCCCGTCGCTCTTCCGCGGATATATGAAGTGGAAAGAACTGCGCCATAACCGGTCAGAGCATTGATATTATCATGATCGGTCTCTTTATCAACAAGAAACTGTTTGCTTTCTGAACTGTTGATTTTTACAGTAAGTGTATTGTAATCCGGATTTGAGGTGTCAATCGTAAGCAATGATTTCAACTTCAGCTCAGCATAATTGTTATATCCCAAAGTGACCAGAGCTTCGCTGACTTTCATGAAAGATTCCGGAACCGATTCAACCCAATGTTCCGGCTTAAGATTTGCCGCAGAATCAATCGCACGGTAACGGAGAACAACCACACGTTCCTGTGTCTCCTGAGCAGCATCAATATTTCCGCTGGTATCAATATTCAACTTGAACGGATCAAGTGCTGAGAAATCAAAACGACCTTTCTTTTCTCCAAGTCCAGGCAGTTCAGTTTTGTTGGCAACATTCGCCAAGTCTATAGGAATGACTGTAGACTTCCCATTGATTTTGGCTGACATCACAACAGAAATCTTTTGGAGAACAAAATCTTTCAGAGGTTCCGAAAAATTCACAGCAGCACATTTTGCCGGTCCATAATTGTTATCCCCCTCCTTTTCTCTAGTCATAGGAACCCTGATCGTGACGATAACAGGTTTCGCGGCTGAAAATGTTCTGGTAAAGACCGGAAACACACTTTTTGTCGCGCTGGCATTGATGTTTTCGGATGCAGGACTTGTTACGTCAAATTTAATATTCTTGAAACCGTTTCCTTCAGCGATATCACTATTCTGATATGAAATGATAGCGGAAGAAGGAGCAGAAGCTTTTAATGATTCCAAAAAGTTTATATCAAAGCTCAGAGAACTGATATTGTTCAATGAATTGGAATAAAGATCCGCCAGTTCCACATAAACGTCGATTTCAGGCGTGATCTCTATTGTATAAACCTTGGTATATGCCGGTGAATTTTCAGTGCCGTCGATCGTGGGAGGCAAAACAGCCATGTTGAACTTGATCTTGAATGCAAGTTCATTGAGATATGGGGTCCTCATATTAGCTGTATAAGCAGCTTCTCTCCCGGATTTATCCCAAAAACCGGGAGCAGTTACATCGTCAGGAATCGGCGAGAAATAGGCAAGAAAGTTTGCGGCTATCTGTTTTGTATCAGCATCGTTTTTTCTGAACCAGGGAATAGCCAGTCCGGCATTTTCATTCTTTGCTGCAGTTTCATCATAAACAACCAGAGTTGTTGCAGGATCTGCAGCAATCAAATTGTTGAGATTCAAGGATTTCCACTGTTCCGGCGTCCGGTTCAGATTGAAGCGGTGATAAAAGGTATCAACATTGGTACTGGGATTTTTGTAGAGGAACCGATCCGGTTGAGCCGGAGTCCTGGGCACGCTGAACCAGGCTGAAGTCAACCTGTCTCTCAAAGGTGTATAAGCCGGATTCAAGGTCAAATTTGTTCTGGTTCCGGCTGTAAAACGTTCGAATAATGCAGCCGGTGTCGGAATATCTGAGGGGACACTGTTGTTTGCATTGTTTTTTCCCAGCTCTTCAATATCGGCAGCAGACAAAGCCCCGCTGCCGCCGACAACAGGAACTCCGATAAGAGCCTTCAAGTCGACCTCATCCATTGTCATTCCGTATCGGTCAACAGGAGAAGCAGCTTCGTTTCCGTTTTTTGCCGTAATATACGGATCCAGCAAACCCACCGGCTGATATGCCATGTAGGCAAAACGCCCGACAATTTCATTGTTCCCATCTTTATTGGGTGCAATCACATACTGCCAATACGGAGTATTTTCAGCATTTCTGATCCGCTTTTCAATCAGATTTTTCATCTCACCTGCCCCGGGAACATCACCGTGATGAGTGATCATTTTCCAGAGAAAATCAAAATGATTGCTGTTATTCGGATCTCCGCCGGAAACGATTTTTTCCGTTTCGGTAACGGTTGGATTATTCTCCAAGACAGCAATAACCCGCTGAACAGCCGATTTTGCCATAACTCTGGCAGCGATCTGCTCTGATCCGCTGCGGGCAATCGTCTGTTCTGTAAAAGAAAGTGATGCAAAAGTCAAGCCGAGAACGACCATCAGCCCGAGAATACTCAGGGCGAAAATCAAAGCAACTCCGCGTTGTTTCTTTTTATCATTTTTCAGGAATCTAAAAAATTTCATATCCGTACCTCCTGATTATCTGTAATGTTGACCGCGATTGATTTCAATAACCCGGGTAAAGGTTCGAACCATTCTCTTTCTCTCTTCCGCCGATGCGTCTTTATACTCCTCTCTTACGGCAGGATCGTCATCAAGCATTTGAAGTTCGATCTTGACATAAGCCGGAAGGCGGTAAGGATCCTTGGAACTATCCCATCCAGACTCTCCCGGAGATACCAGATTACCCTTTCCGGTATCAGGATCTATCTTTCTCACATAAGGCGTGATTTTCAGAGAAATGATGTTATCATCAACGATCACAGAGACCGTTTTCAAATCAGAATGGATCGTTCTCAATTTTGCATCAGGGAAAGCGACTGTTTTGTGATTGTAAAGCAATGATGTATCAGAAACACCATCATACTTTACGTTGGAAATCGTCAGATTCTTCAACACATACATCGGCAGATTGTCTCTAACGACCTCTTCAACCCAGTACCCGGCCTGAACAAGTGATGTACTGGAAGTCTGAACAGATTTCCGGCGGCTTGTAACAAACCAGACAGGAGAATCATCCCCGGTCAGCTCAACATTTCTCTGATAATAACACCAGGAACTGTCAGATGGAGCCTCCACACTGTAATATGCTGATTGCAAGTCTGCTGCAATCATATTCATGATCATATTTGCATTCTGCGAAGTCTCAGTCCGCTTGGAAGTCGTCGTCCATACATTCTGCAATGATCCGAAAATTTGCATGATGATCAGCATCAGGATCGCAAAAACGGACATTGCGACAAGGATTTCAACGATTGTGAACTTCTGCAATCTTTTCTTTCTCAAATCTGCCATACATCACCTCTGTCACTGCTTGACCGGACGGACAACTTCATGCACAAACGTCCGTTCTTCTCTGTTATCAGCATCGGCAGGTGCATCTGCGGGCCAACATACCTTAATATAAAAGCGGTAACAGGATCTTGCAGTCGTTCCGGTTCCGATCCCCTTGATCCCTTCATGAGAGGTCGTCGGTTCATAATTGATCTTTTTCATCCAGACATAGACATTTGCCGCAGGAATTTTATTTCCATCTTCATCAACTTTTATATAAGTCATCCATTTGGGCTTATCCTTACTGCCGGACTCAACATTAAACAGTGGGAAAAGCTTATCATCCAACAGATTGTTGAAACTTGCCCCTTCAGCAGGAACAGCCACGGAGTTCGCCGAAGGTGCTGCAGTTTCAAAACGGGATTCCAGAGCAGTACACCAGGTGGTATCATCATTTGCCGGATCCAACGGAGGTGTGGTTACTTTGAACTCAGAAGTATTCCCTGCGCAATCCAACGCTACCATATCTATATAAGTAATCATATTAGATGCAATTTCCGTAGTATTGGCATCCCCTTGAGAAGCTCTGTTTGCATTCAATGCAGGGGGTAAAAGTGCAAGAACTGCAGCCATCCCCAAGGCAACAACTCCTATAGCAAGAACAATTTCCACCAAATTGAACTTGGAAAGATGTATTTTTCTCTTCATTTTTCATCCTCCATAAATTTTATTCTTCAGGAGTATAATATATCCCGATTTTGAAAAAAGCAACCTCAGCAAGCAAGAAAATATCAAAAAAATACGATAAAACCATCATTTTTTTGTCATTTTTCCATTTTCATCATGAAAATGACCTTGAATATTGCTTTTTTCAGACTAGATTATACCGGTAAACTCTCTCAAAAAAAATAAAATGGAGACAATGAGCATGAAAACTTTGGTATTTCAAGGAGACTCAATCACAGATTGCGGAAGAACCGGAATCTGTGACGGTAATAACATGGGCATGGGATATCCCGCGTTTATCGCAGCGCAACTGCTGGGCGATCAGCCTGAAAAAGAGTGGAACATTATCAACCGCGGAATCAGCGGACACCGCGTTGTTGACCTCTACGCCCGCTGGAAAATGGATACTCTCAATCTCAAACCCGATATTCTCAGCATCCTCATCGGAGTCAATGACACCTGGCACGAATGCCGCCAGAACGGAGTAGACGTTCCCCGCTATGACAAATTCTACCGTATGCTTCTTGACTGGACTCTGGAAGTTCTGCCTGATGTCAAACTCGTTCTGATGGAACCCTTTGTTCTCCCCTTCGGTGCCGTGGAAGATTCCTGGCTTCCGGAAATGGATGCACGCAGAGCTGTCGTCAGAAAAATCGCAGATGACTATAAAACACTCTTTGTTCCTCTGCAGCAAGTATTTAACGATGCTCTAAAACGGGCTCCGCAGGAATACTGGCTCAAAGACGGAGTTCACCCCACCGCAGCCGGACACCGGCTCATTCAGAAAGCATGGCTGGAAGCAGCAAAAGAGTTCATCAACTGATTCAAAAAGGAATATTTTTATGAAGACATTATTGTTTCAAGGCGATTCCATTACAGATTGCGGCAGGATCACCAGCGGCGGCGCAGGTTATCCGAAAGATCTCTGGGGACCCGGTTATGCCGGAAATATCGCAACTCAGCTCATGGGCGATCAGCCCGGAAAATGGCAGATCATCAACCGCGGCATCAGCGGAAACAGAATCGTTGATCTTTATGCCAGATGGAGAATAGATGCCCTCAATTTCAGCCCCGATATCATCAGTATTCTGATTGGGGTCAACGATACCGGACACGAAATCTGCAGTCAGAACGGCGTGGATGTTCCCCGTTACGATATGTTCTACCGGATGCTCCTTGACTGGACTCTGGAAACAAAAGCTGATACAAAATTCATCCTCATGGAACCATTCGTGTTCCCGATGGGAAATGTCAACGAAGAATGGATCAAGGACGTGAACCTGCGCCGTGAAGTCGTGCGGAAAATCGCAGAAGATTACAAGCAGATCTTTGTTCCGCTGCAGAATGTCTTCGATGCAGCTCTCAATGAAGCTCCGCAGGATTATTGGATCGCCGACGGAATCCATCCCACCCCTGCCGGACACCGGCTTATCCAGAAAGAATGGATGAAAGCTGCAGCAGACCTGATCAAATAAATCACAGTAGGAAGTGGGCTTTTCAAAACTGAACAGCCCACTTTTTTGCGCAATCACAAAAACACTAAATGATACAAAACGGTATTATACGATACTAAAAGATATTATCTAGTATTTTCAACAACAAAATCTGCTTTATAGAGAACAATATCATTTTCATTCCCATCGAAAGATGTTTGAGCAGGTTGCGGCGGTTCGGACGACTG
>JAFTJI010000146.1 GCA_017456495.1 Lentisphaeria bacterium | reverse complement strand
TCAAACAGAAACGGCGGCATGTCGTCTCCTATACAGATTTTCTCGCAAAACCGATCGGGATCCCCATTGCGCCGGTTCTGCCGCTGGAACTCAGCACATGGACAAAATTCATCCGGATCAATCTTGGCGGAACGGTCAAAAATCGCAATGCAAAACTGGTTCTTTCCTGCGAAAACGGCTTGCCGGATGAAGTCCGATGCGGAAAAATCCTGTGTCAGAAAACAGATGAACGATTCACCGGAAAACTGCCCGGAAATATCAAAAATCCTGTCGTTTACACTATCCCGGACGAAGCTCTGAAAGAGGGCGATAATGTTCTCTCATTCGTGGGTAAAGGCGTGACGGTTCTCTGGTGCGAAGTGGATTTTGAAGAAATCTGACGATCAGGGCAGACTCAGGAAACGTTTGTCAAGCAGATATTCCGGACGGACATCTGAAAGAGAATGGAGAATGTGACTGCGGATATCCGGGATCCTTTGCTCCATTGTTTCGAGCAAATCTTTGAAGTAGGCACGAACGCCATTCTCTGAAAGATATTCTTTGTATTGGCACTCTCCGCGCGCCGGAAAATCCAACCCGGCAGCAGCTTCTGCCACAAGGGATTCTCTTGCATAAATCAAAGGTCGGATCACCCGCAGAGTACCATCTTCCGACGGGACATTTGGTCCCATCGTCGTCAACCCCTCCCCGCGGCTCAAGCTGATGAGGAAAGAGATCACAACATCATCCATGTGCTGACCGAGGACGAGTTTATTGCACCCAAGTTTCCGTGCCAGAGTGTAAAGGCAGCCGCGCCGCATACGGGAACAGAGAACGCAGGGGCTTTCCGGATTTCCTTTCTCTTTCAGCAAGGCTGGCATATCAAAGGGGATAATGTGATGTTCCACACCGAGACTTTCACAATACTTTGCGGTCTCCCCTGCCCCGAACCCGGGAAAACCGGGATCGAAAGTCGCAGCTGTGAGAGTAAAAGGGAACGGACTCTTTGCTTTGATTGCGCAGAGAACATTCAGAAGAACAAGGCTGTCTTTTCCGCCGGAAACGCCCAGAAGAAGATGATCTCCGGGCTGGATCATACGGTAGTCCGCCGAGGCTTTCCCAGCCAATCGGCGGAGGCGTTCCAGAGCTTTACTCATTATCGGAAGTGAGAGGACGCAGGATCACACCGGCTTCCTTCAAAATCGCGGCGGAAGTCGTATCAATGGAATACCGCTCCCGGTAAACAACTTCTCTGATTCCGGCGTTGATGATCATTTTTGCACAGAGCAGACACGGGCTGAACGTGGTGTAAAGCGTTGCATCTTTCACAGACACGCCGTGATAAGCGGCAGAAACGATTGCATTTTCTTCCCCGTGACTGCAAAGGCATTCGCCAAGATTGCTTCCGGATGGTGCATTGGAAGAACATCTGGGACAACCGCCTTCATGACAGTTTTTGAGTCCGCGCGGAGTTCCATTGTACCCGGTGGAGATGATCCGTTTATCTTTCACGATCACGGCTGCCACATGACGGCGGGAACAGTTGCTCCGGCTGGCAACCACATTGGCGATTTCCATAAAGTAGGTATCCCAATCGGGACGTTCCGTTTTCAGTTGCTCTGCCATTTCAGTTTCCTTTCTGTCAGAATCCAAAATCCATCTGGGAAATTCCCCAGTTATCGTCTTCCGTTTCAGGTACAACGGGCTTTTCTTCTTTTGTATCTTCCTGATTTTCAGACTGTTCAGAATCATCATCCGGTTCCGGTACAGGAGTTTCCTCCTTCTTTTTTACAGGAGCTTTCTTGACCGGTTTTTCTTCCGGAACTGCAGGATTTTCTTCCACTTCTTCCGGTTCCGGAGGAACAGGGACGGGATCCGGCGGGACATTGATCAGTTCCGGATCTTCCGGTTCTTCGGTGCCATCAAGATATTTCACAAAGGTGATTTTCGTCATCTTCCGGGGGAACAACAGTTGTCCGCCGGCTTTCGGTGACCGCAAAGGTGCTTTGGAAAGGTCGATTTCCTGTGTCTGCCGCGCTTTGATCGGGGTGTCGATCTTACACTCATAAATCGCATTCGGACGGGATGTAATGAGTTCCAAACGGCATTTTTCAGGAATGATCCGGTACTCTTTATCGCGGATAAACTGGCTGATACAGCTCCGCTTGTAGTAGACTTTTCCGGTCTTATTATCAGAATAAACAATTCCGAAAACAGTGTTTTTATCATACTTCCGGAACTCGTAAAGACGGTCAATGAAGACTTTGTCCGGAATTGCAATGACCTTGTAAGATCCTTTCCGTTCAACACAAAGCAGATGATCAACTTCATTACAGACGACTACATCATCGCTCTTGACGGAGGTTCCCACATAGCAGTTTTTGCGATCCCAGCCGACGCGGATGTTATTCAGAGCGATTGCGCTGACGTCGATCTTATCGAACGCCGCCTGACGGATCTCGGTTCTGCGGGGGAAGAATTGTCCGTACTCGTCGATCAATCTCTGCAAATACTTGATTGCGTAAGCTTTCAAACGTTTCAGGTTCTTCTGTGCTTCTTCCAGTTGTTTGGAGATTTCCGCCATATCTTTCTTATTCTGGTTGATATCGAACAGAGAGATCCTGCGGATGGGAATTGCAAGAAGACGTTCGATTTCCACGAGGGGGATGATCCCCTGCTCCAATTGGGAGAAGCGCAACGCTTCATCGGGATCTGTGGGATGATCCAAGCCCCGGTCGCGGAGGTTCTGAACCAGTTGCTGAAGAAGCGGTTCCCATTCGCTGCGGTATTTTTCCAATCCGGCTCGGACTTCTTTTTCGATTGCTTCGTAAGTCTTGCAGTTTTCAATCTTCTTATAGATCCGTTCTTCCACAAAAATCTGTGCAAGTGTCCGGACCAGCAATTTATCAAGAGATTTTCCGACTTCAATATTCAATTCATAGCGGAGATATTCCAGCAGTTTTTCCGTGTTCCGCTTCACAACTTCCGTAACCGTCATGCGGGACGGACGGTTTTCTTTGATGACCATCAGGTTCAGGCTGACGGAGAGAGAACAATCGGTGTACTGATAGAGAGCCTGGATCGCCCGTTGGGGATCATACCCGCGCTGGGGAACGATCTCGATCCGGACTTCGCTGGATGTCAAGTCATGAATGGATGCGATCTTGATTTTACCTTTGTTCGCCGCCTTTTCGATGGAATCCATCAGTTTTCCGGTGGTGGTGAACGCAGGAATTTCCTTGATGATCAAAGTTCTTCCATCCAGTTCGATCTTAGCACGGAGCGTGATTTTTCCGTTTCCATCTTCATACTGGGAGGCATCCATGATCCCGCCTTGCAGGAAGTCTGGGAAGAGCTGAAACTCTTCTTCTTTCAGAACAGCGATCTGTGCATTGAGCAGTTCCACAAAGTTATGGGACATGATTTTGGTATTGGTACCGACAGCGATACCGTCGGAGCCCATCAGAAGCAGTGCGGGGATCTTGATCGGAAGGCGGACAGGTTCTTTATTTCTGCCGTCGTAAGAATCAATCAGTTCCGTAATACCATCATTGAACAGCACCTCTTTTCCGAGTTTGGAAAGGCGGGCTTCGATGTAACGGGCTGCAGCAGAGGGGTCACCGGTCACGATATTACCATAGTTCCCCTGCTTTTCAATAAACAGTTCTTTATTCGCCACGACAACGAGAGCATCATAGATGGAAGCATCCCCGTGCGGATGGTACTTCATGGTTTCGCCGACGATATTCGCAACCTTCTGGAAGGTTCCGTCGTCGATCTTGTGCATGGTCCAGAGAATACGCCGCTGTACGGGTTTCAAGCCGTCATCCACATCGGGGATCGCACGTTCCTTGATCACATAAGAAGCGTATTCAATGAAGTTTTCCCCCATCATCTTACGGAGGAGTTCATTATTTCCTTTAACGGTTTCCGCCATGGCAGTGGTGGAATCTTCTTCCTCTTCCACGACCGCAGCTTCAGCATTTTCCACGTCCGGAGTCTGAACAACCTCTTCCGGAGCGATCTGTTCCTGCGGGATCTCTTTGGATTTTTTCTTCTTTTCAGCCATGATTACACCAGATTATTGACAATGAAATCCCAGCGTTCGGGAGTATTGTCACCCATATAGAATTTCAGCATTTCGTGAATGCCCTTTGTATGATCGATCGTCACCTGTTCCAAACGGATATCTTTTCCGATGAACTGTCCGAACTCTTTCGGGGAGATTTCCCCAAGCCCTTTGAATCGGGTGATTTCCGCTTTGCCCAACTCTCTGGCGCGCTGATCCCGTTCTTCTTCCGAATAACAGTAGTAAGTCACTTTCTTGTTGCGGACACGGAAAAGCGGAGTTTCCAGAATATAAAGATGTCCGGTAAGAACCAGAGATTCAAAGTAAGTCAGGAAGAATGTCAGCAGCAGGTTCCGGATATGCAAACCGTCAACGTCAGCATCTGTTGCGATCACCACTTTGTTGTAACGCAGATTTTCGATACTGTCTTCAATATCAAGTGTCCGCATGATGTAGTAAAGTTCTTCCACTGTATAGACTTTTTCGATCTTTTCGCCGAAGCAGTTGAAGACTTTTCCGCGAAGCGCATAGACCGCCTGAGTATTGGCATCACGGCTCTGGTTGAGAGAACCGCCTGCAGAATCCCCTTCTGTCAGGAAGATCATGGTATCATCGCCGAACTTGGAACGGTCGCCGAAATGATATTTGCAATCCTTGAGTTTGCTGTTCCGCATACTCATGCGTTTTTCAAACTCTTTTCCTTTTTTCCGGACAGCCTGAATTTCCTTGCGGACTTCCTGATTCCGTTTGATCTTTTCAAACAGAAGTTCCGCTTCTTCCAGATTCCGGTGGAGATAATCTTCCACAGCCTGTTTGACCGTGGAGACGACCCAGCCTTTGATATCGGTATTGCCAAGTTTGTTCTTGGTCTGGGATTCAAACACAGGTTCCTGGATTTTGACAGCAATGGAACCGACGATCCCGTCGCGCAAGTCTCTGGCATCATAATCTTTTCCGGAGAACTCATTGACTGCACGGAGCAGTCCTTCTTTGAAGGCAGAAAGATGGGTTCCGCCGTCATTGGTGTACTGACCGTTCACGAAAGAGTAGTATTTTTCCGTGGTGTCATTGGTGTGAGTGAAAGAAAATTCCAGCGTTTTATCTTTGTAATGGACGACATTGTAAAGACTTTCCCCGCCGATTTCCGCATTGATCAAATCACACAAACCATTCTTGGAATAGTAACGGGTGGTTCCGTTGAGATAAAGAGAAAGTCCGCTGTTCAGATAGGCGTACATCCAGAGTCGGCGCTCCACAAACTCCTGTTTGATCACATATTTCGGAAAAAGTGTGGTATCAGGAATAAATTCAATGGTCGTCCCGTTCCGTTCATCGGTGGTGCCGTCGGATTCTTTTTCCAGAACACCGTTGCGGAACTCTGCGGTTTTAAATTTACCGTCACGGACAGCGGTTGCCCGGAAAAATTCAGAAAGAGCATTGACTGCTTTCGTACCGACTCCGTTCAAACCGACAGAGAACTGGAAGACATCGCTGTTATATTTTGCCCCGGTATTGATTTTGGAAACGCAGTCCACCAACTTTTCCAGCGGGATCCCGCGTCCGTAGTCCCGGACTTTGATCAAGTTGTCGTGAATGGAGACATCGATTCTCCGTCCGCAGCCCATAATAAATTCATCGACACTGTTGTCAATGACTTCTTTGATAAGCACATAAACTCCGTCATCGGGATGGGAGCCATCGCCCATTCTTCCGATATACATTCCGGGACGGTGCCGGATATGTTCCAGAGAACTGAGGGTTTTAATGGTATCGGCATCATAGGCTTTGGAAGCCGCAGCCGCGCCGGTCACCTCAACATCCATCTCTGTTTCTTCTTCTGACGCCATATCTGAAATCCTTCGTAAAAAGCTATTATTTCATCAGGTGAATATAGCACAAATTCAACAAAATATCAAGTCAAATCAAGCAAAAAAATGAAAAAAGTGAGTATAAAAATCATAAAATACTCACTCTTTTCAGCTGTCCGCAGAAAATTTATTATTTCCCGTTATACGGAATGTACTTCTTCCAGGTCGTTTTCAAAACTTCAAAGGGCTTGCCTTTGCGGATCACAACCTGATCCATCACGGTTCCGTCAACACCCGTACAGGTGATGAGAAGTGAATCTTTCCGGACTTGGACACGGGTCACACTGTAAGCCTGTCCGGGACCGCCGGGACCGTCATTCACATAAATCGGGAAATGTATGTTTTTTGCATCCGTTGCAGTCAGTTTGCACTGTTTCCGTTTGGTGGCTTTCCGCTCTGCGCCGACCATTTCACCTGTCACCGGATCAAAACGGTACGGTGCATGGATATCGCCGCAAAGCCAGAGGTCGATTTTACATTCCGGATCCTTGCCCATCAGACACGCTGCGAACTCATAGATCTGTTTGCTGTAATACGGTTTTTCCCATTCAAACGGGGGTGCATGAGCAAGCACGATCCTGTATTTCGCTTCCCGGCAATCTTTCGTTTTGATCACATTTTCCAGCCACGCTTTCTGCTGTTTGAAAAATTCCGAAGTATCTGTCATCAACATATATTTGTGTCCATACTTCCGGCGGGCTTTGTCTTCTCCGGTGTCAAGAACAATATAGAAAACATCGCCGTACCGGAAAGAGTAATAGGGACATCCGAAAAATTCTGTGTAGGGCGTTGTATCAAGTCCCCGGTATTCATGATTTCCGCGAACAGGATAGAAAGGAGCCGTCACGCCCTCTTCCCGGAACGGGGTGATATAGGAATCAAAGTAAGTCCAGATAAAATAATCCAATCCATTGGCAACATCCCCCAGAGACACCAGCATGTCGATATCTTTGAAAAGTCCCATCTTCACCAGTTGCCGGATAAGGCTTTCCCGTTCTTCATAACCGGTCTGAGTGTCACTGATCGCTGCGAAAGTATGTTCAACCCCTGATGCCGGAGCGGTGCGGAAACTTCCGTGTTCACTGATTCCGTCCGGGTCCACATTGCGGAACTCATATTCGTATTCCGTATCAGGCTCCAGCCCGCTCAATTCATGACGGAACAGATTTTTCATCGGAATTCTGCCGTAAACATACTTTGCGGGGATCGTTTTTGCTTCGTTCTTTTTCCCTTTTTTCCAATAGCTGAAATCATAAGCCTGAGTCAATTCGCTGTAAAACAACACGACTGCACTGGTTCGGGATATATGAGTGACCATAGGTCCAACGATTTCAAGATACCAATCTTTCCGTTCCGGCATGAGACGGCAGACAATTTTCCAGCTTGCGCGCCCCGGTCTGGTGTGGATCGCCACAAAGTTTTCGCCTTTTTTCAAAGAGATCTTGCGGGGTGTCCGGTAATAATCATGAAGAAAAGCGAACTCTCCGGCGGGTTCGGTCGACGCGACAAATTTTCCATTCACATAGCAGGTGTACCAGTAATCCGCCCACAGCCAGAGATAGCGTTCCTGATCTTTTTCTGAATTGATTTTGAAAAGGATGATCGCCCGGTCTTCGATTGGAACAGTATTTTTGAAAAGAGTTCTCAAATCAACCGTCATGCGTTCCGTCATAGTAAACTTGACTTTTTTCCCTGGCAGATTTCCGGTCATTGAAACCGCAGCAGCATCTTCCGGCTTGAATTTACGATCTAAAACCACCGAAAAAGAATCCTTGACAACTTCTGCCGCTCCGGAACAGAGTGACAGAACAGCAAGAAAACATGAAAGAAAACATTTCTTTTTCATATAAAAATCTCCTGATCATATTGTTTGCAGTACTATATCATTAAGAACTGTTTTTTTCAAACAGATTCAGCTTGAAAAGCACAATAATACTGGTATATTACAATGAATACTTTTAATACAACAAAGGAGTTTTTATCATGTCTGACAAAGGAATGAGCAAGGAATCTCTGGCTGCTGCCGGAAATGAAAGATATGCTTTCACATCGAAAAAACAGATTGCCTATCCCGAAGGGGAAACCGTGATCTGGCACGGATATATCCGCCACAACTTTGAACTGGAAGGTCACAAAGGGTTTATTGTGGAACCGCCGCACCCGGCACAGGGATTGCCCTGGAGCTGGTGTCTGCAATGGGCAGAAGCTTTTGTTCCCAGAACCCCTGCCCTGCAGCTGCTGGATCGCGGATTCCATCATGTTCATATCGACGTGTTTGAAACTTATATGAATGATGAAGGCGTCCGCATTCTGGAAAAGTTTTATGACATGCTCCAGAAGATGCACTTCCACAAGAAAGCCGCATTGATCGGCATGAGCTACGGCGGTCTCTTCTCCTGGAGATGGGCAGCAGAACACCCCGAAACTGTCGGAGCAATGTATCTTGATGCCCCGGTCTGTTCGCTTTCCTTTGCCGGAGACCGCGACGAAACAAACACAAACCCGACTCTGATCCCGTTCATGCAGACAGAATACAAAAAACATCTTGCCGCTTACGGTGTCGCAGATGTTGAGGGGTTGAGAAAGCATCCGAAAAACCCGCTGAACAACTATCTTCCCATTGCAAAGGCAAAGATCCCCACGCTGGTCATCCGCAGCGGACAGGATCAGTCCGTTCTGCCGGAAACAAATATCGACATCATGGAAAAATTGATCAAAGATGCCGGCGGCGATATTGAGATCCTCAACCGCAATCTTTACGGACATCATCCCCACGGCATGGATGATCCTACCCCGCTGACAGGTTTCATTCTCCGGAATTATCCCGATTTTGAAATCTGATTTCAGATTGCCGCATACCCGGAGCAGCCACCCCTGCTCCATCTTTTTACACTAGTCAGGTTGCAAAACAAATTCAATATCTGATAGAAAAAAAAACTCCGGCTCGTTTGAACCGGAGTTTTTCGTATTCTCTTGAGAGATGCAAAATCAGTCGAGTTTGCAATCCTTGAGAGACATGAACTTCTTGGAGAGGAGTTCGCAGCCGTCTTTCTTGATGATACAGCCGCGTTCCCAACGGAGACCATAACCGTTACCGGTGAAGAAGGTATCGATCTGATAGGTCATATTTTCCTGAAGTTTGTACTTGGAGGTGGTTTCGATCCAGGGAGATTCAGTTTCCTGGATACCGAGTCCGTGGACAGGACCGTAGAGCATGTAGTCGCCCCAGCCCTGATCGATTCCCCACTGGGTGTAGTCCTTAGCGATGGATGCAGCATCTGCGCCAGCCTTCATAAGTTCAAAGGTGTACTTGTGAGCGCGGAGACCGAATTCAACGAGAGCCATCTGTTCCTTGGGCAGCTTACCGAAGTAAACCGGGATACCGATGGAGGAGCTGTAACCGCCAACGCGTGCACCGATGTTCAGCTGAATGATTTCATTCTTTTTCAGTTTAGCATAGGTGGGACGGCTGATACCGTTGCTGGTACGATCGCCGCCGAAGCAGTAAAGGCTGTGACCTTCATATTCACCGCCGTTTGCGAAGATTTCGCGCTGAGCGATAGCAAGAGCCTGGAATTCAGTCATGCCGGGCTTCATTTCGTTGAGCATAGCTGCAACTGCTTTTTCAGCGACTTTGAATGCTTTCTTATGGCTGTTCAGCTCGTTTTCGCTCTTGATCCAGCGGAGAGGACGGAAGACATCTTCTGCGACGACGAGTTTAACGCCGGGGAGCTGGTTTTCGAGAGCTTTAAGGGTGGGCATGGTCATAACAGCGGTACCGCAGAGACCGAGCTTTTTGAGTTTCTTCTTGCCCATTGCTTTCTTTGCGACATCAGCAAAGGTGGAGAGCGGGATTCCGGGATAATCGGGTTCAGCTGCTTCACGGTAGTTCAGGAGCATCATGATGTTTTCGGGTTCAAAAACACTGCGTCCGACAGCATACTTCCAACTTTCGGGACCGATCAGAAGGATAGCAGGACCTTCTGCGGGGACGAAGACACCAGCCTGTTCAAAGGTCGGCCAGTATTCGCTGAGGTAGCGGACGTTGGCAAAGTCAGATTCGGTACCATGTACAAGACATGCATCGAGTCCGGCTTTCTTCATGTTGGCCTGGAACTTGGCGATTCTGTCAAAGTACTCCTGTTTCGGGATAAAACTTGTGTTCATGATTTTACTCCTTAGATTGTAATTGAACCGGCTGTTGAGAATTCAGAGCCGAAGTCTTTCAGTTTCTGGATCAGCACATCAAACTGTTCTGCAGCATATTCACCGCAGTTCTTGATGATGAACGGGTCGGGAAGAACTGCGCCTTCACCATAGTGCAGCAAGCCTTCCGGCATCTTGTGGAATTCCCAGGGATGCATGTAGAAGCAGATGAACGGGTTCGCACCGCGGTCTGTGCAGTACTTGGCATAGCTGCGGATGTGTTCCATAACAGCTTCTGCGCTTTCGGTACGCCACAGCGGCCACTGGTCCATATCACGACCGTACGGGTCTTTGGAATCCATGGAAAGGTCTGCGAAGTTGGGCAGTTCGACCAGCTTCATATCGCCCTTCTTGGTCCAGTCATCCTTGCTCGGATGATAGGGTTCCAGCTGTTCACGGTAGAAATACATCGGATAGGTGGCATCTGCCTTGTAACCGAGTTTTTCCAGTGTGTTCACAACTGCAGTAGAACCCCAGAGACGGGGGCAGCGGAAAGCTGTCGGACGGACGCCGCAGAGATTTTCGATGATTTCTGTGTTCTTGCGGATACGGTTTTCCACTTCTTCGGGGAGAACAGGAACGTCTCCGGGAATTTCAAAGAGAGGATCGCCGATGGTTTCATGGAACAGGGTATGTGCCCCGATTTCATGACCTGCATCACGAACCTTTTTCAAAACTTCAACGTTCTTGGTCGCAGCATCTGCTGTGAAGAAGAATGTTGCCTTGATATCATGTTTTTTCAGGATGGAAAGAATCACATCCGTTCCGGGTCCGAACCCATCATACCACGGGGTCCAGCTGCCGATATCGGTTTCCATATCAAAACCGAAAACTGTTTTAATTGAGCCCATAACTACCTCCTTGTTATTTCGTCATTGTCGTACTATAAATCTCTTTCACGAAAAAGTCAATGATAAATTTAACATTTCTCAGACTTTTTTCGCAAAAAATTACAAAAATTACGCAGAAAAGTGTATTTTCACTGTTCTTTTCCATCCATGTACACATACTCACACCATGATTTTGCCAGAAGATAAAACCAATCAAGCGCACTGAACAGGTTTTTATCATTCAATCCTCCGGTATAAACAACATAGTATGTACAGTAGGAAGTTCCATCGTCTCCGATCCCGACTCTGATCAAACGTTTCCGGTAATTAAAACTGTTTGCCAGCTCTTTCATCCGGGAAATACTGCGCTGATCTGAAGCACCGAAAGCAACACTCAGACAAAGCAGTTTGGATTTCCGGATGGGAACAACACGGATCAGGGTCTTATTCACTTCGGCGTATAAAACGCCCTGCTCTGTTTTTACAGGATACCGCGATGACAGCATTTTTTGCAATGTCGCCTGATTCACATTCTCCGGCAGCAATGTTTCTGCACTCAAACCGGACAGAATACCACACAAAACAGCAACTGTAAAAACAATTTTTTTCACAAGAGGTAATTTCAAAAGTCCGGCAAATTTTGGCTGAAAAAGGATTGTTGATGAGCTGAAAATGGTAGGTTGAGCGTGGCTACTCACAGAGTAACCACCGAAAACGCCCCATTTTACAGATCGCAACAAGAATTTTCTGACATTTTTGAAGACTTTTGAAATCACCTTCACGAATCATCCCCGCTGTAAAAAAGCCCGATGGCACGTTTGGTGTCACCGGGCAGATAAATGTTACGTCAGTCTCAACGGTACTTGGCAAGTTCCGCTTCAACTTTTTCTTTCAAAACCGCAGCAGCACTGTCAAGAGGCAGCATTTCAGCATCTCTGGAAGTACGGAGTTTGAATTCACAAACGCCATTTTCTACGGACTTCGGAGAGACGATCGCACGGAACGGAATACCAAGCAGGTCAGCATCGCTGAACATGGATCCGGCTTTTTCTCCGCGATCATCGTAAAGAACTTCCACTCCGGCTTTTGTCAAAGCTTCATAAAGAGCATCAGCCTGCTCACGGACTCCGCCCTTATCGGGATTCAATGCACAAAGCTGGATCTGATAGGGAGCGATGGACATGGGCCAGACCGGTCCGTAATCATCATGAGAGTCTTCGATCACAGATGCCATGGTACGACCGATGCCGATTCCGTAGCAGCCCATGATCATCGGCTGGGATTTTCCGTTTTCATCAAGATATTCACACTTCATCGGCTTGGAATATTTCGTTCCGAGCTGGAAGATATTTCCGACTTCGATACCGCGTTTCATCAGCAGAGGTTCACCGGTAAGCGGACAGGGATCGCCATCACGAACCATGGCAATATCAGCCACTGTTACATTTGCAAGGTCCCTGCCATAGTTGAAGTTCTTGTAGTGGAAACCTTCTTCGTTTGCACCGACAACAAGGTTTGCAGTTCCTTCGACAGATTTATCAACCACGATGATGCACTTGGCGGGATCGATTCCGACAGGAGAAGCGAATCCGGGAACAGCACCGGCATCAAGAATCTGTCTGTCATTTGCAAAGGCAAGAGACGGTGTCTGAAGCACAGCCTGAAGTTTCATTTCGTTAACTTCAAAATCACCGCGGATCATGGCAAAGACGAGCTTATTATCCGCTGTGGAATAGAAGACTGCTTTACCGGTCTGTTCCGGCTTGACATTCAGGAAACCGGCAACCTCTTCAATGGTTTTCATGTGCGGAGTTTCCACTTTTTCCAGGGGGAGCTCCGCCTCAGTCTTTTCAAACTTCAAACCGGAAACAGCAATTTCACGGTTTGCTTTGTAACAGCCGTCGGGAGAAAGGAAAATCGTATCTTCTCCGCAATCTGCAACCGACATAAATTCGTGTGAGATGCTTCCGCCCATCATACCGCTGTTGGCACGGATGGAGACGACATTTTTCAAACCGACTCTTGCATAGATCCGGACATAAGCATCGTGAACGCGCTGATAATATTTTTCCAGACATTCCTGAGATGTATGGAAGCTGTAAGCATCCTTCATAGTAAATTCACGAACACGAATCAAACCGGCACGGGGACGTGCTTCATCACGGTATTTTGTCTGGATCTGATAAGCCATCACCGGGAGCTGCTTGTAGCTGTTCACCTCAGAACGGACGAGATGAACGATTGCTTCTTCATGAGTCATTCCGAGGAGCATGTCCTTATCATTGCGGTCCTTGAAGCGAAGCAATTCAGGTCCGACAGTTTCAAAACGTCCGGATTCTTTCCAGAGTTCTGCGGGCAGCACAACAGGCATCAGAACTTCCTGACCGTCAACGGCATTCATTTCTTCGCGAACGATAGCTTCAATTTTAGCAATGATCCGTTTGGCGATCGGCAACAGGCTGAAAATACCTGCAGATACCGGGCGGACATAGCCGCCGCGCACTAAAAATTTATGGGAAACTGTTTTTGCATCCTTGGGGTCTTCCCGAAGTCTGCGTCCGATCATGGATGACATTCTCATAGTTCGAGTGTACCTTTATCTTGAAAGTTGAAAGATTATTTTTCTTTTGTTCCAAGTTTCATTGACGGCATGGTAGTCAGACCGACATAGCCGGCGATATAGAAAGATTTATCTTTGTCGCCATCAGAATCGCGCTCTGTTTCCATGCCGAAATTTACAGAAACATTAAAGCAGTGGAAGTCGCGGAAAAGCCGGATTCCGATATCTTCCATCAATGCCTGATTTACATCATATACCATATAAAATTCCCCTTTGAGACGCTTGTCAATGTATGTGGGGAACCCAATAGTAAGATTGGCTGTCTGCGTTGGCTGTTCCAGAACCTTAAGAGACGTAGAGGTTGCATTGGATGTTTCCAACATGGAACCCATAGAATAAACGGAACGTCTCCAGTAACGGCTTGTATATGAATAACTTGCATTCACATACCAATCTTTGGAAAGTCGATAGAAGAGATTCGCCTTCAATGCATTCAAATGCTTCCACCCCATAATCCCGGGCTTGTCCGCTTTATGGTTGGGGCCACGATAAATTGTATATTCTTCATCATTGTTTCCACCGACATCCAGTACAACTTCTGCGGAGAGTCTGAGATTATCTATCGGAGAGAAAGAAAGCTTGATCCCCAAATCACCGGAATGATTGAATCCATTTCTCCGCAAAGCATGAAAATCCCAATAGGTTTCAAGAGAAGCCCATTGACGGATCCGTTCTGCGCCATAATCGCCGCCGCGTGTCTGCAATTTATTCAGAATACCGAAACGGATAAAATTCTGTTCCTGTAAACGGTCGATATCATCAAAATATAAAATATTTTCGTAGTCAAGAGTCGGTTTGGGAATGTAAGTATAATTGATATACGGAACAATTACATGACGAAGTCCATCCAGCCCCAGCCATGAGGATCGGACATTCTGCCAAGTCCGGTAAATTTTTGTATTGACTTCGACACCGAACTCGCTCATAAAACGGAGTTTTGCGTGGTTGCGAACATCAAAATTATTGACAGTTCTCCAGTTTCCATAAAGGGAATTGGTCCCGAACATTGCATTCAAATCTTCATCTGTCACCTCATTCTCGGATGTGGCTGTGTAAGCAGTCAACCGGATCCCGGCGCGCGGAATAATATTGATGAAGTCAAAATTCAGGGGATAGTAGAACATATGCAAAGAGTCAAAACGCCCGCTTCCGTAATTGTGCAGGGTCCGTCCGTCCCAGTATTTTTCTCTGGCTTTCACAGCCGCTTCATACTGCGCAGGAGGCAGCTTTTCCAGACGTTTCAGCTCACTGTCGGAAAACAGAGCCGGACGGTCAAAAGATCTCCAGCGGTTGTAAAGATACGCAAAAGAGTTTTCACTCTGATAGTAGAGTCCGCCGAAAAGTTCCTGCCGGAAAATATCCATACGAACCTCAGGCATCCGTTGGACAACGGAATCAAAGGAATTTACACGTCCGGTTGCCAGTACGGAAAAAGAAGCCCAATCGGCTTGGTATTCCAACGCGGCATAAGTCGGGGGCTGAGGTTCAGAATTATATCTGGATTCAAAGTAATCTTCGATAAAGTCGATATCACTGGTAAACTCAACCTGTGCACGGAAGTCAAGGCGGGGAGTTATGTGCGTAATATTCGTTGCTTTGAAATCGTAACGGTGTTTTTTCAAATCAAGACGTCGGCGTCGATTGAAACCCTCAATCTCACTGTATTCAAGATCATGGAATAAATACGGATTCTTATCGCGTAATGAATAACCGAAAAATTCTGTTCTGGAATTTCCCGTTACGATGGAAGCTGTCATTCCCCAGCCGAATCCGCGTCTTGCGTAGAAGTCAGCCAAAAGACCGACATTCACATAGGGATCGTCATAAACATCAAAGTTTTTACTGGAACGGAGCCATGTTCCCCATTCACTCTTATAACCGACCGTCAAATCAACGCCGAAGCTGTCTGTTTCTCGGGGTTTGTAAAGAGCCGGAAGCCAAAGCAACGGCGCATTCCAGAAACGGAGTATGGGATTGACAAGAAGAACGCTGTGATCGCTGTGATCTGCATTGTAATTCTGCAATCCGGAGTGATAACTGCGGGGCGTAATATACGCTTTGGATGCAGTAAAGGCATAGTGATCGTTCTGATCCACTACATAATCACATGTTGTAATACGGGTATTATCTGCAATGATCTCTCCGGAAGCATTTCTGCGTGCAAAGCTTGCCAGCGCATATAACGCTCCGGATTTCATTGCAAAGTTTTCAAAGCGGAGTTCTCCGGTAGTCAAGTTTCCGGCAAGACGGTCTGCCTGAATATGGGCAGAGGTCTCTGTAATCCGGAGATTGATACGTTTTTTTCCAAGAGGCGTCCGTGTGACACCAAGAATATCTATTTTTTTCCGGACATCATCCAATAACTGATGATATTCTTCCAGATCAACTGATTTAAAACTTGAGACACGCCTGACAAGGGAGACATTTCCAAATGCTTCCATATCACGTGACGGCAAATGGATCACTACGTTATCAGCCTTGAGAACCATTGTTTTGGTAATGATAACGACATGACCGCGCGCGATCAGGTTTTCCCCGATATATTCAAAGAGATCCGCACTGGCATCAATGTTTTTCAGGACATTTTTTACATCGACTCCGGCGAATCCAGTGGATCCGCCGGGAAGGTTCTGAGCTGCGACAGTAAAGGTGCCTGCTGTCAAAAAGAACAGCATTGCACAAGCTGCTAAACGTCGTACCAGTGAGAATTTCATATCGTGGTTTCAGCCTTATCTCAGCAACCGAATTTCTTCAGGATAGCCTGTTCGGTTTCCTGAGTGAACTTGCCGCCGGATTTTTCCAGAGAAGCTGCGATCTCTCCGCCGAGAGCCATCAACTCTTCCTTCTTCATCAACGGCATATTGATGCAGTTCGGATAGATGACTGTCTTTCCGGGGAACTTGGCATTTGCAACACAATCCAGCCCTTTCTTAAGATCCATCATACCGCCAATACCGGCAAGTGCTGTTTCAGGATCAAGAGCACCGCTTTCAGCGAGCTGCAGGGTCATGCGAAGGTCATCGGTGCGGCTTCCGCTGGAACCGATGAAACGGGCTCCGGAGAAAACAACACCGTTCAGATCGATTTCAGCCTCTTTTCCTGCAGGAATACCGGCGAAGATGTTCATGAGACCATCTTTTCCGAGATGCTTTGCAGAACCGGAAAGAACGACCGGAACAGGAACGAGCATAACGATATCATCGAATCCTTCGGGAGCAAATTCATCGAGAAGAGCATCAAATTCTGCTGGAGTCATCTTGGAGGGGTTCACAAGTTTGAACTCAACGCCGCGTGCTTCTGCAGCGGGACGGAGCAGCTGATCAACGTTGGCAAGACGGGTGTCGTCCATATCAGAAACGATGATCTTGGAAGGTCCATCGGGATTGGTCACAGCCAACTGGGTGTGCATCTGTCCCATTGCTCCTGCACCGCCGGGGAGCCAGCAGGTTCCGCCTTTCTTGAGAGAAGTACGGACGTTTCTTCCGTATGCAGCAGAGAAGTTTGCTTCTGCTGTTCCCTGGAAGAACCAGCCCTGATAGTGGATGCTGCCGACGTCAACGCTGCTGACGCCGGAAATTGCATCTTTTTCCATCAGGTTGACGCGTGCGTTCAAACCGAAGAAGGGCTGATAGGAGTGAACATCACCGCCGATGCCGCAGAGGAAAATATCGTCGAAGGTCATGCCTTCGGGGAAGGTTTCGGAAACGGTAAGTTTTGCTTTCGGGAAAGCTGCGCCGACTTTTTCAGCAAAACCAGCAGGGACTGCACCGGCGAGAACAACTTCTGCGGGAGCAGCTTTGCTGAGAAGATCACCGAACTCGTAGTTGTTCTGAGCATTTGCGCCGAACATGAAGCCCATCTTTCCGCCATCAAGCGGGGTGGAACGGAGTCCGATGTGATAAGAAGCGAAAACGCAGGTCCAGGGTTCAAGGAGAGCTGCGATCGCGGAAGGCATTTTATCGGAGAGAGGCAGCAGATAGCAGCCTTCATCACCGTTCAGAACTTCCTGACCGAGAATGCTGTACTGAGCCATACCGCCGTTGAGGGCATAACCGTATGCATAGCCTTTTCCATTGACATAGATATCAGCCTGAATGATGAAACGCTGACCGACTTTGAATTTATCTTCAAGACCTTCACCGACCTTGACGATAGACATCACAGCTTCGTGACCGGGGATCACGGGATCTTTTTCCAAATCGTCAACAAGAACGCGGGGGTGAGATTCCCCTGCACGGATCAATTTCACGTCTGAAAAACAAAGCCCGATGGCATCGATCTTGACGAGAAGCTCGCCTGCTTTCGGATCAGGAACAGGCAGAACAACCGGTTTATCGTCTCTGCCGAATTTTTCAAACCCTGCACCATACATCTGCCAAGCCAACATCTCTGATGGAACTGCCATAATAACCTCCCTACTCTTTCTTTTAGTATTTTGTCCGGATCGGCAAAAAAGACCATCCTGTTAATAATTCAGAAATATACTCCCATTTTGCCAATCAATCAAGTGAATTTCTGAAAAAACTTATTATTCTGAAAGATTTTTTACTGTTTTTTTTGATTTTTTGCCATTTTTCATCCCGGAGTTCTCGGATTTTTGCCGTATTTTTTTGATTTTCCGACAAACATCACTTTTTTCTTCAACCGTCATTCCCGCGGTCATCTTCTCATGACAGCTGTCAATAATGCGCCGGATCTCTGGAATAAATTTTAGACCTTCCTCTGTGATATAGAGACGGAAATTTCTTTTATCTGCCGGATCGGTTTCTTTCCGTACATACCCGGCATCTGCAAGTTTCCGGATCATAGTCGCAGTTGTACTTTTACTGATGATGAGAAGAGAAGAAAGTTCTTCCTGGGAAATACCTTCGTTTTCATAAACACTGATCAGGAACGGAAATTCTCCGAAACTCAAACCGATTTTCCGGAGTTCCCGGGTATAGTAGATATGGGTAAGACGACTGATGATGTAAATATCAAATGTCAATTTTTTCATAACGTTTTTCCCTTTAAGATCAACTGTTTTGCAGATTTTTCAATATATCACAGGAAACTTTTTTTACAAGTTTTTTTTCTAATCTCATGCTTGTTTTTTTTTGTTTTTATGATATATTATTCGTTCTATACAGAACTAATTCTTTGAATGCTTAACATAAAAACAGGTCATTTTTATATGATCAAGGGGAAAGGAAAAAACATGTTACGCAAAACCATATTGGCGTCACTCGCGGCATTATTTGTCACAACGGCTTCTGCCCAACAGATGGAAAAACCATTGGTAACGGTGGAAAAACCAATCATCACAGAAAATGAAATTCCCAGAAGATATGCGGGATTCGTAGAAGCTGTGGAAAGCACGGATATCATGCCCCGTGTTACCGGTGTCCTGCTCAAAACGCACTTCAAAGAAGGCGATTTTGTCAGAAAAGGACAACTGCTTTATGAGTTGGAAGATACCTCTTATGTTGCGAAAGTTGAAAGTCTGAGAGCACAAAAAGAAAGTTTGGAAGCTGCTTTGATCTATGCAGACAAAGAATTCAAACGAAGCCAGAAATTGCAGAAAGACAATGCTACGTCTGTAGCTTCTTTTGACAGAGCATCTTTTGAAATCAAATCTGCAAGAGCAAAACTGAAAGATATCAAAGCGGCTTTAAAAGATGCAGAAAACACTCTTTCTTACACAAGAATCTATGCCCCGATCAGTGGTTATATCGGAAAGAGCATTTACAGCAACGGGAACCTGATCACTCCGCAGACAGGGAAGCTGACAAACATTACCGGCATTGCGCCGATCTACGTCCGCTTCAGTATCAGCGAAGTCATTTTCCGCAGAGACTTCGGAGGTTTGAAAGGGATCAAGAAAAACACCCTTATCAAAGTGCAGCTGGCTGATAAATCCATTTCCGGAGAAAGTGTCTCTGTCGATTGGGTCGACAATAAACTTCATGCGACAACAAATACGATCTCTCTCTGGGCAAAGTTCAACAACAAATCCCGGGAACTGCTCCCCGGAGGTTTTGTAACGGTTCTCCTCTACAATAAAAATGCTCAGAAGAAACCGGCGATCCGCCCCTCTGCCCTCATCGTCAAAAGAGGCGGATACAGTGTCTATATCATCGGAAAAGACGGTGTTGTTATGGAACGGGATGTCAAAATCGGAAGAACTACACCGGATGGACTTCAGATCGTCACAGAAGGTCTTTCCGGTGATGAGTTTGTCATTACGGAAGGAACTCACAAAGTGAAACCCGGCATGATCCCAACTCTCAACAGAAAATAACGGTGAAGCAGAATGTTTACTGATATTTTTGTCAACAGACCGAAATTTGCATTCGTGATCTCAATTGTGATCTCGATCATCGGGTGCATCTGTGTGTTCAAGCTGCCGATTGCTGAATACCCTGAAATTGCGCCGCCGACAGTGAAAGTTACAGCCCGATATCCCGGTGCAACCTCTCAAATGCTTTCCGATACGGTTGCTGCAGTGATCGAAGAACAGGTCAACGGGATTGACGATCTGCTTTACTTCAAGTCAGAAAGCGATAACAACGGGAACTATACTCTGACCCTGACGTTCAAGCCGGGAATCAACTCAGATATTGCGCAGGTCAACGTTCAGAATGCTGTCCAGCGCGCGGAAGCCCAGCTTCCTGCAATCGTGAAACAGATCGGGGTCGTGACCGCGAAGCAATCGACCGATATGGCAGGCGTGTTCTCATTCCAGACAGATGGCTCCGTACTATCCCATCTGGAGCTTTCCAACTATGTCCGGATGAATATTAAAGATGCTTTTGCGCGTCTGCCCGGACTTGGTTCAGTGGAAGTTCTCGGAGAACGGAACTACAGTATGCGTATCTGGCTGGATCCGCTTAAAATGAATGCAATGAACCTGACTCCCGAAGCTGTGATCGGCGCACTGAAATCTCAGAATGCTGACGCTGCAGCCGGAACTGTCGGCGGAGAGAAAGCCAATAAATATATTCAGTTCAAACTGGACTTGACAAGCCGCTTGAAAACGGTGGAAGAGTTTGCTGAGATCATTATTGCCAACAACGATGGACGCCAGGTCAAGCTCGGGGATATTGCCAGAATCGAACTCGGCTCGGAACGCTATACCGAAGAGGGAAGTCTCAACGGAAAACAGAGTATTGCTCTTGCACTCTACCGTCAGGATGGAGCCAACGCGGTTCAGCTTGTCCGGGATGCAACAGAAATGCTTGCCGATCTTCAGAAACGGTTCCCGAAAGGGGTGACCGTCGACCACACCTATGACCCGTCGAACTACATCATGGTAAACGTTAAAGAGATCGCAACGACTTTAATCGCAACCCTGGTTCTTGTTGTTGCCATTACCTACGTTTTCCTGCAGAGCTGGCGGGCGACTGTTGTTCCCATGCTGGCAATCCCGGTTTCTCTGCTGGGAACATTCTTCTTTATGATGCTGATGGGCTACTCCATCAACGTGCTGACACTCTTCGGTTTGATCCTTGTGATCGGGTCACTGGTGGATAATGCGATCGTTATTGTGGAAAATACCATGCGCATTATGCAGGAAGAACGGCTGCCGGCAAAAGAAGCCACCAGCAAAAGTATGAAACAGGTGACAGGTCCTGTGATTGCGACCACACTGGTCTCTGCTGCGATTTATGCTCCCATCGGGTTCTACGGCGGGATCGTCGGGACCATCTACCTGCAGTTTGCTGTGACAATGTGCGTGGCTCTCTGTATTTCTGCAGTCAACGCGCTGACACTCAGTCCGGCGTTGTGTGCCCTGATCCTGAAACTGGAAGATCCCAACAAGAAAAAGAATTTCTTTTTCCGTTCTTTTGACTGGGTTCTGGACAAATTCAAGGGCGGATATCTCGGTTTTTCAAGATTTATGATCCGCAGAGCCTGGCTCACGATCCTTCTGCTTCTCGCCGTGCTTGCAGCATTTTTCTACCTGCTGAAAATTGCTCCCGGCGGTTTCCTGCCTGATGAAGATAAAGGGAACCTCATGTGTGAAATTGAACTTCCCCAGGGGGCGGCTCTCAATCTGACCGAAAAAGCATTGAAGGAATTTACAGAAAAGACCCTGAAGGTTCCCGGTGTGGAAAAGATGATCACCGTTGCCGGGTTCTCCATTATGAGCGGTTCCGGTGAAAATATCGGTTTTGCAATCGTCGACCTCGATGACTGGTCAAAACGGAACAGCAAAGATCTTTCAATTCACGCCATCCGCGACAAAATCGAAGCGCAGGGAAGAACGATCCCCGGCGCGGTCGTCAGTGTGTTCCAGCCGCCTGCAATCATGGGATTGGGGAACACAGGGGGAATTACCTTTGCATTCCGTAATATGACCGGGGAATCCCCCACAGAGTTTGAGCCGCATGTGGGAAAACTCATGGGCATTCTCAACAACAAAGAACTCTTCCCGGATGTGATGTATGCTTATACGACCTTCAATGCAAGAACGCCTCAGCTGTTCCTTGATATTGACCGGCAGAAAGCTGAAGCTTTGGGGGTTCCTATCGGGAATGTTTTCTCCGCACTCCAGAGCAACCTTGCAAGTTTGTATGTCAATGACTTCAACCTTTACGGCTACTCTTTCAAAGTTCAGCTTCAGCTGGATCTTGAGGATCGGTCCGATATCAGCGACCTGGAAGAACTGCTTGTTCAGAATAACAAAGGGGAACTGGTTCCCCTCAACTCTTTCTGCGAAATCAAAGTTGCGCTCGGAAGCCGGAAACTGGAACGTTTCAACCAGAACATGTGTGCCAGCTTCACAGTCATGCCGAAACGGGGAGCTTCCACAGGCGATATCATGAACAGGATCGAAGCAATCACAGCGAAAGAGTTTTCCAACAGCTATGCGGTCAGCTGGACCGATATGAGTTATCAGGAAAAGAATAATGATGGGCGTCTGGTTGTGCTGATGATGCTGGCGGTTCTCTTCGGATATCTTTTCCTTGTTGCTCAGTATGAATCCTGGACGGTTCCGATTCCGGTTATTCTTTCCGTTGCCTTTGCCGGACTTGGAGGCGCAATTGCTCTTTATGTGAAAGGTTTACTCATGGATATTTATGCTCAGCTTGGATTGATTATGTTGATCGGTCTGTGTGCAAAGAGTACCATTCTTATGGTGGAATTTTCCATGCAGGAACGGAAGATCGGAAAATCTGTCGCCCGTTCTGCCTTGAACGGTGCGAACTACCGTTACCGTGCTGTGCTTATGACCGCATGGAGCTTTATCATCGGGGTTCTCCCCCTGCTCTTTGCATCCGGTGCGGGTGCAGAAAGCCGGAAGATCATCGGGATCACCTCATTCTGGGGAATGGTCTGTGCGACATTCCTGGGAGTGGCATTCATTCCGCCGATGTACGTCATCTTCCAGAAGATGCGCGAAAAAGTAAACGGAAAAAAAGGATAATGCTCATAAGTTTTTTGAAGCGGTCAGCTCAGGTTGACCGCTTTTTTTTGCGAAAAAAAGCTGCTGCAAAATATAAATTCTGCAGCAGCCCGGAAACAAAACTGTTTTTTTATCAGCGGATAATCAGATATGCACTGGCATCAGGTTCCAGACGGAGCCGGTATTTTCCTTCCGACAGACAGGTAACAGGCACGTCACCGGTTACGCTCTTTCCGCAGCACAGAGATTTGTCGATCTCAAGAATTGCAGTCAGAGTATTCTTATCAGACGGATTATAGACCGGAACAATGACAGCACCGTTTTCTGTGTAGTTGGCAAGAATACGTCCGTCGCCATGGATCCGGACCAACGGTTTGGAAATCATAGTGACAACTTCCGCAACTGCGCGCTGCATGAAATCACTGATTGCATCTTTGGAAGATGCGTAGCGGTCATGAAGCTGATCTTCTTTCACCAGATGCGGCGGGACATTGAAGAATACTGCGCTGGCAGCACCGTTCCGCTTGATAGTTAATACAGGAATTTCAGCAGAAAGCAGAACCTCTGCACCATCTGCCGCCCAACGACCTGTACAACGTTCATCATCGCAGTACTCTTTCTGTCCGTTCAGGAAGTTTTCCGTTCCGGAAACCCAGGTTACATTTTTTCTGCAGCCGGAATCTTTCACGCCGAAAATATCTTCCATGCCGGTCACATCTTCACAACCGATCAGGGAAACACCTTCCGCATGGAGTTTCCGCAGATGTTTTAAGGTCGCTTCAGCCATCCCTTTCAACGGAGGCAGAACAACAATGGAAACATCATCAGAGGTCAGCTTCAGAATATTTTCTTCAAAAATCTGGAAACCAGCACTCAGTCCCTGCATACGGCAGCTCTTGGCAATGTAAGGAACATCTTCAGACGCTGTATTGCGGACATCAACGATCCGGTACATGGGATAATTGATATGGAACTGAGTTTCCCGGGCGGCTCGCAGAGATGCTTTGGAGGAAACGAACGCCATCTTGCAGACAGGTTTGACCGGACGGTAATCTCTTACCACACGCCATGCTCTCAGCAGCGTTTCATACCATTTCAGAAAGAAACGGCATGCCTGGAATCCGCATTTTTCCCAGAAATGGAATCCATCATCCGCATAATGAGCGGAACCGTAACAGAACTCATAAACATTCTTGGTCATGCGCTGCGGATAAGAAACCGGACGCTGACCGAAGGGCGGATGCGCATAATAAACAGCTCCGTCCGGACAACCGGCAACGCCGCCATCCACATAAATTTCCGGATAGAAACGTCCGCCGGGAAACTGCAGCAGACAGGATGTCAGATAATAACTTCCGCTGCTGAGATCATAACGGCAGGCAAAGGGATAATCTTCAAACTGCCAGAATCCGTTGACATCATTTGTTGCATTTTCGTTCTGGATATAACGGGCAAATTCCGGACCTTTGAAGTTCGCTGCATAGATATTTCCCGGACCGTACTGAGAAAACTTGAGTTTCGGATTTGTCTTGCGCAGTTCTTCCAGAATAGATTTTTTATTTTCATGACAAGCCTTGTTGGCAAAGTCAAGCCACTCTTCCCAGTAAGTATCAACCAGATAAATCATGGTCTTTTCATCAAGCTGGCTCTTGACATCTTCAGCAAGCCATTTTTCCATCTCTTCCAGAGGGAAATTCGGATCTTTTTTCATCTTGATAAACTCAATAAGCGTCTTCAAGACAAATCCGCGGTAGGAATAACGCCAGGTCAAAGGTTTCTGAACGATCTCTTCCGCTATATTCACATAGTCAGTCTGTGCGATACTGTCAAGGTTATCCTCGATCTTATGCGTATTGGTACAGCGGGGTTCCAGCCAGAGGAAGTTTTCTCTTCCGTATGCTTTGACGGTGGAAAACACCTGATATTTTTTCGCAGCCGGCGGCAGGAAGTTAGCACAGGAAATGTAATGCGGAGCATTGGCACTTTTTCCTTTCCACGGATCAAAGGCATCTGTAATCAAACCGCGTGTTTCTGTACGGGAATCATAAAGATACGGGATGCCGGAAAGCAGCGGCGGCGGCAATGCGCCCTCTTCCCGGGACATCACTTCAAACGCCCAGAGTTTGGACATCTCCTCCACACTGCCGTCAGTGCTGTCAATCTGGATTTGCCAGACTCCGCATTCAATACCGGACAGATCTTCAACAGTAAAAAGATTCTGAGAATATTCTGAAACTCCATATTTGACAGTTGTCCGTTCCATTGTATATTCGAGTTCACGGACAGGTTCCAAAAAAGCGTTTTGCAGCACGATCCGGAAACTTTCCGGCAGATTTTTACCGGTCAGGCGCACCTTGAATTCCGGGGTCTCATTTTCAAAGAAAAAGTGATTATCCTTGACAAACTGTACAGCCTTATCATACCTGGGATCAGACTTCGGAAGACGGTTCAGCATTTCTTTGTCACTTCTGGAAAGCAGCTCCATCTTACTCTTTTCGGTAATTCCAAGTCCGGAATAAAGAACATTTCCGTCAAGATCAAACACTGTCTCAGAAGGTGATTCTGAAAAATCCCGATTTTGAACCTGTACAAAATTATCGAATCCGAAAGCAAGATCGAACGCTGTATCCGGTTTCAGGAAACGGACATTCCGCTTGAAGGGCCAATCAACTTTCTGTGCCAGAACTTTGTAGAAAAATTCATCGGAAAGCCCATCCGGGATCATGACGATGCGGTCATTGTAAACAATGTGTTTGGTGAAACTTTCCGGGGTGATCACTTTCAAGTAGGGATTGGTCAAAAGATCCATCCGTCTGCCATGATAAGTCCCCTCCCCGATAGGTGTTTCAAACACACCGCCATGAAGAGAAAGAGAAGCTTCCATGCAGTTTCCGTAATCTTCCAGTTCAATGTCACAAAACAACGGATAATAGGTCGGTTCTTCTGAAAGCGGGATCGTAAAAGCGGTTTTCTTTCCGGCAATCAGCTCTTCATCCGTTTCAATATCAAAGGCGAGAATTTTCAGGACATCAAAGAAATGTTCCCGGGCGATTGCAATTTTGCCATTTCCGGGAGCGACCTCAAAAGAAACGCTCTGACCGAAAGAATCAACAGTAAGAGACTCACCTCTGATCGTCATTTGAATCTCAAAAGGCTTATCAAGTTCTGCATCTGCAACAGGAAATTCCTGAGCAGTGATTTTGGTGAAAATATTCCGGCGGACGGTACCATATTCATAAACAACAGTTTCATTTTTCTGATTCCGCCGCATTCTTACAGCCTGTCCGCGTCCGGTTGCGGTATCATACCGGAATGATGTGATATAGGCAAAACCTCCTTCAAAATCATTTTTTGTCATTGAAAAATCAAATGACAGAGTACACTTCACAATACAGTCGGAAACGTCCGGGATCACCGGAAGATATTTGTTTCCGGCAGAGAGAAGTTCTATACACTTTTCTCCGTTTCTGATTGCCGGAACAGCTTTCAGGTTTGAGTTGTTTTCAACAAACCAGCCGCCAGGAAGACCATCCGTTACCGTTTCAAAAGATTCATGAAAGAGGTTTCTCATTTTTCACCTTACCGTTTATCAAATTTTATAAGAAAAGCAGCTGAGCCGACTGCATTCTTCGGGAGAGTCAAAACGCCATTTTTGAACGATACATTTACTTCTGTCAGACTGTGTGTGTGATCCAGCAGCTGAGCAGTGACAAACGCACCATCCATACCGGAAACTTTCACCTGGCGGGACATTACATCGCTGCGGTAATCGGCAACAAGCAGCATCCCGGTTTTTCCGTCATCAGAGACACCGCCCTGAAGATATACATTGCTGTCGAGTTTCTGAGATTTGATTTTATTCTCAAACGTGCCGAGCAGCGTACCGAACATACACATGGAAAAGTAATTTTTATTGAATCCGCCGAAATGGTTCATATACCCCCAGTCGCCAACGGGATTCGCTCCGTAATAAAAACCGAAATCCAGTTCGGTATCCTGCCAGCCGCAAAGAACGGAAAGATTATATACGGCAGAGTCGATTCCGCAAAGTCCGCCCTGACTGTCCAGAGCCAGACGGCGATTCTCTTCGCTCATGTTCCGCTGAATACCATCCCAGCTGACAAGATAATGCCATTCTGTCACGCCGAGTTCGCAATCCGGAAAACCTTGTGCCTTGACGAACTCTTTCATTCGTGCAGGCTGTCCGATCAGGGAATCCGGCATACATTCATAGCTGTGCCAGGTGATGAAATCAGGTGCAACTCCGGCATCTTTGCAAGCTGCGAGAAGCGGTCCGATCAAATCTTCCCGGTATCCTGTTGCGGCAGGGCCGCCGATCTTCAATTCCGGAAACTCTGACTTCAAACGTTTCAGGACGATCACAAAGAATTTGATAAATTCCTCATAAGAGCCTTTCCAGCAGGTCGGATCGTTCTCAGACTCTTTCCAGATCTCCCAATACTCCATGTCATAATGGAAACCGTTCGCCCAGCCTTTCGTGTAATGCCGGATGATCCCAGCCAGAACTTCTGCATATTTTCCGTAATCTTTTGGAGGAACGGAATTGAAATGCTTCTGTTCGGGGCGCAATCCGGAATGTTCAATACTGGTTCCGAGTCTGTAGAAAACTTTACTTCCGGCTTCCTGAGTGATCCGGATCATTTCGTCCGTGGGATCGAAATAGTAATTTTCAGGATCCCCCGGATCCAGGTGCATCAGAGGAAATACGAAGTGAGTATCAACCACACGCTGACCGCTGTTCCACAACGCCCAATCGTGAGTTCTTGAATACTCAAAATTCATGCTCTTGAAGATTTGCGTGATATCCCGGATCCCCCGGTTCGAAAGATTCGGCGCAGTATTGGTCGAATGTAAAGCCTTATTGAATTTACCGGAGACAGTGCCGAAATCTGCTTCTGCACAGCAACGGTCGAATGCGAACGTTTCCATTTTTTTCCTTACTTACATTAATGAATCCAATGTTGAGCTTCCGATCTTTTTCTGCAATTTACGCAGGCGATCCAAAACATCGGTATATGCAGAGATATCATTTTTTGCCTTTGCCGCTTCATAATCCTTTACGATGGCAGCAAATTCTTTTTCATATTTTGCTTTGTCCGGTCCCTGAACACCGGCAATCAGATTTTTCACCTGAGCAGCATTTTTGGTAAATTCAGAGAAATCCGGAGCTTTATCCCACTGAATGGAATCCAGACCTTTCCGGATCGTCGGAAGCTGTTCCACCATGAACCGCTGGATTACTTCTTCGGCATCTTCATTCAGGAAGTAACCAAGTGCAAAGTTCAGCTCAGTCACACCTTTCTTCGGATAGAAAATAACGTTGACAGGGTTTTCCGTATGGTTCTGAATGGTCTGGATCTTTTCGGCTTCAAACACAAGGAAGTTACCATTCTTTTCATTGTAATTCTTGTTATAGAACGCCATCCCGGTTGTCTTGCCGTCAAACGGGATCGTGTTCACTTTGAAGTTCTTGCTTTCGATATCAAGGGAACCGAAACGGATATGACGTTCTCTGCCCTTGATTCCATGATGAGATCCGCCGGGACGGACTGAAAGCATCACTTTGTGGATTCCGGCAGGCATGGTCACTTTAACATAAACCCATTTCTGCGAACCGGAGGTCTGCAGAACACGGATGGAACCGTTTGTCCATTCCATGTTGACACAGGAGCTGTCTGCAAAACGGACAAAAGAAACCTTTGAAGCGGGCTCTTTTTCCGGCAGAACTTTCCATTTTTTGTCCATGGCAGAGACAAAGTGCCAGATGTCCCAGGATCCGTTGTAGATCGTTCCGTGGCGCAGCCCAAGGAAGAAATCACCCCAGGCTTTCTTGACAAGTTTACCGTCTTTGTCAATGATATTTTTCAAGTTCAAATCAGCATGGTGGAACTTGACGACCCACTCTTTATGCTGAAGTTTTTCGCCCTTTCTATCAAAGGTTTTGTCGATCAATTTCATAGAGGGCTCACGGGCAGAAAGCCCGAGAACCATTGCCAATGCACCAAGTACAATAAGACGTTTCATGATTATTTCCTTTCAGTTGAAATTTGATTACTTCACAATAACAGTCTTTACCGCGGAAAGTCCGGTCTCGTAATCCTTCACGGTGAATTTATACGTTCCCTTCACAGCATTGTAAGGAACTCCGAACCTGTAGGAGTTGCCATCATTGGTGCTGAGTACAACGCCCCGGTCAAGAAGTTCTTTTCCATCCGGACCGATCACGCGGATCACGACAGTACGTCCGGCAGGAATATTCTTGTAGGAAAGAACAATGTTCTCACCGGTTTTCACTGCTGCAGGAGCACTGACTGCAGGAGCTGCCTGCTTTTTGTCAAATGCGGCAAAGACATGCAGGGGAACATCTTCAGAGAATGCAACTTTTACAGTGTCAGTATAACCGACGAAACCTTTTCCGGCGGCATAAATATATTTGCGTGCAGGAAATTTGATCGTCGTTGCTGTTTTATTCTTGTTGTTATACACGCCGAGAAGATCAAAACCTTTTCCGTTTCTGACACGGAAAACAGGTTCCTGATTTGTCTGGCTGTAAGGAATGTATGCGCCGTTCTTCACCAGCAGATTCTTCATGAATCCGACGAACGGAGTGGTTTTATCTGCGGCAGTTTCAACGATTGCAAAGTTGAAGTTAAGAAGAATCGCTTTACCTTTGCCGACCTTCCGGACTTCCATCGGCTTGCGGGCAGGATCTACCAAAGCCTTGGATGCCTTGAAGCCGGGAATGGACAATGCATTGACAACATATTTGTTTCCGGGTTTCAAAACCTGATTTCCAAACAGTTCGTACAGAGGATTCTGCTTGCGGATCGCAAGATTTTCGTTGAGACGGGCAGGTGCAAAGTCTGCGATCACGGTTCCGCCCTTCTTCACAAAGTCCACGATCATCGCAGCTTCTTTATCGCTCATTGCGTTGATTCCGAGAACAAAGAGGACTTTGATCTTGGGCAGCCGTTTTGCTGCATTACGGGCTGTCACGAACTCAAAACCGGATCCGGTTGCATTGCAGAAACGGATGAGAGGTCCAATTCCGGATTCCGGAGAAACACACCGTTCATCCACTTTCGGATAACGGCGTGAAACGTGATTCCATAAAATAACGATTCCTGAATAAAGCATGGTGTTGGCAATCAATGTCTGAGCCATACCGAAACGGAGTTCTTGAAGACTGTCATTGAAGCTCTTGCAGAAAGAAGGAGACTGGTCAACAGCAAGAATATCATGATTAAAGTCACAACCTGCTGCATACCATCCATTTCCGTTCACAGAACCAAGCAGAAGATAGCGGTTCATCAACGGTGTTTTCATGTTGCGTTCGCTATGATATCCGGACCAGACAAAGCGGGGAACTTCCGGATAAAGACTGCGCAGGACCTGGTCTTCCAGCATGTTGGAATAGGGTCCCCACCAGTCAAGACCTTCCATCATCAGCTCAATATTATGTCCGCCGAATGTTCCTTCCAAACCGACTCTTGCATGAGGATCTTTTGCCTTGATCAGCTTGGCAGTATAGTGGTGGATGTCAGCAAACATCTGTTCCATATATTCATTATGGTCGTTCCATTCCGCAAACCGTTTTTCTTTCAGGGAAACGGAAAGATCACGATGGGGGACTTCGTCAAAAGATTTGTAGGAGGTTCCCCAGTTGGCATTGAGTTTTGCGATCGTGCCATACTTCTTCGCAACAAATTTCCGGAAAGCAGGAAGGTCGGAAGGACCATATCCCGCATTACGGTTCAGAACGTTTTCATCACCAAGACTGTACAGGATCGGGGAAAGTTCCGGCAGTCCGTCCAGACGGCTTTCCACCTGTTTTCGCCAGATTTCTTTGATCACGGGATTGTAGAAACTCTGGTCATTGTATTTTTTGATTTCTTTGCTTTCGGCTCCGCTCAGGATCTGAAGTTTCACATTCTTATTGGGGTTCATTCCCATGTTGACACGGACAAGGTACGGGATCAGCTGGGAGTTCAACATTGCCAGATTACGGCTGGAAGCTCTGGTAAGGTGAGCCAAAGCTGTCCCGAATCCCATGTTGTCAACAAGCTGCTTTGCCATGTTGATGCTGTTTGCCTGACCGAATGTAGCTTGATAATAAAGCGGAAGTTTGTCTGAGGGGAAGTACAGAACTTTATCCGCTTTCAGGACGGTATTTCCTTTGGCATCTGTAACAGTTGCATAAAGAATACCTGCTTCGTTGGGCATACGGTAATTCTTGAACTCAAAGTCCACTGCACTGTTGGGGAACATCTTGAAAGATTTCTTCTCCCAGACACGTCCGTTGGGATGGTCAACAAGAGTCAGGTTCAAAGTCAGCGGCTTTGCCATCGTGCTTGGAACTGTTCCGGTGATTTTGAACGTTCCTTTGAACGGTGCTTTTCCACGGAGATATTCGGAAGAAACCGTGATCTCTCCCTCGCCCAAAGCGGACTTTCTTTCAAAAGCAAACACTCCGCATGCTTTGCCTTTTACAATGATATCGCAGAAATATTTTCCGCTGGAAAACTGCTGGACTGGAACTTTTCCGTCTTTGGCAACCCCGGTTGCAAGAACATTGTTGAACTCATCGCGGATACGGTACTGAACGCCGGGAGTTACTGCAAGGTAGGAACCCTTGTCTTCCATTTTTCCGACAGATACATCTTTTCCGGCTGCCCACTGCAAAGCGCGCATGTAGAAGACATATTCATTTTCCTGAATTGCCCTTGCACGGTGGTCGCCCCTGCGGTAGTTCTGGGTCATTGCCGGTCCTGCATAGTGATTCTTGATTACAAGGATTCTGCCTTTGCCGAACTGGTAGGCAATGATATTTTTCTTGTTGTAAGAGTGTACGACTTCATTGAGGAATGCCGGAAGCGGAAGCTTGTTGGCAAACACTTTTTTATAGGGAAGATTTGTGGCAGAAATGACCATCCCTGCCCCATTTTGAACTTTCTGGAGCATCTGAAGCTGAGCATCAGCCGGTGCCTTTGTAAACGGAGCATTTCCGATATAGATCACATCAAAATCACCGCTGAGCTTCGCACGCAGTTCCTCATTCTTTTCATAAGGGCTTGTACCGGAAAGTGCTGCACGATAAACACCTTCTGAAGCATATATATAGTACGTCTGAGTCAGAAACGGAGTATATTTGATGTTCATACGCTGCACAAGTTCGATCACATCTCGCGCACCAGTGGGCTGAACATAGAAAAACACATTCAGCGGTGCTGTAGTCTTATCCCAGCTCAAATGTTCCGTCTTGTAATTTTCTGTCAAATCATTGACATACCAGCCATCATGTTTTGCAAATGCAACAGAACCTGCAAGGAGCGCAGATAAAAGCAAAAGTTTTTTCATGATCACACTTCTCTTTCTTTATATGTTATTTGTAATATTTGTTCAGAAGAATTGTCCATTTGATATTGAACAATGCGCTATTGGCAGCCTGATATGTCCGGTAACGGGACATAAGATCAGATTTTTTTGCCGCTGCAGTTTCTTTGCGGATCCTGGCAAGATCTTTCGCAAACATCTTGGGATCAATCGTTTCGATTGCAAGAACAAGAAGGCGGTATTTGTCCTGTTCTTCTTTCAGGAGTTCTCCGAGAGAATCCATTTTCAACAGAGATCCGGTACAGCTGACGAGAACATCTCCGCAGGGGATGCACCAGGGAACTGCGGCTTTGGTCTGAAGCAAAAGTCCGATTTTTTCCGGATCAAGTTTCGTCTTTCCATCAGAAAAATAGAGATAGCCGAACTTGTCGGTTGCGTTGTAGTTTCCGCCGGGAGAAGAAGTCATACCGCGGAATTTATTTGTCCAGGAGAAACGGGCATGACAGAACTGCCAGAGGGTTCCAATCTGCGGAACACCGTTCAGGTCATCCCACGGGAAAAAGGCTTCGATCGTCCAGGAATCCTTGCCGACAGATGCAGCAGTCATCGTTCCGATCCCGTTCCAGTCATTCAGAGTAACTGCGGTATCCTGACGGCGCATATCAGCAAAAGCTCCGTTGGCATTGATGGTAAACTTGGTGTACCCGATTCCATCTGCCGCCGGGTCAAAATAAAATTCACCGCAATCATCCATCCAGATATTCCCATTGTCATATTCGGTAATGGATCGTTTAAGTGCAGGAATATTATCTTCATAGTTCACGACTGCCATGTAAAGACCTTTTTCATCGTAAACCATACGGTAAGTGGTTTTCAATGCACCGGGACCGGGATTGTTTTTCCAGTATTCATAGTAATTTCCATGAACCGGAATATTTTTCCATGCTGCCTCATCCAATTTTCCGTCAATGACGATTTCACCCTTGCGGGGCTGAACTTCATAGAAGGAAAGCTCCCGCATCTGACCGAACAAACACGGAAGGATCAGCAATCCAACCGAAAACAATAAACGTTTCAAGTTCTTATCTCCTTAAATTTTAAATGATCCTTCGGGAATTTTTGTGGGTAAAAATTTGTATCCATGATTGTTCCCGAACCTTTCGTTGTTAATATACTTGTTATTTAGTGTTTTGTCAAGTCAGAAAGACCTGACACCATCGAATAAAAATGTTTTTGCTCATC
>JAFTJI010000145.1 GCA_017456495.1 Lentisphaeria bacterium | reverse complement strand
GAGATTCTGACTGTCATTCGCGCAACTAATAAATATATGGAAGAGACTAAGCCATGGGAACTTGCAAAGAAAGGCGACAGGGCGCGGCTTGCAACAGTCCTCTATGTTTCTATCGAAGTTCTCCGGATCGCCGGCGGTGCTCTTACTCCTATTATGCCTGCAAAAATGGCGGTACTCCGCGAATCTGTCGGTGCATCGACTGAAGTTTCTTTTGAAGAGTTGAAAAATTATGGTATTTCCAATCCGGGTACGCCAGTAAAAGACTTGGGTATTTTGTTCCCGAAGTATCTTCAGGAAAAAGAAACATCTATTCAATCTTCCGCTGAAAAACCGAAAAAGCAGGAAAAGAGTGTCAAAGAGAAAAAGCCCGCGCCGGTTATTCCGGAAGGCTGCATCTCAATTGAAGATTTCTTCAAGACCGAGCTCCGGACAGCAAAAGTTATTGCCGCTGAGCCGGTTCCGAATACAGAAAAACTGTTGAAACTTCAAGTTCAGGTCGGAGAGGAACAGCGGCAGATCGTTGCCGGTATTGCTCTGTTCTACAAACCCGAAGATCTGATTGGAAAATTGGTCGTTATCGTGGCAAACCTTGCGCCTGCAAAACTTCGCGGAATCGAATCAAACGGCATGCTGCTTGCTGCCAGTGCCGGAGATTCTCTGAAACTTGTCACGGTTGACACTCCCGATTTCCCAAGCGGAATAAAGATCGGATAAAAATTTCCGGATTTTTTTCTGAAACAGCACTTGAAAATTTCAAAAAACAGACTATTGTCTTAAACAAAGGGCTTTGTTTCCAAAAGTGGATTCAAAGCCCCTTTCACACCCCTAAAGTAAATAAATCATAATAAAAGAAGAACAGGAGAGAAAAAATGAGCGAGGTAAAATACCTGAACGATGAAAATTTTGATGCAGAAACAGCTGAAGGGGTAGTCCTGGTGGACTTTTGGGCAGATTGGTGCGGACCCTGCAAAATGCTTGCTCCGATTCTCGATGAAATCGCTGCAGAAGTCGGCGACAAAGCAAAAGTCGTCAAAGTCAATGTTGAAGAATGTCAGGCTCTTGCACAACGTTTTGCCGTACGGAATCTCCCCACTCTTTACGTTATGAACAACGGCGAAATCGTCAAGAATTTGCCTGGCGTTCAGAACAAAGCCGCTCTGATGAAGGCTCTTGAACTCTGATATGCAGCTGCAGCTTTCCACTGAATTTGCTTCCATCCTGAATGGAAAAAATGTTTATTGCGGATTCAGCGGCGGTGCAGACAGTTTAACGCTTCTCCTGCTTCTTTCCGAAGCCCGGGAAGCGTTTCATTTTACCCTGAACGCCGTCCATTTCGAACATGGACTCCGGGGCAGGGCAGGGGTGGAAGATTCGCTTTTCTGTCAGGATTTCTGTAAAAGCAATGATATTCCATTCACCTGCATATCCCTGAACGTTCCGGAGCATATCAAGACAGGGGAGGGCATTGAAGCCGCAGCAAGACGCCTCCGTATGGATTATTGGAAAAAACTTCCCGAAAATTCCATTGTCGCACTAGGTCATAATGCAGATGATTTGACAGAGAATCTCTTTCTGAGATTAATGCGCGGTTCAAATGTTTCTGCGTTGACTTCTCTTTCGGAATATAATGAAACTGAAAGAGTTGCAATTATCCGTCCTCTGCTGCGGTATCGACGTTCCGGGATTGAACAATTCCTGAAGGGCAGGGGACTTCAATGGCGAACTGATGCCACAAATCTTGAGTCAGATTACGGCAGAAACTTTCTCCGGAATATAATACTGCCGGAACTTTATGCAAAATTTCCTTATGGAAAAGATGGTATTTCACGATCACTCAGAAACCTGCAATCTGATGCAGAATTTATTGATAATTATGCTGCAACCTACTATCAATCAATGAATCCTGAATTGCGGAACAGTTGGCTGAATCTTCCACAAGCTGTTTTTTGCCGTATTTTTCGTCTCTTTTTAAATGAAAAAACCGGACGAAACATCATTGTCGGTCACAAGTTGTTAAGACGCTTTGAATCCATGATCAATAATCCGCCGGGGCAGGGGTTCTCACAATTAATCATCACTGATTATCCTGATTTTTCCCTGTATATAGACTCAAAATCTGTCTTTTTTGTGGATCAGCGGAAGAAGGAGCCTGTTTTTTGGGACCTTTTCAAAGATGAATCAGTCAATTTTTCAAATTATACCCTAAAGGTCTCAGTAAATCCTGTGGGGAAGGGTGATGGTATCAAAAATGCGGTTTTTGACAGTTTTTCTTTAAAAATGCCATTCATTATCCGTGAAGCCCAGCCCGGAGATAAAATGACGGCTTTCGGCAGAAAATCGCCGGAATCTGTCAATAAATACCTTTCTGAAGCCAATATCCCTGCTCCATTCCGGAAATCTTATCCGGTGCTTTGTGATGCAGATGGAGAAATTATCTGGATCCCAGGGGTCAAACGATCCGGCAAATACCCTGCCCGTGATTCAAATTTTCTGATGATTTCTTGCGAAAAATTCTGAACTTTATTTTTTTGTCCATTTTTTTCTGAAATTATATCGGGCAGGGGATCAATTACAAAAATCCACATGTATCGTCCGGCTTTCTTCATATTTTATAATATTAGACATCCTTATTGATCCAAATAGATTTCTTTGATATCACTCATTATAATCCATACAAACACAGGAGCTGAATGCTATATTTACAATGTCGCATAATATATATTATGTTAAGTCGGGTATTGGAGCAGGGGAACAGTTTTTGTTTTACAACTCCTTGATTAATAAACAATAACTAATATTCAACACCCAACTTGTTGATAAAATGTTAACAAGGATTGTGCAAAATGTTCGAAAACTCATGCATTATTGTCAATAACCGTGTCAACCAGACGGTTTATGGTAAAAAAATAATGGGCAGGGGTCAGATAATGCTAAAAAAAAGATGTTTATTTCCCATATCAAAAATAGAATCATGAAAATTTGATTTTTTTAAGAAATTGTGGTATCTTACCTTATATCAATATAATTCTCATAAACTTAGTGAAGAAAGGACAAAAAAATGAAACCGACACTGGTACTTCTGGCTGCAGGAATGGGCAGCCGTTACGGCGGACTGAAACAGCTTGATCCCATGGGACCAAATGGTGAGACATTGATGGATTATTCCGTTTTTGATGCTCTCCGGGCTAATTTCGGAAAAGTTGTCTTCATTATCCGCAAAGACATCGAAGAAGCTTTCAAAAAGCAAATCGGCAGCAAATATGAAAAATTTGTGCCGGTCGAATACGCTTTTCAGGATCTGAATGACCTGCCCGGCGGATTCAAAGCTCCCGAAGGAAGAGTCAAGCCCTGGGGAACCGGACACGCAATTTACGCCGCGAGAAATGTTGTCAAAGGTCCTTTTATTGTGATCAATGCAGACGATTTTTACGGTCAGGACGGCTATCAGAAGCTCGCTGATTTCCTTTGCAGCAGCAAAAACAATGAATTTGCCATGTGCGGATTCAAAATGAAAAACACTGCTTCCGAAAACGGTTCAGTTTCCCGCGGTCTCTGCACCACAAATGCAGAAGGAAACCTCGTTGATGTTGTGGAACATACAAAAATCGTCAAAGAAAACGGAAAATATATCAGCAATCTTGAAGATGGCAGCCGTGTTGAAATTCCCGGAGATGCAATCGTTTCCATGAATATGTGGGGATTCCAGGACACTCTCTTCAACTATCTGGAAGAACTCTTTACCGAATTTTTGAAAGAAAAAGGAACAGAGCTCAAGAGCGAATTTTACATTCCGTTTGTCGTTGACTCTCTTGTGAAAGCCGGACGCTGCACGACCAAGGTTCTGGTTTCTGAATCCGCATGGTTCGGAGTCACCTACCCCGAAGACAAGCCTCTGGTTCAAAACAGTTTGCAGAAACTGATCGGCGAAAATATTTATCCCGAAAAACTTTTTTCCTGAGGTGAAATATGAAACATAATCTGAGAGAAGTCTGCTCCCACTTCACGATTTACGGAGATTTTATCATCGGAGTTCCTTTTGGAACCGGACATATCAACGACACTTATCAGGTCGCTTTCGATCAGGGCGGAACCGTTGTCCATTACACGGTTCAGCGGATCAACCATAATGTTTTCAAGAATCCCCCTGCCCTTATGGAAAACGTGGAACGGGTCACAGCTCACCTGACTTCCAAGAACCTCGGCAAAGGCGGCGGAAGCCGGAAAACTTTGCGCGTTATTCACACAACCGATGGTAAAAACTGCTATCAGGATCCCGACGGAAACTTCTGGCGCTGTTATGTTTTCGTTGAAAACTGCCGTACCTATGACATTCTTGAAACCGAAAAGCAGGCTTTTGAAGCAGCCCGTGCATTCGGTAAGTTCCAGGGTGAACTGGTAGATATCCCCGGCGGACGTCTCAACGAAACCATTCCGGATTTCCACAATACCCCGAAACGTCTTGCCAATCTGGAAGAAAGCATCAAGCTTGATAAGTTCGACCGTGTCAAGAATGTGCAGAAAGAAATCGACTTTGTCATGTCCCGCCGTGATGATTGCGGAATCCTTCTTGATCTTCACAATCAGGGACTTATCCCCGAACGGATCACCCACAATGATACCAAGCTGAACAATGTTCTGATCGACGATTTCACCGGTGAAGGTATCTGTGTGATCGACCTTGACACTGTCATGCCCGGTCTGGCGCACTATGACTTCGGCGACATGATCCGTACCGGCACCTCCCCTGCCCTGGAAGATGAACCCGATCTGAGCAAAGTCACCATGCGTTTCAACATGTTTGAAGCCCTGCTCCGCGGTTATCTTGCCGGTGGAAACGGCTTCCTGAATGAAGTGGAACTGGAATATCTGCCCTTTGCCGGAAAACTGATCACAATGGAAATCGGGATCCGCTTCCTGACAGATTATCTTGATGGTGATATCTACTTCAAGACACATCGCAACAATCACAATATCGACCGTTGCCACACCCAGTTCAAACTGGTGGAATCCATTGAAGAACAGATGGATGCAATGAAAATGAAAGTCAAAGAAACAGCTAAGGAGTATAAAGCATGAGAGTTCTGATCACAGGCGGTGCCGGATTTATCGGCAGTCACATCGCAGAATATTGGCAGGGAAAAGCGGAAGTCGTTGTCCTCGACAACCTCCGTTCCGGCTACAAGAAAAACCTCGACGGTCTTGATGTCAAGTTTATCGAAGGCGATATCTGCGACCGTGCAGCTGTCAAAGAAGCCATGCAGGGAGTGGACTATGTTTTCCACCTTGCAGCAATGATCAGCGTTCCGGAATCCATGTTCAACATCACGGAATGTATCAAAATCAACAACACCGGCATGATCAATGTTCTGGAAGAAGCTGCAGAAGCGAAAGTCAAAAAACTCTGCTTCAGCACCAGTGCAGCGATCTACGGCGACAATCCGGAAATGCCCAAGCGCGAAGTCATGATCCCGGAACCGAAAAGCCCCTACGCTATCACCAAACTTGACGGCGAATACTACTGCAACATGTTCACCCAGACCGGACGTCTTCAGACAGCCTGTCTGCGTTACTTCAACGTGTTCGGTCCCCGCCAGGATCCCAAGAGTGCATACGCAGCTGCGATTCCGATTTTCACAGCAAAAGCTGTTGCCGGTGAAGACATTACGATCTTCGGCGATGGTGAACAGACCCGTGACTTTATCTATGTCAAAGACATTGTGGAAGCAAACGTCTTCATGGCAACCCATGAGTTTACCGGTGTTTACAATATCGCATACGGCGGAAAGATCACCATTAACGATCTGGTGAAACGGATCAAAGAAAAGGTCAACTCCACTTCCAAAGTTGTCTACCTGCCCGAACGTCCCGGCGATGTCAAGCACTCCATGGCTGCCATCGACAAGCTCAAGAGCACCGGCTTTGTTCACAAGTACGACTTTAACGAAGGCATGGATGCCACCATCGAATACTTCAAAAATCTTGCGAAGTAAATAAATCAGGGGGCTGTTCTTCTTAAACAGCCCCCTCCCCTGCCCTGCTTTTTCGCTTTTTTTATTGATGAAATATCCGGCGAAAATGCTTGAAAAAACTGAAATTCATGATATATTATTGTATATAATTTTTTACAGGGAAAAATTTTGTTATGAGAACAACAATAGCAATAAATATTGTAAACAGAATGTTTGACGATCAGGGATCGTTGTTCT
>JAFTJI010000144.1 GCA_017456495.1 Lentisphaeria bacterium | reverse complement strand
GTCAGAATGATCCGTTTGCCATCCCAGTTTTCCGGGATTTCAAAGTCACGGACATAGCAGCCGGTAGGATTTTCCACCGGAACATTCGGCGGATCGATTGGGAAAGGATATTTGGAGTTCGTGTAATGCGGAACGCCATACCCTTCCATCTGCCACATGGAGGGAACTACAATATCATCCCAATCGGAAAGATCAGCATCCTCAAGATAGAACTCTTTCTGAACGGACTGCACGTCCGGGAAAAGCTGGAATTTCCAGGATCCGCTGAGGGTTTTCCGGAACGGGGTCTGCGTTTTGTTGCCGAACAGAGCCGTTTCTCTGTCTGCAAACGGAACCATGAGAGTTCTTGATTCCAACCGTCTGAAATTTGTTACTTTCTGATTTTCCCAATCGTTTTTCATAAGTGTAAACTCCTCAGAGAACTTCCATAGCTGCTTTGATCAGTTCTGTTGCAGCATTGGGAGCAACAGAGTTGACTGCGGGCTGAACTTCATAGCCGCCCCGTTCAAAACATTCCGGCATGGGAACATAGCCGGACATGGACTGGGAAAGGGAGACAACAAAGGTGTATTTTGCATCTGATTTTTCACGGATCGCACGGGCAACTCCGTTGAACGGTTCGCCGGGAACTGCAACAAAGGTGAGCTGTTTGCCGAAACTGATGGAGGTAACTCTGCCATCGTGAGACGGTACACTCTTATTGCGGCAGTCGATGGTTCTCTGGGCAAAATGGCGGAGAGCTGCCGGAACTTTGTTCGCAAGATCCTGACTTTCAAGGTCACGATTCATTTTGATATCGGGAACTGTTGCAAGAACATGTTCAGCTTCTGCATACTCTTCATCGGTAACCTGACGGTGCGGAATCGTGACAACAGCATTCTTTACAATGATGTCTTCTTCCGTGACCTTTTCAGTATCGTTGAGCGCATCCAGAATGATCCGGGCATAACCGCGTCCGATACGGACTGCTTCTTTGAAGCTGGTCTGGTTGATTTTCTGACGGAAGTCGAAGTGGTTCACGTCTCCGGAAGCATCATCGAGAACAACAACTGGAAGACTTGTTTTCAGTTCGTATTGGATCTCCTGAGTGAAACGTCCGTACCAGTCAGCGGAAACAATATTTCCGCCGATGGTATCGCCATGGTTTGCAATGTTGCAGATCAGCGCGGCGATTCTTCCGCCCTGGATGATTTTCAGGAAACTGATGGTACGGTCAAGTTCGCTTTCCGGTTTTTCGATTTCAGGATTGCCCCAGCCCGGATTGGTAACGATCGTTCCGTTCTTCATGAAATATCTGCGGACGAAAGCATAGGGATTGTTATAGACAGAGCCGACTTCCAGTTCTGCGGGAAGCAGGTTCATGATAGCGCGTGTGATTGCACGTTTTGCACCTTCCAGAGCAAGATCATAGGCATAATAGGTGCGGTCATCCCATTCTTCACGGCGGAAACGGATCTCCGGACCAGTGTGAGTGTGGGTAGCGGAAACAATCATATTTTTGTAAAGTTCTTCCCCATATTTTTCAGAAACGAACTTTTCGAGATCAGTATAAATTTCAGCAGGAACAGATGTCAGGTCGAATGCAACAAAACCACAGAGCTTGTCTTTGGCTTCGATCATAATTACTTTGACATAAAGATCATCATACATCCCTTCATTAGGACGCTTGTTGAAGTATCCTGCAAGACCAACTCCTGTGGGAGGCGTGATAATTTCCTGTGCATAGCCGACTTTGAACATGTTTTTCTACTCCTTATCAAAATGTAGTGTTGTTATGATTGAAGAACGCCCTATCCGACAGGACAGGGCGTTGTTTGTGTTTATTCTGCAACGGCTGATTCTTCTTGAACTTCAGCAGCTTTTTCTTTGACTTTTCCGAGATATTCCGGAAGTTCCAAGCCCGCCATTCCTGCTACATCATGCAGCGGCGGAAGACTCTTGACGATCCCGCTGAGGAAGTCTGAAGTCGCAGTCTTTCCATCGGCACCTTTGGAACCATTATCCCAAACAGTGACCTTATCAATCTTGATATTGCGGATCGCTTCTGTCTGAAGAGCAACAATCTGATCAAGTTTTTCGATCATAAGCATCTTTGCAGCGGCATCTGCATCACACCCGCAGGCTGCAACGATCTGCTGGAAACCTTCTCCTTTGGCTTTCAGAATTTCAAAATTACCTTTCGCTTCGGCTTCGAGTTTTGCAAAGATGGCATCCGCTTCCCCGCGTGCTTCCCGGCGTTTCTTTTCCGCTTCCGCTTCCGCTGCAATGACCATCTGTTCTTTGTCGATTTCAGCCTTGACGATCACGTCAGCTTTCTGCTTTTCGCTTTCCATCTTGGCTCGGGCGATCTGAGCACCCATTTCAGTTTCATAATCAGCTTTCTTGATGTTTGCTTCAGCAACTTTCTTCGCTGCTTCAGAACGACGGTAAGCATCGGCTTCCTGTTCCAAACGGTTGGCATTGGATTTTGCAATTTCAATAGCAGAAATGTTTTCCCCTTCAATTGCGGAGGCTTCTGCCTGCTTCACTGAAATACGGCGGTCGCGGTCAGCGTTTGCTTCTCCGACTTGTGCTTCAGCTTCTGCCTGTTTGACAGCGATGCGACGCTGTTTTTCAGCATTAGCTTCCCCGGATTGTGCTTCAGCTTCTGCGCTGGAAACGGCAATACGCTGTGCTTTGTTCGCTTCAGCTTCCCCGATTCCACCTTTCCGTTCTTCTTCTGCAACATCGATTCTTGCTCGGTTGATAGCTTCTGCCGCAGCACGTCTTCCGATAGCATCAATATATCCGCTTTCATCGGTAATATCAGTAATGTTCACGTTAAGAAGCTGAAGACCTATCTTGTTCAATTCTTCCGCAACGTTCTCTTCGATTTTGCGCAGGAACGTTTCACGGTCAGAGTTGATCTGCTCAATGGTCATGGAGGCGATAACCAGACGGAGCTGTCCAAAAATGATATCTTTTGCAAGGTCGGCAATCATATCTGAGGAAAGTCCCAGCAGACGGTTTGCTGCATTTCCCATCAGTGCTTCATCTGTGCTGATACCAACCGTAAACACAGAAGGTACGTTGATTCGGATGTTCTGAATACAAAGTGCATTTGTCAGGTTAACATCAATCGGCAGAGGGCGCAGTGAGAGAAAACTGTAATCCTGAATCACAGGAATGATAAACGCAGCTCCCCCGTGAATACATTTTGCCGCACGTTGTCCGCCGGTTTTACCGAAAATAACAAGGATCTGATCGGATGGACATTTCTTGAACCGCATCGCGATTCCCATGATCGTAACAAACAAAATTACGATGATCAGGATGGATACCAGAATGCTTCCGGCAATAAATGCGCTGTCAGCGAGAAGAAGATAAGAACTCATAAAACAG
>JAFTJI010000143.1 GCA_017456495.1 Lentisphaeria bacterium | reverse complement strand
TTTTCCTGAGAGATCCGGACTGCATCGGGATCGATATCAAAAGCATAAACATCTTTCCAGCCAAGCTTTACGGCAGCGATAGCAAGGATTCCGGAACCGCATCCGGCATCCAGCATGGAAGAGTTCTCCGGTAATGTCTGAGCCAGTTCATCCAGCTTTGTCATACAGAATGTTGTGGTTGCGTGCTGACCGGTACCGAAACTCAAACCGGGGTTCAGAATGATGACTTTCTGGTTTTCTTTTGCCGGAAAATCCACCCACGGCGGAGTGATCGCAAGACGGTCGGAAATTTCCATGGGCTTGAAATGGATCTTCCAGGATTCCGCCCAGTTTTCCTTTTTCAGTTCAGTAACGGACACTTCGCCGAACACGATTTCCAGTTCGTTCCAGATGGGGCGCAGCTCTTCCAGCTTTGCCTTGGCTTCTTCCGCTTCAGACTTTTCAGAAAAATAAAGAGTCTGCCATGTTTCACCGGATTCCGCATCCAGTCTGGAAGAAAAATCCCAGCCCATTGCAGAAAGCAGTTCCGCAGTAATTCCAGTATCTCTGGAAGCATCCGAAAAAGAACAGCAATACAAAAGATCTTCCATGCTATTTACCTGTCATATCTGATAATGATTTCACCTTCTTTGCACATATTGAAACGTTCACGGGCAATGCGTTCGATTGCTTCCGGGTTCCGTTCCAAATCGTGCACTTCACGCAAAAGAGCAATGCGAACAGCCTTTCGTTTTTCAAGCACTGCTTTCCGTTCATCCAGTTTCTGCTCCACCTCATGTGTGCGCTTCATTGCAGGGCTGAACAGAGTCAAGGCAAAGACAAAAATCAAAAAAAGCAGAATGTAGAGAAATACAGAAAGAACTTTTCTTAATTTTGAAAACATGGTTGCTTGCTCCTTAATCGTTTCCGTAATATATCCCCGTTCCTCTATTTTTCAAGGTATTTCAAACACTTTGCCCCCCTGTTTTTGCGTTTTTTTCACTGAACAGCTGCGGAAAGATAAAAAAAAGCGCATATTGCTGCTGCAATACACGCTTTTCTGTTGAATTTGATTTTCCGGATCAAATACCGTCAATGTACTTTCTGATGGCTGAAAGACCGGAAAATTTTGCAGATTCCGGCATGTCTCCGGCAATTAGCGTTGGCGCAGTCCGGACACCGAACTTCACTGCAGTTTCCGGAGATTGATCTGCCACAACAACATCATACTTCAGTCCGGCTTCATCAAGAAAGGATTTTGCCATGCTGCAGTTCGGACAGGTGGAAGTTGTAAAGAGAATCAGATTTCCGGGATCTGAAACCACTGTTTGACTGTCTGTTTTTCTATCAGTTTTTGCAGAAAATTCCTTTTTCGCCGCCAGAAACGCATTGTAAACTTTGCGGTCCTTGTACTCCTGTGCTTTGCCATCGTTCCAGTTCTGAACAGGACGGTAATAGCCGGTGATACGACTGTAAACTTCCGTCTTTGCACCGCATTCCGGGCATTTGAATTTTTCTCCGGCAAGATACCCGTGAACCGGACAGATGGAGTAAGTCGGGGACAAAGTGTAGTAAGGCAACTTGTAATTTTCCGCGATTTTGCGGACAAGGCTTGCAGCTGCTTTCCAGTCGGGCAGTTTTTCGCCGAGGAACGCATGGAACACCGTTCCGCTGGTGTAAAGCGTCTGCAGTTCGTCCTGAATGTCCAGCGCGGTAAAAATATCTTCTGTATATCCCACAGGAAGATGAGAACTGTTGGTATAGTAAGGGGTTTCATTTTCAGAAGCGGTCACAATATTGCCAAACCGTTTTCTGTCATGCTTTGCCAAACGGTAACTCGTTGATTCTGCAGGTGTTGCTTCGAGGTTATACAAATCACCGTACTGTTCCTGATAATCAGAAAGCCTGTCAAGCATATGTTTCAGAACTTCTTTTGCAAACTCCTGGGATTCAGCAGGTGTCAAATCTTTTTTCAGCCATTTTGCATTGAGACAAGCCTCATTCATTCCCACCAACCCGATGGTGGAGAAGTGATTGTCAAATTTTCCGAGATACCGTTTGGTAT
>JAFTJI010000142.1 GCA_017456495.1 Lentisphaeria bacterium | reverse complement strand
TGGAAATGGTAGTTTGAGCGTGGCTACCCAGCTTGTCCTCCGTAGCTTCAGCGAAGGAGGAAGGGTAACCACCGAAAACGCTCCATTTGCAGATCGCAACAAGAATTTTCTGACATTTTTGAAGACTTTTGAAATTGCCTCCGAAAGATATCAATATAACAGGGAGCGACATATTATGGCTGAAAATCCGGAAAATGCTGGCGACAAAAGATTGGTATTAACAGAAAAAGATAAATTTCTTCAGAGAGTTTCCAATGTAACAGATTTGGAAGTTCCCCCCGTCATTCTTGATCAAATTTTTCCCATTTTGAAGGATGATAAACTTCCGGAGGATTTCGGGCGATCCAAGCTGATGCACGATCCGTCTATTGTGGCATACTTTCTGAAACAGCTTTACGATGAACCGGAAAACAGAGAAACGCTTTTTTCCGGCATGGATGATATTTTTGAGCATCTCGGCAAAGAAAAAATGTACGATCTTCTCTCGGAAATGTCACCGATGGGAACGTTTGAAAATATTTCTGTGGAGGATTGGAAACACGCGTATTCCTCTCACCTCCTGATGCACGCGATCGTCTCGGAAAACGAATTTTCTCAACTGCTCTATCTTGTTCCGCTGATGCTTGTTCACGATATTGGAAAGCTGGCACTCCGTCAGGTCGCGCCGGATACCTGCGATAACATTGCCGCACTCTGCCGTCAGAAAATGCTCCCCCGCAGTATGGCAGAGATGGATTATTTGAGACTGACTCATGCCGATGCGGGAGCAAGACTTCTGAAAGAGTGGCATTTCCCGCCGCAATTATATAAGCCGGTTCTCTATCATCACAGTTCCAGGATCCCCGAAGAATATGTTCTGGAAACAGCTTTGATCCAGTTCGTAAACTGGGTGGATTGCCATGTCCGCGGGATCCCGGCAACGCCGCTGAGACGCGCAACTATGGCAGCAGCAGGAATCGAAGAGATCGACACCGAATACTGGGTCAACCGTCACAAAAAAATCGTGGCAGAAATCAACAGTTACTTTGAGCCGGATGGCATAATGAATAAAAAAACAAACTGAAGAACGACTATGAAAACAGCAGCTATTATCCCCGCCCGCATGGGAAGCACACGCTTTCCCGGAAAAGTCCTTGCAAACCTCGGAGGAAAACCGATCGTCCAATGGGTTTGGGAACGGACAAAAGCGTCCAAAGCCGATGAAGTGATCGTCGCTTCCGACAGCGAAGAAGTGATCCGCGCAGTTCAGGCTTTCGGAGGCAATGCACAAATGACCTCTCCAAACCATCCCTCCGGCTCCGACAGAATCTGGGAAGTCGCGTCCAAACTGGATTGCGATATCATCATCAACGTTCAGGGCGATGAACCTTTCATGGAGCCCTCCGTCATCGACAGCCTCATTGATGTCATGCAGGAATCCCCTGCCCCCGACATGGCAACCGTCGTTGTCCCCTCCACACGGGAACAGATCGCAAACAACCCAAACTCTCCCAAAGTGGTTGTTTCCGCCGATAATACAGCTCTCTATTTCAGCCGTTCCCCGATCCCCTTCCTCCGGGAAGGCGGAACGGATATGCCCCTTTACAAGCACTGGGGGATCTACGCTTACTCCAGAGCAGCTTTGAGCAAATTTGTTTCCCTGCCCGAAAGCCCGCTGGAAAAATGCGAAAAACTGGAACAGCTCCGCGCTTTGGAAAACGGCATGAAGATCAAAGTCATCAAGACGAATTTCCAGAGCATCGGAATCGACACCCCTGAAGATCTCGTTCAGGCTGAACAGTACCTGAAAAATCTGAAGTGATCACAGGAGTTCTTACCATGCTTAAAATGCTCGCAGCTACGACGAATAAGAATAAAGTCCGCGAATTTCAGGAAATTCTGGAAGATCTCAAAGACAAAATCGAAATCATTACCCTTGACGCGATCCCGAATTTTCCGGAAATCGTGGAAGATGGAACCACTTTTGAAGAAAATGCCATGAAGAAAGCAAGGGAATCCTCCGCTTTCGCTGATATGGTCGCCATGGCAGATGATTCCGGTCTGGTCGTGGAAGCTCTCGGCGGTGCGCCGGGGATCCATTCTGCACGTTATGCCGGAGAGGGTGCTACCGATTCCGACCGTATCGCAAAACTTCTGAAAGCTATGGAAGGCGTTACTGACCGCAGAGCAAAATTTGTCTGTGCCGCAGCAATCGCATACCGCGGTGAAGAAGTCAGGATCTTTGTCGGGGAAATCAAAGGCACGATTGCTCTTACCCCGTCCGGCTCCAACGGATTCGGTTACGATCCGGTCTTTATCCCCGAAGGCTTTGAAAAGAGTTTTGCAGAGCTGACCGATGAAGAAAAAAATGCCATCAGTCATCGCGGCAGAGCCATGAGAGCCGTCGCCGGATTCCTCCGGGAAGAGTTTGAAAAAATGGATGATTTTGAGTTCGTATGATCAGATTTTTTCAACTTTTACTGTTTTTTCTGACCGTTTCTCTGGCAGCTCAGACCATTGATTTTGACCGTCCGGAACGAGTCGGTTCAGAACGGATCGCTCAGCTTCGGCTGAAACTTTCACGGGAATATCTTTTTCAAATTCCCGGTGCGGGAAAGCCCATCCGGAAGCTGGAAACCATTGATCTGGTTCTGCTGACAGGGATCAAAATCCTGAAAGTCAATCAGAAACAACAGCCTGTGGAACTTCTTCTGACTCCGCGGATCCTCGGAGGCGCATTGAATGGAAGAAGAGTCGATCCGGCTCTTATGAAAGGCTTGAAGATCCGGGCAAATCTGGAAAAATATCCCTGCGTTTTCACCACGGAAGACGGGAAAAAATTACCCGGCGAAGCGGTCACGATCCTGTCGGCATTCTTCCGTCAGCAGCAGGATATCACCTACAGAGATATCCTCGGCGCACCGCGCGCTTACAAAGCAGGTGCAAAATGGATCCCGGACACAACTCTGATCCGCAAAAATCTTGCAGCCCGGAACCTTGATCTTGACAGGAAAAATCTCAGTGCGCTGGCAACATTTGAAAATAAATTCAGAGTCGGAAGAACCCAATGTGTTGCAGTTCTGCTGAATCTCAGTTCCATCAGAACTCACGCATATGATTTTCAGGTCAAGACCAGAATCATTCTGCCTGTAAAGAAATCTGACGGCGGCCCCCTCCGTATTGCACGGGAGGGCGTGGAAGTCATCGACAGAAAAACGATCACAAGCGATTTTATCGGCAACGGAGCATCTGTCAGGATCACCACGAAAGAGCAGCTGGAAGTTACTTATGCTCAAAGATAATCAATGAAAGAAAATATTATGTCAACAAAAATAAATGAAGAAAAGAAGAAGTGTAAAATTGCCTGTTTGGTGAAGATCGCAGGAATCGTTTTTTTTGTCGCAGGACTTCTGATCGCCGCGGCATGTTATTACACCCTTTACGTCACGACTAAACCGGCAGAATACCTTGCTCCGCCGGCTTACAATCCCGCTCCCGGGAAAAATGATTTCAAAATCACAGTTTTCGGAGATTGGATGCTTCATGAAGGCGCGATCGGAAAGATTGCCGCTGAATCTCACCGGAGAAATGCAGCGTTTGCGGTGTGCCTCGGCGATTTTGTCCATCCAGCCCAGCCGTCCATCATGAAAATTGCGGCAAAGAAACTCAAAAAGCATTTCAAAATTCCGGTTTATGCAACCCCAGGAAACCATGATGTTTACAACGCTGAAGATGCCGCCGGATTCGCAGCTGTTTTCGGTAATATCAACAACTGTTTTTCCTATGGTGATACCCTTTTCATTCTGCTGGAATCGGCAAAAGTCGGGCTCTCCGATGAACAGCTGCAATTCCTGAAATTCGTACTCACCAACGAACGCCCGAAATACAGTCGCTGTGTTGTATTTTCCCATGTCCCGCCTGTGACGATCCCGGAATTTGACAAACCGAAATACCGGCTGAAAAAAGAGACCGCAGAAAAATATCTGAAAATTCTCGAAGAAGGAAATGTCGATCTGCTTGTTTGCGGGCATGTCCACCATGAAATGAATATACAGTTGGGAAAAACCAGATTGCTGGTGTGTCCTCCTTCCGGTCAGGGATCACGGAACAAGAAAAATCCGCAGTTCGGAAGTCTGCAGCTTCACTTCATGCCGGACGGATCCATCAAACACGAGTTTGTCTATTGCGGCACCGAAGTAAAGGGAACCGGATTCGAGAAATTTCTTTACAGAAGACTCAATCAGCATACAATTTTATTCAGTGTCTCTCTGGCTCTGCTCCTGCTTGGCGGTGCTTGCATCCTCTTGGGGAACGCCAAAAAGACTGATGCGTAACTTGAAATGCACCTCGGGTTCAGAACAAAATGTCCAAGGTGCATTTTTCTTTATTTTCGTTGATTTTTAACTTGAATACAGCTCATATTCATGGTATATTACAAAAAACGTTTTTACAAAGGATTTTTCTTATTATGGATGATTTGGATACAAGAGTAACCGTTGCCCCAAGCGGGCGGAATTTTCAGACAGATTCTCTGGATATGATGAAAACCATTCCATGCACAGTCAAAATCGGGGAACGTCTCTCCAATGGACGTTATATCGTTGAAGAACTCCTGGGCGAAGGTGCCATGGGACAGGTCTTCCGCTGTACGGATACGTTCTCTAAAACCGACGTGGCAATCAAAATCGTTCCGCCGGCGTTAACTGGAAATTCGGATGCT
>JAFTJI010000141.1 GCA_017456495.1 Lentisphaeria bacterium | reverse complement strand
TCTTTTCTTTTCCGCTTGACATTTCCGGAAATTGTGATATTTTAAGCCAGTGATATGGCATTCGGGTGGTATAGCGGTCGGTGCGGACATTCGTGTCTATGGTTGGTTCAACTCCAACACCGAATGCCTTATTTATCTTTCTTTTTCTCCAGACTCTCTATGTATTGAATTGGTGATTCCCAGGAATCTATCAAAGATAAGTGTAATTTTCCGCTTGACATTTTTTATTTGTAAAGTATATTAGAAAAGAAGGAGAGAAAGTGCGAGTCACCCTAATCCTTTGGTCTTAGGGGATCTTCGGATCCCTCTTTATTTTAAGCTCCATTTAGATGTACCGTAATTCTCGTCTGATTCATGCCACGAAACTAATCTCAAAGAGTTTTCATGATAAACCATAATGCAATAAACCTGTTCTGAAGGATTATGCAAAATTATTCTTTTCAAACAACGGGACTTTCCTTTCTTTCCAATTTTTTCCAATCCAACAACAATACGGCAATTCGTATTTTCAAGGGTTTCTTTTAATAGCCTTATTGCTTTTTCAGGATTGCAAAAAAGATCTTTGTGGTTATTCCACATGTGGATTATACCACTATGATTATTACCTCGGGCTAATATAATGGGTAAATTCTCAGATAATCCTGTTGAACTTGCTATTCTGCTATTCAATTTTGTGACTTCAATAGGCTCTTCAGGAAATTTATCCAATATTTTTTGCGGGATGTTTTCATCTTTGAAAAATTTGTTAATTTCCTTATGATCTTTAGGAAGATTGTTGGGATCAAGATTAACTTTTCTCATTTCCTCGTGAACAACATCTGCCATAGATTCAAACCCGCGTTTCACTTGATTTTCCCCCGGGATCTTCATCGGTGACAAACCTTGTTCCGGCGGTGCAACGATCATTCCGACAGATCCAAGTCTTTCATCTCTTACGGCTTCTTCAGCTTGTTTGATGATCTTTTTCCGGCTCATGGGCTGAATTGCGGGCTTTTTTTTGCGCAAATTGTTTTTGATTGCGTGAGAAAATTTGGCGGGACGATATAAAAAAGCACTTCAAAAAGTGCTTTTGAGTTCAAAAGTGGTGCACGGCGAGGGACTCGAACCCACACGCCTTGCGGCAAAGGAACCTAAATCCTTCGTGTCTGCCATTTCACCAGCCGTGCAAGATGTTGTAATATAAATGCTCAATCGGAAAAATCAAATCAAACCGGAAGTTTTACTCAAAAACATTTTCCAAATAGTCAAAAACGAGTTTCAAATCATCAAAAGTCAAAACCGCCGAACTGTCCAGATTCGTAGGCTGATTGTTCACAATGACAATATCTGCTCCGCCGTATTTTGCCGCCATGGGCAGCGATGCAGCAGGCTGAACCGTTAAACTGCTCCCGAGAACCAATACAAGATCGGAGCTTTCAAAATCTGAAAATCCTTTGTTCAGAAGATTTTCATTCAGACTTTCTCCGTAAAAGACAATATCCGGCTTGACCAGTCCGCCGCAATTGTCGCAATAGGGAACTTTTCCGCCAAGAACCATGGGCGAGATTTCTGCATAAGTATATTCCATCTTGCATTTCAAACAATGGTGCAGGGCAGGGGAACCGTGGATCTCATAGACATTTTTATTTCCCGCTTTTGTATGAAGCAAATCTATATTCTGAGTGTAAAGTGCTTTCAAAAGTTGTTTTTCTTCCAATCTTGCCAGAACCCGGTGAACAACGGATGGCTCAAACCGTTCCAGACAATAGACGAATTCCGTTGCCCAGCCGTAGAAAAGTTCCGGTTCTTCCAGAAAGGTGTTCAGAGAAAGAATATCTTCTACTGCACGACCATGCCACGGCTCTTTATAAACGCCGTTGATTCCGCGAAAATCACGGATCCCGGACAGCGTGGAAACTCCCGCCCCGGTAAATGCTGTCATATTTTTTGCGGTACGGATCAATATTGCCAGTTGTTCCAAATCTTTCTGCATGGTAAAAACCTCAAAATTCATTGAAAAGACGGTTCAGGGCTGAAGGATAATTATCTCCTTCAACAGTTCCCATTCCGGCAAGAGGATAGCCATGTGTCAGACTGTCGCCGATGCACAAAACAGTTTTCTGGGGATAGTTCAGGGTTTTGATCTTTTCATAAAGCATTGCCCCGATGAGGATATGCCCGTGAGGTGTCGGATGGATCCCGTCATACGCTCCGCAATTCTGTTTGTTTCGGGTCAGACTTTCTGCCCGGTCAAGAGGGCTGACCGAAGAAAAGATTTTGAACAAGTCAAGGTACGGGATCTCAAACTCTTCCGTAACAGCCCGGACACAATCCACATATTTCAAGTAAAGCTCTTCCAAACCGTCATCGACAGTATCTTTCATTTCCGGGTATTTCATCACAAATTCATCGAAAGAATCACCGGCGGGATGATGTTGATGAGCTGAAAACCTTTTGCCGGGATCATCCTGCAGATCTCCCGGAAGTTCTTCCGGAACCGGGCAAAGGGGATTTTCCGGTGAGGGTTGATGCAGTCATTCGCCCCCATGGAAAGAACTGCTGTTGCAGGCGGTTTCGCAAGGGAAAGAACTTCTTCCGCTTTTTCCAGAAAAACTTCTGTGCCGTCACCGGGAACCCCGGCGTTGATTACTGTTGTCCGCATGATTTCTCCTGTTTTTTATGAAGAAGGATCCCGGAAAATATTGCCGTGAAAGGTGCAACAAGTACCAGAGAGAAACTTCCGATCAATGTTTTGACTGATTCTGCTGCGACGAGGGGATTGTTCAGGATTTCCAGCAGGGAATTTCCCTGAACGGCAAACATCATCAGCAGAGTGATGTAACCGCCGGAATAGGCTAATAAAAGTGTAGTGGTCATCGTTCCGACAACGCTTCGCCCGATTCTCAAACCGGATGCAGTCAGCTGCTTCGCTGTCAGCGTTTCGTTGTGAATGACAACTTCTTCCACGCCGGATGCGATATCCATCCCAAGATCCATGACCGCACCGGAACTGGCAAGGATCACCGCTCCGGTAAAAATATCCTGAAGATTCAAATTATCAAAACCGCTGTAGTAAAGAGCCTGCACATAGGGCAGGGTGGCTCCATTGATGTTCATGAGCCAGGTGAAAAGATGACTCATGCACAATCCGGCAAAAACTCCGGAAATCGCACCGAGAAATGCCGCTGTTCCTTTCCGGTTGACCCCGGCTACAAGATACATGATCGCCGCTGTCAGGAAACAGACACATGCAAATATTGTCCAGGAGGCTGACCATCCCTGAAGAACCATGGGAATGACAGCTTTCCAAATTACCATAACGCTCAGGAAAAAGCTGAAAAGAGCCTTAACTCCCGTCCATCTTCCGAAAATACAGAGAAATACGCAGAACAGCCCCGCAAGCACCCAGGTCCATAAGGTACGGTCGAAATCCTGAGCCCGGATGACTGCCGTTTCCGGATCGGAATCCGGCTGCATGACAACGATGATCCTGTCTCCGGATTTGAATTTCTTATCCAGCTCCATCTGGGCGCGGATCAGGTTTTCTGCCCGGAAGATTTTTCCTTTCTGAGCCCCGCTTTTGATTTTGACTTTGAGCATCTGCGTGCCATATTCCAGCAAGCCGTTCTGCTGTAAATCGGTATTGTCGACTTCAAGAACAATGGCATGTTCTTTGATTGTACGCTCTTCCGTAAGGCGTTCTGGCGATGGCACGAACCACAGTCCCACGCAGCAGAGTGCGAGGACTGCGGTTATGATGAGATCCTGACGGAGCGCGTGTTTGATCATTTCAGAAGAGCTTTCAGACGATTGGAAATCTCTGTATTTTCATAGAAACCGGAGAATTTCTCAGCGCATTTTCCTTGCGCGGTTGTAAGGACGGGCAGGGCTGTATGTGCTCCGGTACTCCAGCCGATTCCGGCTTTTGCTGCCATGACAAGTCTTGCTGCATGAGGTAATTTTCCCTTTTTGAATGCATCGGAAAGCTGTTTCAACTCTTTTGAATTGATCTGCATGGGATCTTTATCTTTGCCGTCAAAACGGAAACCGAAGTATTTTGTCAAAAGAAGTTTTGCGTCTTCAAAAGAGAAGTTTTTATTTTCTTTCATAGCTGCTTTCAGCTTGTTATTGAACTCTCCGGCAGAACATTTCTGATGAGCCAGCCGTTCCATATACATGGCATAACCTGTCGCTGCGAAACCCATGGTCATACCCCCGGTTTCATGATCGCCGGTAACGACAATGAGGGTTTCATCGGGATGTTTCTTCGCAAAATTGACAGCGACTCTGACTGCATCATCGAATGCGAGAACTTCCCGGAGATTGGCGGCAGCATCATTGGCATGTCCGGCATAGTCGATCTTTCCGCCTTCCACCATCATGAAGAAACCTTTTTCATTGTCCAGAAAATCAATTCCCATTTCAGTGAATTTTGCAAGAGTGAACGGGTCATCGTTATGTCTGTCAATGTCATAGGGCAGGGGAGCATTGATGAGAACTTTCCCTTTTTTTGCTCTTAAAACAGAGAAATCATCTTTTCTTCCAAGAACAGTGTAACCGGCTTTCTTTGCCAGATCGTTGATATCGCCTTTATAGAGTTTTGATTTTTTATTGTTTGACCGCGTGACACCGCTACCGGCGAAGAAATCGAATCCGGAAGCAACCAGATCCAACCCGATTTCGTAATATTGTCCGCGGTTGGTACGGTGTGCATAGAACGCCGCCGGGGTCGCATGGTTGATCGTCACTGTTGTAATGATCCCGACTTTCATTCCTTTTTTCTTTGCGACTTCTGCCACGGAAACAAGGTGCCGTTTGCCATCTTTTGCGATTCCGATCGATCCGTTGTAAGTCTTTTCACCGCAAGCAATTGCTGTTCCGGATGCGGCGGAATCTGTTACCAGAGAAGAGATTGACCCGGTTCTTGTGGTGCCGTGGAAAGGCATTTTATTGATAACCAGTCTGTCATGTCCGGCATGACGGGCAAATTCATCAGCCACCATTCGCTGCGGGCTTGCCATTCCGTCTCCGATGAAAAGAAAAATATATTTCGGAGCTTTTCCATTTCCGGCATTCACAGAAAAAGTTATTGCTGCCAGTACAATAAAAATAACGGTCAACAAACGTTTCATTGTTTTCTCCTTTTGTTGTTCTTTTATTATTTCATTTTTCTAGCTTAATATACCATGAAAAATAAAATTTTTCAAGCTCTGCGTATAAAAAAAGAGGTTGTTGTAATCATTTTGACCACTCATTTTTACAATCTTTGCAGCGGTAATGAATTGTTCCGAAAATCAGGAAAGCGATCCAGTTTTCGATGCTATGAGCAAATTGGTAATTTTTACTGCCGCACGCAGGGCACACCGGCTTGTATAACCGAAAGGATCTCATTGCAGTTTTCAAATTATTTATCCGAATTATGTTGTAAGTAAAACATCATCTTCTGATTTTCAATTTCAGCACGAAGTTCTTCTTTAGAAGGCAAATACAAGAGATACTTGCTTGCAAACAACTGTTCACTGCCATGCATGACAGAATAACGGGCGATGTCTTCATCGGTGTCGGCACACAACAGGATCCCCAATGTGGGGTTATCGCCTTCTCCTCTGATCTTTTCATCATACATTCTGATATACATATCCATCTGACCGACATCCTGATGAGTGATTGCAGAAGTTTTAAGATCGATCAATACAAAACATTTCAGAATGTAATTGTAGAAAACAAGATCTATTGAATAGGTATTCTTTTCTGTAACAATTCTCTTCTGCCGGGCAACAAAGGCATAACCTTTTCCCAATTCCATCAGGAATTTTTGCAAGTTATTGATAATACAAGTTTCCAACTGAGTTTCAAGATAATCGCAGTCAGGAGTCATTCCGAGAAATTCAGCGACAACAGGATTTTTTATAAATTCCAACTTGTCTGTCTGATAATCTGCGGTCAGAGTTTTCATTTCAGTCTTGACTGCATCCGGAGTTTTGGTTTGCAGCAGACGATAATAATATTGGCTGGAAATATTGCGCTGCAAAGTTTTGACTGACCATGCCTCGGTTGCGGCTTCTGCGGCATACCACTCTCTTGCCGCCTCATCATTGACTTGCAGCAGGATACGAAAATGCGTCCAGGACAACCGTTCCAATTTTGGACTTGCCGAGTCCAAAATCTGTGGAAAGCATTTGTAAAAGCGGACAAATTTGTATAAAGTACTGTAATCAAAGCCTTTGCCGTATAATGCCGTCAATTCGTCTGCAAGAGAAAATATGACTTTAGCACCATACTCGGCACGATTCTCATTTTGCAGTTCCTCTTCTGCGATTCGTTTGCCAAGCAGCCAATTTCGTTTGACCAACGCAAAATTCACTGCTTTGTAAGCATAATCTTGAGCCGTATCAATAATGATTTTTGCGTCCTGCAAAAGATTTTCAGACTTTATATAATTTATTTCATTCCCGCTTGTCCTGGCTAATTTTGTCATTGAATCCTCCATGCACCCAGACCTCTTACCTGCAGAGCAATATAACACAATATTGTTTTCTTTTCAAATGGCAAATATCTTAAAAGGTCATTATTTACCTTGTAATCACAAAAAAGAATCCTGCCATGTTTTTTTTGAAAAAAGGTGATGAGGGGGATGCGGGAAAAAGACTTTTCACAAAGTTTTTTCCAGCCTCCCCGATCTCAAATCAATCTTCCAATGTAAAATCAGCTCCCAGAGCTTTGAAAGAATCGAAAAATGCCGGATAGGTCACGGCTGCACATTCTGCACCGCGGATGATGGTTTCCCCTTCTGCGGCAAGTCCGGCAACAGCAAGAGCCATGGCAATACGATGGTCTCCGTAGCTTTCGACAACTGCGCCTTTCGGTTTTCCGCCCTCAATGATCATACCGTCGGGCAGTTCTGTGACTTTTACACCCATCTTCTGCAATTCTTTTGTCATGCATGCGATCCGGTCCGTCTCCTTGATTCGTGCCTGGGCAACGTTGTAGAGTTTCGTCGTTCCTTCTGCAAATGCTGCGACGACGGAGAGGGCAGGGAGGGCGTCCGGCATGGCGTTGAGATCAATTTCGATCCCGTTCAAAGTGCCGCCCTTGACAGTTGTCTTTCCGCCCATCTTTTTGATCTCTGTTCCCATCTGATTGAGCAGGACAAACACGCCTTTGTCGCCCTGAACATCCATAAAATCAAGGTTGAGAATATCGATTTCAGATTTTGTGACTGCTGCTGCCGCCAGAGGGAATGCAGCAGTGGAAAAATCCGCCGGGATCGTAAAAGTAAAACCTTTGGTCTTCTGTCCGCCGGGAACTTCAAAGTGGGTGTAATCTTCCGCTGCTTCAAACTGCAGCCCGAGCCGTTTCATCCAGGAGAGAGTCAAGCCGATATAAGGCTGTTCGTTGACATCTACCACATCAATGGTTTCGCCGCAATCAGAAAACGCACTGGCAAAGAGCATGGCTGAAACATACTGGGAAGATTTACCGTTTACGATGATTTTCTTATGTTCTTTGAAGGGCCCTTTTACACTGAACGGGCATTTTCCGTTATCGGAGGAAGTTTCCACACCGCACTGATCAAGGGCATCCAGCAGGGATTTCATGGGTCTGGAACGGAGGGATTCATCGCCGTCAAAGACCGCTTTGATATTTTTCTGAGCGGCAAGCGCGGCAAAAATCTTGATGGATGTTCCGCTGTTTGCCATGTCAACGACACCGGTCGGTTCTTTGAGATTTCCGGCAAGACCTTCTGCAGTCCAGACGGTATCATCACCGCGGTTCAACTTCATGCCGAATGCTTCAGCGGCACGGATCGCAGAGAGAGTATCTTCCGAGATCAGCGGCGCGTTGATCGTGCTTTTTCCCTCAGCCATCATTGCCATTGCTACGGCGCGGATCGTGTGGGATTTTGAACCGGGAACAGCAATGGTTCCGGAAAGTTTGGATGGACGGATCTTCAAGTTCATCAGAAAGTACCTCCTCTGAGAATGCGTATTACTTCTGCCGCACAATGGCAACCGAAAAGTGCGGGCATATATGAGATCGTGCCTTGCATGGCACGTTTATTGTTTTTCAGGGAATGAGTATCAACGACAGCATCTTCCACCGGATCTTCCGAAGTGAAAACCGCACGGCAGAGTTTCAACTCTTCCGCAGAGATTCCCCGCAATCCCTTGCGTACTGCTTTTGACAGCGGACAATTATATGTTTTCATCACAGGAACACAGGCAATTTTTTCCGGGTCGATATGTGCTCCGGAACCCATGGAGGATACAACAGGTATTCCCCGTTTGACAGCTGCTTTGATCAGAGAAATCTTCGGCGCAAGAGTGTCGATGGCATCCAGTACGCAGTTGAAGGAGCCGGACTGAACCAGCTCTTCCATATCTTCATCTTTGAGAAAATCGGTTCTGATATTCAGTTTCAGTTCCGGATTGACTGCAAGAAGCCGTTCCGCAAGAACCTCCGCTTTGTTCCTTCCAACGGTTGAAGTCAAAGCGATGATCTGACGGTTCCGGTTGCTCTCTTCTACGATATCGCCATCGACAATTGTCAGGGAACCGATCCCGGCTCTGACGATCATTTCCACGGCGATCCCGCCGACTCCGCCCAGACCGACGGCGAGCAGGTTGGCTTTCTGCAACGCAGAAACTGCTTCTTTTCCCAAAAGAAGCTCTTCCCGTTCAAGCCAGTTTCCCACGATTATTTCTCCGCTGTACGGAACTTTGCAAAGTTATCTGCAACGATTTTTCTCAATTCATCCGGTTCGACTTCACGGATCGCTGCTGCAGCATTGTAAATTTCTTGAATATCAATCGCGGCTTCATCGGTTTCCAGAACGAAAGAATCTTCCGGAATATCAGCAAGAACATCTCTTGTCCGCTGATCGTGAAGAATGATCTCTCCGAAAGAGAGCATGATATCATGATCCAGCAGCTCTTCAGCAGTCTGCATGGAAGAACGGAATCCGTGTGCAAGCCAGTAACGCTTGCTGTGGGTTTCTTTTTTGATGCGGATGATATCGTGCCATGCTCTGACTGCATGAATGACCAGCGGCAGATTTACTTCATGGGCAATTTCGATTTGCTTCAGGAAAATTTCTTCCTGATGCTTCAGAGAATAGGCAGAAAAATGATCCAGACCGCATTCGCCGATGGCAACTGCTCCGGCGGGATTGAGTTTTACCGCCTCGCGGATCAAATTTAATTGCTGATTTACATTTTCCAAATCTTCCAGATTGAAAGGATGAACCCCGATGGAGAATGTCTCCGGAAGATTTTTCAGGCTGTCTTTGTCCGGAAAAATATTTCTGATCCGGATCACTCCGTCACCTTCCAGCCAGGAATGCGTGTGTGCGTCTATATAAGACGGAGGGTCTTCAGGTGCGGGTTGCGCGTCTTCAAATATCATATCTCTTTTCACCGTTGCGGCGGTAATGCATCCTCGGGGAGCGGCTTCCGTCGCAGACGTGCGGCAAACGAGGCGTCGCAATCTGCATCCCACGGACTCACCCTGAGCATCCCGCTCTTTTTATCACTCAGTAATATACACCCATTTTCGTCAAGTGCAAAGTCAAAATGAAAATTAAGGAACTTTTCTACTTGATTTTCATTCTCTTCCGTAAAAATTGAGCATGTTGCATAGACTAAAATGCCCCCCGGCTTCACCGCTTTGGCGGCATTTTCAAGAATTTTTTCCTGAAGAACGGCAAATTCCATGACCCGTTCCCGGGAACTTTGCCATCGCGTTTCAGGATTTCTCCGCCAGCGGCCCGATGAGGAGCAGGGCGCATCAACAAGAACACCGTCAAACCGGTCATGCAAATGTTCCGGTAACGGTTTCGTCAGATCATGGGTTTCGGTTTGAAGTTTCAAACCAAGACGTTCCGCGCGTTTCTTCAGCTCTTCCAAACGTGCAGCGGAAACGTCTGATGACAGCATTTTCCCTTTTCCCTGCATCATGGAAAGAAGCTGAAGCGTTTTTCCTCCGGCTCCGGCACAGGAATCCATCCAGCGTTCCCCCGGCTGCGCGGAACACATCAGACCAATGCACTGACTGGAAAAATCCTGAACTTCGAATTGACCGCTCCGGTACTCCGGAAGATCATATAAATTAACATTCTGATTCAAACACCGGAACGCCTGAGGTACTCTTTCATGAGGAATGATTTCGATCCCGCGTGCAGCAAGAAGTTCAGGCAGTTTTTCATTATCTGAACGCAGCCAGATGCAGGAACGCTTCTGAAACCATTCGGAAAAACGGGGATCAAGTTCGCCTCTTGTCCATTCCGGAAGAACGCTCTCCGCAGAAATTTCTTTTCCGGTAAAAAGTCCGATCCGTTCCAAAGGCGTTTCGCCAACAAGAGCTTTTTCCGCTTTTGCCGGGTCAATTTCTCCCAGTTCCAGCCAGCCGGAAAGCTGTTCCATCGGGAACTTTTCAGAGATCAATGCAACCGTAACTGCAGGAACGGACGGTTCGGAATCATCCGGAAATGCTTCAAGAATCGCGCCTCTCCAGCGGAAATAAGAAAAAATCACATCCCGGATGTAACGGCGGTCTTTGGAACCAAACCGTTTTTCCATCCGGAATTTCCGGGCAAGGAACGCATCTGCCGGATAGCCTTTTTCAAGAACTTCCGCAAGGGCTTCTTTCAAAACCTCTAACGCCGTGACCGCCCGGGCTCGTGATAATTTCGGATTCATTACTTGATTTCGTTCTGCATTGCAACAAGATTGTCTGCACCGTACATCTTGCGGAGTTTCGGCTTTTCGATCTTTCCGGTGGGGTTCCGGGGAACTTCTGCGAAAATGATCTTGCGCGGCCGCTGATACCGGGGCAGTTCAAGACAGAACTGGTTGACTTCCTCTTCTGTCAGAGTGTAATCCTGCTTGACTTCGATGATCGCTGCTGCGATTTCACCGAGGCGGGGCTCCGGCAGACCGATCACAGCAACGTCTTTGATGGAATTGTGTTTCCGCAAGAAGTCTTCGATCTGGACAGGATAAAGATTTTCACCGCCGGTGATGATCACATCTTTCTTCCGGTCGACGAGATAGATAAATCCATCTTCAGATTCCTGTGCCATGTCTCCGGTAAAGAGCCAGCCGTCATCGGAAAGAACTTCTTTGGTGGATTTTTCATCTTTATAATACCGGAGCATCACGCCGTCCCCCTTGACAGCCAACTCTCCGACTTCGCCTCTCTTGACTTCGTTCCGCTGGGGATCTACGATCTTTGTCTGCCAGCCGTAACCGGCAACACCGATGGCTCCCACATGGTCGATGTTTTCAATTCCCAGATGAACCGCACCGGGTCCGATGGATTCACTCAAACCGTAGTTAGTATCGTAATCATGTTCCGGGAAAATGGTTTTCCAGCGTTTGATCAAACTGGGCGGGACAGGCTGGGCTCCAATGTGCATCAGACGCCACTGCTTCAGATCGTATTCATCCAGTTTGATGTCCCCGCGGTCGATGGCATCCAGCACGTCCTGTGCCCAGGGAACAAGCAGCCAGACGATCGTACAGCGTTCTTCCGAAACTGCACTGATGATCCATTCCGGTTTGATCCCGCGCAGAAGAACGGCTTTTCCGCCAACAAGAAAACTTCCGAACCAGTGCATTTTTGCGCCGGTATGGTAAAGCGGGGGAATACAAAGGAAAGTGTCGTCTTTGGTCTGACCGTGGTGTTTCTGTTCCACGATACAGGCGTGCATCAGGCTCTTGTGAGCGTGAACGATCGCTTTCGGGAACCCGGTCGTTCCGGATGAAAAATAGATCGCCGCTTCATCTTCATCGGTGATCTGAACGGTCGGAGCTTTATTGGAGCAGTAAGAAACCAGATTTGCATAAGGTTCTGCAAAGGAGGGACAATCTTCGCCCACATAGAGATAGGACTGAACTCTGGGGATCCGGTCGCAGATGGATTCCACGCGTCCGATGAAGGAGGGACCGAAAACCAGCATATCAACATCAGCCAGTTCAAGACAGTATTTGATTTCTTCTGCGGTATAGCGGAAGTTCAGGGGAACCGCCATCGCGCCTGTCTTGAGGATCCCGAAGTAGATCGGCAGCCATTCCAGACAGTTCATGAGAAGGATCGCAACTTTTTTCCCTTTCCGGATATGACGGGTCATAAGGAAGTTGGCAAAACGGTTTGCCTTGTCTTCGAACTCCTGCCATGTGATTTCAGAACGGAACGTATCAGTGGGGCTGGGTTCGATGAGTGAATATTCCCGCCATGTGGTATGGCGTTTTTCCAATTCCTGGGGGTTGATCTCCACCAGAGCAACATCGTTGCCGTAAAGTTTGGCATTCTGTGACAATATGTCTGTGATAGGCATTTGTTAATCCTTCCTCAATGTCTTGATAATAAAAAAAACATGGATGAAATATATCACGTTCTTTTGTGATTGCAAATGAAAGATTACACGATATAATGCTTCTGCGAAAGAAAAGTGATAAAAATTTTCGACATTTTCCAGATTTTATTAAAGATTTTCTCGTTTCACAAATTTTTTGCAGTCGTCCATTGCCTCAACGACTTTGCCTGTCAGTTCGCAGCGGATCACAAAAGCGTTGCGGACGGCAAACTTACAGTCTTTGCAGAAACGTCTGTCTTCCTGATTGAGGGAAACTGTCGGTTTTTCAAAGGTTTCTCCGCCGAGAAGCGCAGAAAGTGCGGAAAGTTTATCGTTCTTTTCGGTCTGTTCCGCTTCCTGCTGGACATCTGCGATTTTTTTACCGCAGAGTGCGCAGGTCAGAATTTCCCCTTTTCTTGTCCAGCCATCCATTTCCGTGACTTGCTTGACTATGGTCATTTCCCCGCAATGAGGGCATGTTGTTTTATCGCCTTTTCTGATCATTTTGTTTTTCCCTGAGTTATATTTTTTGTTCACTCTACATCAATTTCCGGAAATTACAAGAATATTTTATCAGTAAAAAGCGCAAAAATTGACATTTTCTCTCAAGATATTGTTTTTTTTGCTGTATTTTCGATTGAAAACCGCATCAAGTGGTGTATATTAAGGGACGTTAAGAGTTTTTCTGAATTTTGTCCGAGGAAGAACTCTTATAGTCCCCATTTCGAATTTTGGAGAAAAGATTATGCTTGAAAAGAAAATCGTCATCCGCAATACTGCCGGGATCCATTGCCGTCCCTCCAGTGTCATTATTTCCGAAAAGGAAAAATTTTCCGGAGTTTCATTCAGAGTGACCGGGGAGAATGGTACAACAGATCTGAGCGGTATTCTTGAATTGCTTGCTTTAGGATTGCAGTGCGGTGACGAGGTGACTTTGCAGGTGTCAGGCGGAAATGAAGCGGAAGCTCTTGAGGCAATGAGTGCGCTTTTTGAAAAGGAATTTGATTTTCCCGATGCCTGATATTCTCATTGCTAATATGAGGTTATTATGCGGATTGTAATTGTCGGAGCCGGAGAACTTGGCTGTCTTCTGGCTGCCAGATTGTCTACCCGGAACGAACACGATATAACAGTGATAGATTCGTCGGGAGAGCAATTTGAGCGTTTGCGTGAAAAACTTGATTTGATGTTGATTGAAGGCTCTGCGACGGATATCGCTTTATTGAAGCGCGCCGGTGTGGAGTCTGCTGATATTGTTTTTGCCGTTTCCGGGGATGAACACGCAAATATGGTTGTCTGCCAAATTGCCCGCTCTTTCGGGGTGAAAAATACGATTTGCCGTGTTTATTCTCTTGCGCAATTTTCAGAAGAAGATAATATTCTGCCAGCCACTTTCGGAATCGAAAAAGTATTTTCCTCTCCGGATGAATGCGCAAACAAAGTTTTGGATGTTCTTCAAAATCAGAATGTTCTGGAAAAAATCCGTTTTTCCAATCCCGCTGCATTGATGGAAGTCATTGAAGTTACTCCCTCCAGCATGATCGCCGGGGTACGGATCAAAGATTTCCCCGGTATAGAAGTATTGCGGAATGTCCGTCTGGCTGCGCTTGTCCGGGATCAGCGGTTTATTATTCCCCACGGAGATACGATCATTGTTCCCGGGGACAGGCTTTACGTTGCCGGGACGAATGATACCATCGGCGCGTTTATGCGGATGATTTCCGAAACTTCTTCCGCTATCGGGAGAGTCGTGATCTCCGGTGCATCCAAATCCGGAGAACTCCTTGCAAAACAACTCCTTGCAGATGGTTATGAGATCCGTATCATTGAAAAAGATCCGGCACGCGGCGAACATCTTCTGGATGTCCTGCCCCCGGGATTGATCGTGATTCAGGGAGATCCCACCGATGAAGAAGTGATGGAAGAAGCCGGTATTTCTCACTGTGATGCCTTTGTCAGCATGGATGAAAACGACGAAAGCGGCATTCTTTCCTGTATCATGGCGAAGCGGCTCGGTGCAAAAAAAGTTGTTGTTGTGACCCACAAATCGGAATATATTTCAATTGTTCCAGCATTGGAAGTCATTGACTGCGGGTTTAACTCCACGCTTGTTTCTGTGAATGCTCTCTTCCGTCTGATGGGCAACGGAACCTATCAGATAGATGCCAAACTGGAACGGTTCCATGCCAATCTGAAAGAGTTCAAAGTTTCAGAACGTTCCCGCCTTTGCGGAACTTCCCTCGCGGAATGTAAATTGCCGCCGTCGACTGTCTTTGCAATGCTGTTCCGCGGTACAGAAGTGATCATTCCGTCCGGAACGACGATTTTCCAGCCGGGTGATATCGCTGTTGCTGTGACAACCCCGGAAACAGCCAAGGCTCTGGAACCCTATTTCCTGCGCTGAGGAGTTCAGATTTATGAATAAACGGGCGATTTTTTATCTTTTCAGTCTTCTGCTTCTGGTCATGGGATGCGCCATGGCAACCGCTGTTCCTGTCGCGTGGTTGATGCGTGATTCCGGATCAGTGATCCTCCGTTTCTTTTTCTCTTCTCTGGTTGTCTGCGTTTGTTCATCGGCAGTTTTTTTGAAAGTGAGGCGCAGAAAAGGGGAACCGGAGTTCAAGACCGGTTCCCGGGAAGGTTTTCTGGCAGTTTTTCTTTCCTGGATGGGTGCTGCTTTGATTGGAGCGATCCCCTTTATCGTGATAGGCGGGATGAGGTTCGCTGATGCCTTTTTTGAATCTGCTTCCGGTTTGACGACGACCGGGGCAAGTGTGATTGAATCATTAACCGTACTCCGTTCCGGAGATACTCTGGTCGGCGGTTTGGAATCATTGCCTGCCAGTTTGCTCTATTGGCGCAGTTTGCTGAACTGGCTCGGTGGAGTCGGGATAGTGGTGTTTGTTCTGCTGGTGATGCCTCTGCTGAATCCGGGACAGAGCGGACAGCAGTTATATAATGCGGAAGTCCCGGGGTTGAAGACTACTTCGGATCAGGCAACCCCCCGTCTTGCAAGTTCCATCCGCATTATTTTCTTTGTTTATCTCATGTTTTCCATGCTCTCCACTTTCTGTTATTTTGTCGGAGGAATGACTTTTTTCGATGCCGTTTGTCATGCTTTCTCAACAGTTTCCACCGGTGGATTCTCAACAAAAACTGCAAGTTTCGGGTACTACACAAGTCCCTTCCTGCAGTGGACCTGTATTGTTTTTATGATACTTTCCGCCTGCAACTTTACGCTGATCGTCCGGCTTTTTGTTTCCCGTTCTTTCCAATATTTCAAAGATGAAGAGTTCAAATTCTTTTTAGGGTTGATCATTATCGCTTCGCTGATCATAACGTTTTTATTGTATTTCAATTGTACGACAGGAATCAACAGCACGGATGGCGAGATCATTCCCAGATCTTTCGGAAACTATCTTCGGACAGCAGCGTTTCAAGTCGTTTCTCTGATAACGACAACCGGTTTTACGACCTCTGATTATTGTTTCTGGCATGTTACTGCTGCAGTGGTGATCCTGTTTCTGTTGATGTTCCCCGCCGGCTGCGGCGGTTCCACTGCCGGAGGGATGAAGTGCGCCCGAGTCTTTCTCGCATTCAAACTCGTTTTGTCAGAGATCCGCCATTGCGTATTCCCCCGGGCGATAACAGATATCCGGTTGAACGGGGAACGGATGACCGCATCAGTTATCAGCAAAATGATGGCGTTCCTCTGTCTTTATATGATGCTTTTTCTGCTTGTCGGAACGATCCTGCCGTTCCTTTCTGATATGGATATGACGACCGCATATTCCGCTTCGATTTCCTGCCTGAGCAATGTTGGACCCGGTATGGGATATGTCTCGCCTAACGAGACCTATGCCTGGATGAGCGACAGCGCAAAATATCTGCTCTCGTTTACGATGATTGCCGGACGTTTGGAGCTTTATACCTGCCTTGTGCTCCTGCTGCCATCTTTCTGGCGTCGTTGAGAAGTTCCGTTTTATTCTACGCGAACTTTCATGGAACCTTTGGCAAGACGTGCCGTCAGCAGAGAGTCTTTCGGTGCATCTTCCGGAGAGCGGACTGCTTTTCCATCTTCTTTCAAAAGGATGGAATATCCCCGGTTCAAGATGGATTCCGGGTTCAATTTCTGCAGAGAATCTGTTCTATGTTCCAGTTTGACCTGCGCGTTTTGAAATGCCTGCTGCAATGCCAGCTCCATATCTCTCACCATCAGATCAACACTTTGGGTGCGTTCCATGATGAGCTGGACCGGCTTGGTCAGAGCCCGTGCGGAAAGTGCTGTCTGCAAGCGTGAAGATGCCCGTTCGGCTGCATATGCCATGGAATTTCTCAACCGGTTCTGTCCGGTTTCGATTTCCCGCATGAGCGCAGCATAATCCGGAAGGATCATCTCAGCTGCCGCCGTCGGGGTAGGGGCGCGGAGATCGGCAACCAAGTCTGATATTGAAATGTCGATTTCATGTCCGACGGCACTGACCACCGGCTTTTCACTGGCTGCGATTGCGCGTGCAAGGATCTCTTCATTGAACGGCCAGAGATCTTCGATACTTCCGCCTCCGCGGGTGAGCAGGATCACATCGACCGGTTTGACTTTATTGAAAAATTCCACTCCCTGCGCCAGATAGCGTTCTGCACCTTTTCCCTGAACCGCCGCCGGGAAAACACGGATCCGCAAAGGCGGAAAACGGTCAAGCGCGACCCGGATAAAGTCATGAATCGCCGCACCTTCCGGAGAGGTGATGATCCCGATACAGCGCGGAATGAAAGGAATCGGCTTCTTCCGGGATTGGTCAAACAACCCCTCTTCCGCCAACCGTTTTTTCATCTCTTCAAAACGCTGCTGAAGAGTTCCGGTTCCAACAGGAAGCAGCTCCCGCAAACTCAGCTGACATTCGCCGCGCTGGGAATAAAAAGAGATTTTACCGGAAGCCTCCACCTTCATGCCGTTTTCGATTCCCGCATCAATGCACTTTTGCGCCCCGGAAAAATAAACCGCTTTGATCTGGGCATGTTCATCTTTCAATGTCAGATAAACATGACCCGAACGGTGAATGGTGATCCCGCTGATTTCGCCTATCACCCGGACAGGCAGAAAGGTGTTTTCAAGCAGGTCTTTGAGTGCAGTATTCAGATCCGTAACGGACCAAACCGGAATATTGGCATCCGGCATCTTATTTTCCCCCGCCCAGGAAATGTACCGGGAGTTCCATTACCACCGCCGCAAAACCGGCAATGTAGGGAAACAGCATCAGCATTCCGAAAATAAGGAGAACCATGCAGCCTTTGAAGAACTCTGAATTGATCTTTTTGAGTTTGACAAACTGGCTGAGAATAACCCAACCATCAAGTCCGGGCACCGGAAGCAGATTGAAAATACAAAGGATCAGGTTGTAAACGCCAACCGTGAATATGTAGGTGACAAGCAGCTGCGGAACCGAAGTATAGACTGCCAGTAACGGATAAGTCAGGATCGCCAGCACAAACAGAACAAAGTTCATCGTGGGACCGGCAATCGCGGTCAGAATACGCCCGCGTCTGGTTAAATTATAGGGGTTGACAGGAACGCCGCCCCAGGCAATGCCGATCATCAGAAACATGATAACGGACATCAAGCCCATCTGTTTCAATGGGTTCAGGGTGAGGTGTCCCTGCATTGCAGCCGTCGGATCACCGCACCAGAGAGCGACCTGCGCATGAAAATATTCATGCAGACAGATCGCCGGGATCACTGCCAGTGTTATCATGGTGAATAACACCGGATTGTTGAAAAGTGTACTTATAAAAATCAAGCCTTGACTTCCCAATACTGATAGATCGGTTCTTCGTAGGGATGGTTTGCTTTCAATGCATCAATGGCACTCTGAATGCAATCATCGGCGCAAAGCATTTCAACCTTCCATTCTTCATCCTGTTCTGCTTCGGTCACATCTTCATCAATCAAACGATACTGTGTGATGCCTTTGGTCTGCCAGCAGCAGGAATCACAGCTTCCGACTTTTCCTGCACCTGTTGCAAACATGATTTCTTTGACTTCATCCAAATGGGATTCCGGGACATAAAATTCGATCTTGTACATTCTCTTCAAACCTTCTCTTTTTTTGTTTGCGACTTGCCGGATCTCATAAAAAACGCCTGAAACCTCAAGTCAGCTACAATGTAATACACTTTTTGCATTTGTAAAGCGGAAAAATAAAAAAAAACGTGACTTTTTTTTATTTTTTCTATACATTTTGTACTTTTTCTGAACATTTCGTTTTTTATCCTGTATTTTTACCTCCCGGAAATCAGAAAAAACTTGAAAAAAACGGATAATGATTTATATTAACAAGACGGAATGGTAAAACAATTTTTTTATGAGGTTTATAGTGGCAAGTCATGATGACAGATCTATCAGTGATGATATCACCGTACAGGGGAGCGATAATCCGTGGTTCGCGGAAGATTCCATCAACAGTCGTCCTACGATAGAGACTGCTCATGAGCCCGGATCAGGATTCCGGATCGGCAGCGTGATCATGAACCGCTACAAGGTCATTTCCGAACTCGGCAGAGGCGGAATGGGCGTGGTATATAAGTGTTTCGACGAAACTGCAGGTGTCGAGGTCGCTCTGAAAGCTCTGCCCCCGGAATTATCCCATAACCCCGGGGAAATGGATTATATCAGAGAGAATTTCCAGCTGGTTCATAACCTCCACCATCCCAATATTGCCAGTTCCAATAATCTGGAAAAAGATGAGCGGACAGGGGATTATTATTTGATCATGGAGTGCTGCAGCGGTGAAGATTTGCGCTGCTGGATCAGACTGAAACGTCAGGAAGCCGGAATATTGACTCCTGAAGAAGTTCTCCCCATTATCAGACAGATCGCCTCCGCGCTGGATTATGCTCACGAAGAAAAAATCCTGCACCGGGATATCAAACCGGGCAATGTTATGGTGGACTTCCGTGGAAAAGTCAAGGTTCTGGACTTCGGCTTGGCGGCTCAGATCCACTCTTCAATGTCGCGGGTGAGTCAGACCGTTCACGGAACCAGCGGAACCCCCTCTTATATGGCTCCGGAACAATGGCGCGGACGCGTTCAGGATGCCGCCGCGGATCAATATGCTTTAGCTGTGATCGCCTATGAAATGCTTGCCGGACATCTTCCTTTTGACAATCCGGATCCGGCTGTCCTGAAACAGGCGGTCCTTGATGAAACTCCCGAAAAAATTGCAAACGTTCCGCAATATATTCAGTCTGCGATTTTCAAAGCTCTGAGCAAGACTCCTGACGAACGTTTTTCAAACTGTACAGCTTTTGCAGATGCGCTGGAAAACAAAACCGTGCCGGAGCAGAAGCATGAAGTTCAATTGAAACCGGAACCGACCCCGGCAAAAACTGCACCTTCGGCAGAATATTACGATTTGAAGCTCTCCGCAGAAGATTGTGAGAAAAAGTTCAATGAACGGAATTTTCAAACGACTGCTGAGATGAACAAACTGAGCCGGCTTATCAAAATCGCCGAACAGCGGAGCGATTTCCCCTTTGCCGTTTCCAAATTAAAAGAGTTGATCGCAGAAACCGAAAAAGTATTTGCAGAAAATGCAAAACGGGAAGAGGAACAAAAACAACTTTCTGAAGCAATTCAGAATGTTGAAAAAATAAAAGAAAATTTCCGGAAAAAAGGTTTCAAATTTTCTCCAAAAATGCTGGAATTGAAACGCCTTGCAGATGAAGCTGAGTCCCGGCAGGATTTTGAAAGTGCAATTTCTCTGTTGGACGATCTGCTTAAAGAGTCAGAAACGGTTTCTGCGTTAGAAGAAAAACGTGTTGCGGAAGAAAAGACGTTGTCAGATGCTAAACAGGAAGCGCAAAAGTGGGAAAAACGTTTTCAGAAATCTGGATTTTCTTATTCAGACGAGATGTGGAAACTTAAACCTCTGATAGACGCTTCTCAAGACCAAGTTACTTTAGTAGAGAGTTTGAAAAAATTCTCAGCCGAGGCAAAAATAAAGTTTACAGCGGAAGAAGAACGTTTGGCTGCTTTACAGAATGAGAAGGTCGAGAAAGAACGTCTCCTTAGAATGGAGGAAGAGAAAGAGCGTCTTCACAGAATACAAGAAGAAGAAAATCAGCGGCAGTTGCGGACAAGAAGAAAAAAGAAGATTATCTTGACTTTGATCTGGATAGGAATCTTTTGCATTGTTTTGTGCATTTTTCATTTAGTGGAACAAGAGCGTGTTGCAGGTGAGGCTCATCTGGCAGAAGAAAATCGTTTGAGAAATCTCAGGATAAGTCCAGCAGATGAAGAAACTATTATAATTCAAAATGGTGTGAAATTAGAAATGATGCGGGTTCATCCCGGAAGTTTTGCTATGAGTAAGAATGATGGTGAAAATGATAGCTATGAAGTTGAGCATCCAAAAAAACTGCTGAGACCTTT
>JAFTJI010000140.1 GCA_017456495.1 Lentisphaeria bacterium | reverse complement strand
TGGTATCGCAAAGCCGCTGAACAAGGAAATGCTCTAGCTCAATATAATTTAGGTGTTTGTTATGAGAACGGCGAAGGAGTTCAAAAGGATTTGGTACAGGCGGTGTTCTGGTTTCGCAAAGCCGCTGATCAAGGATATGCACAAGCGCAGGAAGCATTAAAGAAATTAAAAGTTTCACAATAAACATTCGTTGGTTTCGACATTCAACACCCCGGAGGCTTCGGCTGAAGGGGTGTTTTTTTATTTCATCAGACCGAGAAGAATAACACCCAGCAGAATCAGGGCGAGGGGAATCGCTTTCTTTTTCAGGTTCTTGTCGTGGAACAAGATCCCGCCGACTGCAAAGGTCACAATGCAGTTACTGCGGCGGACAAGAGAAAGAATCGCAATCTGTGCATCGGGAACACTGACCGCATAGAAATAAAGCCAGTCGGCAAAAATCAGCAGAATCCCGGTAACGGGAATGCACCATCTCCACTGGAACGGATGTTTATGTCCGAATGCAGTCCGGATCAGCCAGGCAAGACCGAGAATGATCACAAGGTCAGCGGAGAACCAGAACTGAAGCATCTCCCGGTCAAGTTTCAAAACACCGAGCAGATATTTGTCATAAAGAGCCGAAGCTGAACCGATCAGCGTTCCAAGCATGATCAGATAAATCCCTTTGGACCGCGTAAAGTGGATCCCTTCCAGTTTTCCGATGACGGAGAAGATATAATATCCCACAAAGATCAGCAGCATTGCCACACCCTGCCAGATCGTAGGAAGTTCGTGGAAAAGAACGATTGCTCCGATCAGGGTCCAGAGCGGAGAACTTGCGCGGATCGGTGACGAGATGGAGACCGGAAGATCCCGCATGGCGTAATAAATGCAGATCCAGCTGGAACCGACGATCAGAGCTTTCAGCATGACGTGCAGATAGAATGAGAGATCCATCTGAAAACATTGGGGCAGGGTGCCGCGGAATGTTGTTGCACCCAGCATGACAATAAAGCCGGAAACAGTGGCAAAGAAAAGTGCCGGCATCACAGAATTTTTATCCACAGACATCTTTTTTCCGATATCGTAGAAGCCAAGTGCAAGCGCAGAACCGAGGATCGGCAGGAACCAGACCGGTATGTGAGAAAACAGTTCGTTCATCTATCAGAGTCCTTTCAGATGGGGTTAAACCTTATAATATATCATATAATCATAAAAAAAGCAATTGAATAAGAAAATTTGCCTTGACATTTTCGTCAATCAGGATAAATTACACCGGAAGGAGCAAGTTATGAGTAAACGGTCAGCAAAAAAGAAAAAACAGAAGCAGAAACGGATGGAGATCCAATATACCGGAACGTTTTCCGCATCCCGCAACGGTTTCGGATTCGTGGAAACAGAACACGGCGAAGTCTTTATCCCTGCAAAATTTGTCAACGGCGCAATCAGCGGCGATACTGTGACCGTTACGATCACTTCTCAGGACAACCCACTGGGACCCGAAGGAAAAATCACGGAAATCAAAGAACGCTCCCTCAAACTGTTTGTTGCAATGGTCATTGACACCTTCAACGTGAAACCTCTTGATCCCTCCTTGCCGGTCATTAAAATCAGCGGAGGATTGAAAGGGGCAAAAAAGAATGACTGGGTCATGGTACGTCTGTTGGACAGCGGTTCCAAGTTTACGGAAAAACTGCGGGGTTCTGTGGAAGAGCGGATCGGGAAAAGCGCAACTCTGACCGGAGACCTTCTTTCGGTTTGCAAAGAGTATGATCTTCCGGAACCGTACTCTGATGCGATGGAGCAGTTCTCTGCAAAAATCAAACCTTTGGAACTGGAACGGACTGATCTTACAAAAGAGTTTACCATAACCATCGACCCGGAAGATGCAAAAGATTTCGATGATGCGGTCTCCATCCGGGAAGACAATCATTTCTGGTATCTCGGCGTTCATATCGCTGATGTGGCTGTCTGGGTGCGCCCCGGAACAAAGCTTGATCAGGCGGCTTTTGACCGTGGATTTTCTTCATATATCCCCACGATGTTTCGCCCGATGCTCCCGGGAACTCTGACAAAAAAGATAAGTCTCCGTCAGGGCGCGGAATCCACGGCGCACTCCGTGATTCTGAAGGTGGATAAAGCCGATGGAAAAGTCGTTTCCCATGAGCGTTTTCACTCACTTGTGAAAGTGGATGCACGTCTGGATTATGACGGAGTTCAGCTCTATCTTGAAAAAGGGAAAAACCCTGAAAAATGGAGTGCCCGGCTGAAGAAAAATCTCTCCATGCTGGCTGAAGCTGTCAATAAAATGAGAGAGTATCGGGCAGAGACGGAACAATTTCTTTCCATTGAGACAGCTGAAATCAAGGTTATTTGTGATGAAGCCGCCGGAACTGTTACCGGATTGGAACAGCGAATCCAGCGGGAATCCGAGGCTCTTGTAGAAGAGTGCATGCTTGCTGCCAACAGTGCTGTTGCTGTGGAGATGATCGAAAAAGGCATTCCGGGATTATACCGGATTCATGCGGAACCGGAACCGGGAAAACTGGAAGAATTTGCAGTTTTTGCTGAAGGGATCCTGAAACGCCGCACCGGAGATATTTCCAACCGGAAGATCCTTTGCAAATTCCTTGAAAACCTTCCGGACGACCATACAAAATATGTGATCAGCACTTCTCTGCTGCGGGCAATGCAGCGCGCCTGTTATGCGGAAGATCCCGCCATTCACTTTGGATTGGGCAAGACCCGCTACTCTCACTTTACAAGTCCCATCCGGAGATATTCTGACCTTTTCACTCATCAGCAGCTTTTGATGTTTGATTTGAAAAAGAAGATGCTTTCCAAAAAGAAAGCTGCGGGCATTGCTGAGGTTTTGCTGAAGTTGGAAAAACGGAACGATGAAGCCTATTTTGCTGCCGTTGACCGTTTGAAACTGCACTTTATGAAACAATTCCTGCAGGAGAAAACCGGAACATTATTCGAGGGAGTTGTAATCAAATTGAACGCTCACGGGATGATTTGCGATATCCCGCAGTATGGTCTGCGCGGTTTTGTTCCGGTGCACCGTTTTACCACGATCATGCACAGACGCCCCCCGAAACTGGGCAATCTGATTTTCCTTTATCTGGATTCTCTGGACTTCAACGCAGGTTCAGCCACATTCCGTCCGGTTTGATCAGGTGCTTGACTTGATAAGAAGCTGCGGCTCCAGCAGGATCTTCTGCCTGACCTGCTTGCTTTTTCCTGAGATGATATGTTTGATTGCAGCAGATGCAAGATCTTGATAATCAAGAATGATAGTTGTCAGTTCCGGATAAAGCTGTTCCCCGATGGGAAGGTTATCACAACCACAGATCGCCACATCATCCGGAATCCTCAGGTGCCTTTCCTGCAATACCCTGTAAACACCTGTCGCCATTTCATCATTTGTCGCAACACTATCGAGATCAATATGTTGTGAAAGGAGATTTCTTAATCCGTCAGCAGCTCCTGCGGCAAGAAAATCAGTATGGATGATCAATGCCGGATCAAATTTTATTCCGGCTTCGGAAAGTGCCTCCTGATATCCCATGCACATTTCTCTGGTGAAGAAATGCTCTTTCGGTCCGGTAACAAGAGCGACCCGTTTTCTTCCCCGGCTGATGAGATGTTTCACCGCAAGATAAGCCGCTTTCCGGTTGTTGAATGAAAAACTGCTGTAGGCTCCGCTGAAAGATTCCCGGACGTGGTTATCCAGCAACAAAGCTCCGGGCAGGGCGAGCAGAAGCGTTTCCAGCTGTTCAGGTTCAAAACTTCCAAACAGGATCGTTCCGGCACAACGGCTCCGCTTGATTCGTTCGATGATCCGCAGAAATATATTATAACTGCCGTTTGTTGTCCGGATAATGCATTCATAACCGCAAGCCGCCAGCTGCTGTTCCAGAGCTGTCAGCAGCCGCATGTGAAAATAATACATACTTCCGTTGATATTTCCAAGAATCAGCTGAACTTGTCTTGGCGGCTCAGCCGATGCGGGTCTGCCCTGGCGTGCGGTATTGGTATAACCTTGCCGTTCAGCCTCTTCCAATATCCGTTTCCGGGTGGACTCTTTCACGGGTGAATTTTCCCGCAGAGCGCGGCTGACAGTCATCAGGCTGACTCCGCAAGCCTGTGCAATATCTTTGATCGTTGCCATAATTTACTCCTGAATCTTATGAGGCAATTTCAAAAGTAGCCAAAAATGTCAGAAATTCCTTGTTGCGCCCTGTAAAATGGAGCGTTTTCAGTGGTTACCCTGCGGGTAGCCACACTCAAACTACCATTTTCAGTTCATCAACAATCTTTTTTCAGCCAAATTTTGCCGGACTTTTGAAATTACCTCTTATGTTAAAAAATAATTTAACATTTCATTTTTTCAAGTCTTTTTTCAGAAAAAAAGAGTTTTTTACTTGATTTTTGCTTTGCTTCCCTTTATATTACACTGCAATAATACTACAATAATAGGAGGTTTTCTGATGAAAAAATTTATTCTTGCAACAGCAATTTTCGCCAGTGCCCTTGCAGAAACAGGAGTCTGCGGAGCAGAAAAAACAGAACCGGAAGCTGATCCGAAAACAGGAATCGTCTTTCCCGCAGATGATAAAGTCGATACGTTCTGCGACATGGTACGGCATCAGTTCAAGTTCAACGGTTACAATGCCTGGATCGTTGTTCCGCACAATCCGCTGCCGGGAAAACAGTGGTTTGCTGTTCCGGAGTGGCCCACAGCTTTTACCGGAAGAAATGGTGTTAAGGCTCTTCTCAACATGGGCTTTTATATGGTACATGTCAATCTGTACGGAGAGTATGCCAATGATAAAGCGGTTGAAGTCATGCACAAGATGTATGAGTTTCTGCAGAAAAACGGGTTTCGGAAGAAAGGCGCATTCATTGGTATGAGTCTCGGCGGCTTGTACTCGTTCCGCTATGCTCAGGCACATCCTGAAGGCGTTGCATGTATTTATGCGGATGCTCCGGTTTGTGATTTGAATTACAACTCGACCAGAAAAGAAAATATCTACAAGGCACATAAAACATCCTCCAAAACGGAACTTGCCAAGGTCTCTCCGGTGAATCAGATGGATAACATCGCAAAGGCAAAAATCCCGGTTCTTATGCTGATCGGTACTGCTGATGATGTTGTCGACCCCAATACAAACGGTCTGCTGTGGGCGGAACGTTACAAAAAGCTTGGCGGTTCTGTTGAAGTTGTCAAACGGATTTACGGACACCATCCCCACGGCTTGGATAATCCCGGCAGAATTGTCGGTTTTCTGACCTATCATGTTCTGACGCAGGATTAAATGTTAATTGCATAATTTAACATTTTTCAGAAAGTGGTAAATTTTTCAGAAAAAGTTGTTTTTTTTACGGAAAAAGCCTTGAAAAATGAGACTTTGCAGGTTATATTCCACAAAGAAAGAATGTTAAATTATCATTTCTGAAACTCTAACAACTTAAAGAAAGGGAAAGAATCATGGGATATCTTCCGATTTCAGAAAGCCTTGCCCGCCAGGAAAAGGTCAAAGCTATTCTCGCAAAACACAATCTTGACATCGCATTGGTCTACTATGACGAATTTGGAATCGGTAATGGCTGGTATCTGACCGGCTGGTGCCCGCAGTTTGAATCCGGATCCGTTCTGATCCCCCGCGAAGGCAACTGCATGCTTCTCGGCGGCCCCGAAAGCGAACCCTTCGCAAAACAGGACAGCGCGATCACCGAAACCAGAAACTTCCCGGCATTCATGGTTCCCGATGAAGAATATCCTGCATCCACCATCATCGACTTCCCGAAACTCTTCGCGGAACTTCAGCAGACGATCGGCAAAGTCAAACGCGTCGGTCTTGTCGGTGCAGACCGTATGCCCATGGGCTGCTACAAGGCAATCGCTGCCGGCTTCACCGGTTGCGAAATGGTCGATATCACTGAAGAATATCTCCAGCTCCGTTACTACAAATCCAACTGGGAAATCGACCAGATCCGCGCAGCATTCAAGCTTGCTGATTACTCCTACGATGCAATGAAGGCTGTTATCAAGCCCGGCGCATCCGAAATCGAAGTCGCGGCTGCCGGTGAATATGCTGCACGTCAGCGCGGTGCAAGCGGATTCGGATTTACCGCAATCGTCGGTTCCGGAACCCGTGCAAACGCTGTTGTTCCCACTGCAAGCGCAAAGAAAATGGTCGCTGGCGAAACCGTTATGATCGGGCTCTCCCCCAAAGTCAGCGGTTATGCAAGTGCTATGGGTGACTATCTCCCCGTTTCCGGCGAATACACCGCAAGCCAGCTGGAATGTCTCAAGGTTCTCCGCGAAGCGTTCCGCTTGACCAAAGCCATGCTGAAACCCGGTAACATCGGTCGCGACATTGATGCTCCCGCCCGCCGTTTCTGCGAAAAGCATGGTCTCGACGGCTATCTGATCTGCCCGTTCGCTCACACCATCGGTATCCACGAAGCTGAATCCCCGTTCTTCGGTCCCAACAGCAGCGACATCCTCAAACCCGGCATGACCGTTTGCGTTGACGTCAGCTTCTTCGGACATCCCCAGTGGCACGGTTCCCGTATCGAAACCGGTTATGTGATCACAGAAGACGGTGCAGAGCCCCTCAGCACCAAGATGGATGCTCTCCACACCTCTGAAGTCTGATCTCACCGGATTTGATTTCCATCCCGGACAGCTCTCCGCTTTCCGGGATTTTTTTATGCTGCCATAAAAATGTGGTAATTGGGGATGTGGGAAACAACTTTTGAGAAAAGTCTTTTTCCCGTTTCCCTAAGCTCCATAACCATTTTTCAAAATCTTTTGCGTCATTTATGATTTTTTTGATTTTTTGAATAAAAATCTTGATTTTCCTCCTTGAAAAAACAGAAAACAGGTGTAAATTCTCACCATTATGAAGAAGCCCCCCGTAAAAGTTACAAAGTTCCTGACAAGGGAAGGAAGATTGATCTGTCCTGCCTGCGGGGAATCTTTGTCCCGACAGGACGTGGAAACTTTTATCCGGTGTCCTTACTGCGATTATAAATTTTTGATTGATTACGAAATGGAAGATTTTCTCCTGCATCCAGTCGTGGAAAACTGGTGCCAGATGAATCAGGCTCAGCAGACAGCTCAATTCAATCAGGAGCAGGAAAATCCGCGTTCCAACTGGATTTGAAAAACTTTTGAACAGGAGTTTTCCGGTATGAAAGTAAAATCTTTAATTCTTGCTTCTCTTGCGGCTTTGACTTTGAATGCAGCTCCGGAAGAACAGATGAATACGCGGATATTCTCTTTATTGAAACGGGCAAATGAAAAAGCTCCGTTTGAAAATGTTATCTTTTCTCCCTACAGTATGCAGCAGGCGATCGGAATGCTGAACGCCGGAGCAAAGGGAAAAACAGCGGAACAGATCAATCAGGTTTTCGGTTTTTCTGCGGAATCCGGAAATTGGTTCATCAGGAATCATCAGGAACTTTCCCCGGATAAACAGCGTGTATTTTCCAATTATAATGCGATTCTTTTTGACCGCCGTCTGGAACTGAATCCGGCATTCATTCAGCAAGTCGGCAGCATTTATCGCGGAAAACTGCTGATGACAGAGTTTTCCAAGCCTGCGCAAGTTGTTCAGATCCTGAATCGGATCATTGAGATAAAATCCAGTGGGATGATTAAAAATGCACTTTCTGAAAATGCTGTAAATCCGGATATGATCATGGCTCTGGTAAATGTTCTGCATTTCAAAGATAAATGGCTCTGGGAGTTTCAGCCGAAAGACACTTCAAAAGAGACCTTTATTTCTGCGGACAATAAGGAAACAAAAGTCGATCTGATGTTTCAGAAACTTGCCTGTAATTATTTCCGTGACGATCAGAAAAAAGTTCATGGTGTGATTCTTCCGTATAAAGATACCAGATTTGAGATGATCGTCATGATGCCCACAGAGAAAGAAGGTAAAATTTCAGATCTTCTGCAAGCTCTTTCTGAAGGTGCCTTGCCCGGCTGGCTGAAATCGGCAAACGATAAAAATGAGACGATCCTTTTTCTGCCGAAGATGAAACTTTCTGCGGCATTGGATCTTTCTGAATTGCTGAGATCTGCCGGAATGGAAGATGCATTTTCGATATCGAATGCAGACTTTTCCGGGATCGTAAATGAAGAGGTCTGTGTGGACAAGGTTCTGCATTTAGTGAAGTTGGATGTGGATGAATCCGGAACAGAAGCAGCTGCGGCAACGGTCATTATGGTCGAAGCCAAGGCTGCTCCTCCAAAAATCACCAACTACTTTTGTGCTGACAGACCTTTCTGTCTGGTTCTCCGTTACAAGCCTACCGGCGCGATTCTTTTCACCGGCGTGATCAACCGTCTGCCATGAAGCACTGCATTATCTGATTTTTTCTTTCAAACTCTTCTTGACAAATGTTTTGTGTTGGTATATATTATTACTAAACTTTTTTCTAAACAAATGGAGAGCACAGCATGTACGATGTATGTATTATCGGTGCGGGTGCGACTGGTGCAGCGGCAGCATATTGGCTTGCGCGGAAAAATGTGAAAGTCGTTCTCGTTGATAAAGAAGCAGATGCTTCGTTCGGCGTTTCCAAAGCAAATTCCGGGATCGTTCACGGCGGATTTCACTACTCCGTCAGCAAAACGCTGAAAGGAAAGCTGGAACTGGAAGGAAACCGCATGTTCCCGGCAATGGCAAAGGAACTTGGATTCCCCTACAATCAGTGCGGGATCATTGTCGTTGCCTATTCCGAAGAACAGCTGGCAGAAGTGAAAAAACTTTATGATCGCGGCGTGGAAAACGGCGTGGAAGGCATGGAATTCTGCGACAGCAAGCGGATGTATGAACTGGAACCGAAACTCTGCGAAGGATGTCTCGGCGGTGTTTATGCACCCCAGGGCGGCGTGGTCGAGCCTTACGCTTATGTCTTCTCCCTTGTGGAAGATGCTGAACGGAACGGCGTGACCTTTGAACGGAATTTTGAAGTTGTTTCTGCTGAATATCAGGACAATGCATGGAAAATGAAGTCTGCTTCCGGAAAGGAACTGACTGCAAAATATGTGATCAATGCCTGCGGTTTGTTCGCTGATAAAGTTTCCGCGATTTTCGGCGGCGAAGAGTTTGAGATCCTTGCAAGAAAAGGAGAAGAATATCTCCTTGACCGTCTTTCTCCGGCTTATCCCACCCGCGTGGTGTTCCCTGTGCCGACTCCCACTTCCAAAGGTGTGCTGGTGATCCCCACCGCCGGAGGAACCACAATGGTCGGTCCGACAGCGCATATCGTTCCGGATAAAGAAGATACAGATACAACAGCTCCTGACAGAGAAGAGATTTTTGCTCTTGCTCAGCACATGGTGCAGGGGGTGACAAAACGCGATTTGATCGCTGCTTTCGCCGGATTGCGTCCTGCTCTTGCCGGTGGTGATTTTATGATCAAGATCTCCGAGAAAGCTCCTGCATTCATTCAGGCATCCGGAATCCAGTCTCCCGGTCTGACAGCATCACCTGCTGTTGGTAAAATGCTGGTCTCTCTGTTGGAAGAAGCGGGATTGAAGATGGAAGACAAAGCTGTGATCGCACCGGTTCCGCCGAAGAGACGGCTCCGTGAAATGAGCGCGGAAGAAGTCGATGCCCTTTATCAGGAAGATCCGGCTTGGACATATATCATCTGCCGCTGCGAAAAGATCTCCGAAGCTGAAATCGTCGATGCTGTCCGTCACGGACACGTCACGCTGGATGCTGTGAAACTTCATACCCGTGCCGGTATGGGACGTTGTCAGGGCGGATTCTGTTCTGCAAAAATCTGGGCGATCATCTCCCGGGAAACGGGGATCCCCATTGAAGAATTGACCAAACGCGGCAAAAAGAGCAACTTCTTTAACGGTACTGTTGCCAACGTTGCATTCAAGGGAGACAGCTATGAAACGAAATGAATATGATGTTGCAGTGATCGGGGCAGGGGCTGCTGGTCTTGCTGCTGCAGCCGTGACTGCAAAAGCCGGAGCCTCCACCATTGTTATCGACCGTGATGTCCGCCCCGGCGGAGTGCTGAACCAGTGTATTCACAACGGTTTCGGGCTCCATTACTTCAAAGAAGAGTTGACCGGACCGGAATATGCAGCCCGGATGATCGTGAAAGCAAAAGAAGCCGGAGCAACCTTC
>JAFTJI010000139.1 GCA_017456495.1 Lentisphaeria bacterium | reverse complement strand
TGGAAATTCTGATCGGATCAATTCCGCTCATAAACCAGCAGATCAAATCAAGATCATGACAGCATTTAGCCATAAGCATGGAAGATTTTGAGACAGCCTCTTTCCGCCATTTTCCACGGACATAACAGTTCGCAATATGATGATAACTTACATGTTCCGCTGTTTGAATACTGACAATATCCCCGATATCCCCGGCAAGGACTCTTTTCTTGATTTCAACATAAAAATCAGAGTAACGCAGCACATGACATATCATGACATTCCGCTGTGTTTCAAACACAGCCTGTTTCAGTTTTTCGACCTCCTGAACTGATACAGCAAAAGGCTTTTCAAGCAGAACATCATATCCTTTTTTCAGTAACGGAATCGTTGTCGGGACATGATCTTCATCCATGGTCCCATTGATGATGGAATCTGCAAGTTTTTTCTGTTGACTCAGGTCAAAAGCGTCATTAAAAATCATATTTTCTTTAATACCAAACCTCTCTGCAGCAATTTTGCGCCGTATAGGGTCCGGGTCCGCCACACCAACAATCTGAAATCGATCGGGATGAATCTGTGCGTAAGTGGCATAACACATGGAACGATGTCCTGCTCCAACAATAATAGCACTTTTCATGTAAATTCTCCAAACTATATCTGTTTTTTACTTTTTTACTTCCGGTACCAGCAGCAGAACCCGATCAATGGAAACAGAATCATTTTTTCCTGAGCCATTCACATAAGAAGGACCTTCTGCTTTTACAGATACTATCACTTCATACTTTTTCCCGGCATCAATTCTATTCCAAATTCTGGAAAGATCGACCCTGAGAAGACAGGAGGCATGGGCAAAGATATATCCGGATTCAGGCAATTGGATCACGCCCAGAGAATATGTATGATATTTCTCATCAGCTGGCACAGATGCCTGAATGATCCTTGCTACAACTTTTTTCTTCTGCTCATCATAGATACCGATCATCAGCTTTCGACCGGCATGGGTACTTTGTTTTGAAAGACACAATGCGGTTCCTGTTACAGAATCCGGATCTGCTGAGAGCAGAATGTTCCGGTATCTTCCAAGAGCCAGACCGGATACTTCAAAAGCACAAATGCGTCCTTCATAACCGGAAGGAAGAGTTTTCATCGTTGGATCTTTCCCATTGGAACTGCGGCAAATGACGACACGGTCGATTGCATAAGCATTCGGTTTGGAAGAACCTTTGGAATAATTTTTTCCGCTGACTTTGATAGAAATATAGATATCAACCTCATTATTCAATCCTGTCGGATCGTAAAGTTCCCCAAGATCAAGCTGACAGAGCCAGGACCAATGCATCCAGAGAAAACATTTTTCTGTCAAACGGAATCTTCCGGCAAAGTACCAGTGATATTTCTCATCCTGAGGGACAGCCTTTGCCGGGATGTTGCTCTGTCCCAGACTCCTGCGGTTATGATAATCATAAACCCCGCATGCAATACCGCGATTTTCCTGATAAGCTTTGCGGGCACGCGCATCATTACGACCTTCTTTCCCGATCATTCCGACAGCTTTTCCACAAGTTGCATCCGGGTCATCAAATACAGAACATCCGTAAAATCTTCTCAGAGTCTGCCAGGTATAGTCTGCAATAACATCCTTATTTTCAAACCCTTTCAAGGGAGAAACTTCTGTTGATACGCCTTGTGTATAGAGAGTCAGCTTCTTCAGTTCTGCCGCCTGTTTCTGCTGCGGCAAATACTTCTTTATTGCAGCCGTTCCGAACTCAAGAAGTCTGCGGGTCATATATTTCCGTTTTTCTGAAGAAAGCTTCAAATCCGTTTTTTCAAACATGGCACGATACACCGGGATCCATTCCCGTCGGATACGTTCAAGGATCACAGGATTTCCTTCTGCTGCATTTTCAGCCGCTGAAAGCAACTGTTCTGTCCGCTCAAAAAACTCCTTGTCCAGATCGGTTCTCCGGCTGAGCGGAAGATCTCCCAATGATGATTTCAATGAATCATTCCGTTTTTGCAGCATATCGTGATACTCCAGAAGCATCGGGGCGGCCTTCCCGTAATATGCATTCATAAAGCGGATGATTTCAGCTCTTGTATCAAGATCGGCTTTATACATTTTTCTCATACCGATATAGTATCGTAATGCGTGCAAAGAGGAGACGTGTGCCTGACCGCATTCTGCAAACACAAAAGAGATATTGCTTTTCTTGTAAAATTCCAGAGATTTTGCAAGATTGACTGTATTCGTCGAAGGGTATAACTCCCTATTCTGATATAAAACCCAATAATCCCAAACGGCAATAGAAGCTATCTGACTCCAACGGCGGAGCAGATCGGCAGATTCCCTGTTATTCGGATGATCCCAGGAATGGTGTGTATCACGCCGCTCACCACTGAATTCACTGCCAAGGAAAGCTATCTGTACCAGAACGTTTTTATCCGGCAGGATTCCTTTTGGTATGTCCTTAGTGTTGACATACGCAGTTGTCATTAATTTGACCTTCGGATAATCGCTCCTGATATTTTCAGCCAATGTATTTACAAAGCGAATCAAAAGCCCCGCATTTGAACCATACTTCCGGATTAATGCTTTGCAGCGTTTACATTCACAATAGGATATATTATCATTGGGTGCAATCACATAAATTTCAGGGGCAGATTCTTTGCCGAACTTTTTTATATCAGATGCGATATAGTTCCGCAATTTTTCTGTAAACAGACGGCTCGTTTCCGGATTGCTCATACAGACCTGTCCCGGTCCATAGGCTGACGTAGCCTTGAGATATCTCTTTTCTTTTTCCGACCATGAGAACAAAGCTTCCTGCTTTTCCCCCCAATCGGATGTATAGTTGAAAAAGGTGTGACAAGGTCTTGGAGAACCTACCACAGGAGTTACACCGCGTTCTCTTGCGGGACCGGAAGAGATATATTCATCATGAAAGTGGTTCAGCCTGTTTCTCACTTGGAAACGATGCCGCAAACCGGTCTCAGCACCAAAATAACTGTATATTCCACGATAGCGAAAAGACGGCTGACCGGATAATTTCAAATTACTTTTCCATGCAATATCTTTCCGCCGTGGGACATGAGTGCTCCATTCATCAAGCCACAGAACACCGAGTTCGTTTTCCAGGAACTCATAAACTCCATAGATTACACCCCGATTTTTTTCTCCGGTTATGATAAGAGTATTTTCTCCGAAAGCCTGAACAAGCCATTCATCTTTTCCGAAAGACGGAATTTTCTTCAGATATTCCGTGATTTTCGGATGGGTCCCGATATAGATTTTTTTCTTATGGGAAGAATCACCTTTTGCAACAGAATATTTCTTTCCTGTTGCAAGCTTAAAATGCGAAACAAGTTCTTTTGCAGCCATTTCTTCCAAAGGAGTCGGCTTTTCCGGAAGAACGATTACAGTGTCTGAGAATACTGTACCGAAAAATAACAAAATACCGAGAAAAAAAATGTTTTTCATTGATGCATCTCCTGAAATATGTTTTCTATTTTATTTTGTTTTGTCATACCATGGGGGATACAGATAACGCTTATCTGAATCTTTGATCATTTGATATTCCATTTGAGGAACAGAAGCAACGTGGCCATCAAGAAAACTGATATTCAGCCGATCGCCATGGAAGAATGCCATAGAACCGCTGCTCCAGGCAAAACAGCTGTGAAAACCATCAAGGATCAGCCAAAGCCCGGATGGATTCTTATAAGAACTGAATTTTTTCATCGGTACATCAGTTGAACCTTCTCCGGGACCTTTATAGGTTTGGGCAATCTGACAGTTCAACGCATAACTGGAACAGAAACCGCAAGTTCCCTGATGACTCTCGAAATCCTTATCAGAAGGACATCTGTACAGATTGAATGGTGTTGCATCACTCCGGTGACACTTGCTGTAATGTGCATAGTTCTGATTCAGCTGGTACTTAAGAAGGTGATAATGCCAGCAATATCCGTTCCGGCTGTCTCTGGAATGTATATATTCCTGATTATCAGCTGTATATTGCTGAATACAGACTCCGAGCTGCTTCAAATTGTTTTTGCAGGAAATGTCTCGTGCTGATTCTCTTGCTTTGTTCAATGCCGGCAGCAGCATACCTGCAAGAATTGCGATGATTGCAATTACGACCAGAAGTTCAATCAATGTAAATACCGCTCTAACAGATCCTCTGGAGGAATCAACTGTTCTGAAATAAATTGTCATAACAAACTCCTGTTTTATTTTTTTTTGATAAAAATATTCGTGGTACTCTGCAAAATAATATAGTTTCTCTTAAATCTTTTTCAATAAGAAAAAACTGGAATACAGAAGTAAAACAGGATAAAAACACTCACTTAAAAAAAGTTAAATTTCCAACATCTATACAAGTAAAAATCAGATAAAATTTAAAGCAAAACAGGATAAAAAAAATCAATAAAAAAATATTAGAGTTTTATTACAATTTTCTGGGGGACATATTTATGCCGGGGATAACTTTCCGGGACCAGTATGTTTTCCCGGAGCAGTTTGTATCCCTGGATCCAAAGCCGCCAGGTTGGATATGAGAAAACAAATGTATTGACCCAAGACTGTTTCGGGATCCGTTCGCTCTTCAACCGGTGGAATATAAAACGGAATGAGTCGGGATAGGTAATATGATATTTCTCAGAGAACGATTCCAGTTCTTTCATAAAATTCTGCTTGGCTATCAGAATTTCTGGAAGATCCTCTTTTTTCAGGGATAATTTCATGAAATTTATAAAATTTTCTGATATGCTGAAATCTTTTGAAACAGTAAAATGATCATATGCCAGAATCGGCAGACCAAATTCCCGTTTGACCTTCCTGACCAGTCTCATAGACTCTTCATTATAACCTTCCAGACCGCTAGAATAAAAAAATGCAATCCTCTGGCAGTTCTGTTTGACCAAATGGCCTATCATAAATCGGATCAGTTGCTCCTGATCATAATCAATAAAAGAGATATCATTGGAAAATGTTATCCGGTTGCAGGAGACAAATGGGATCCTCCGGGCAAGCAATCCTCTTGCTGTTTCTTTCGTCAGGGATGAGTTAATAAAAAGAATTCCGCTAAACCGGGAGGCTCTTTCCAGCAAAAATTTTTCTTTGTCTGACGAATAATACATCTTCGCTTCAAATCCATCCAGCATGATCTCTTTTATCAAACAGAGATCTTCTTTATGAACATTGCCTCCAACTACCACAGCTATCGTTCCGGAAGAAAGGTTTTCCCGGGAAATACGAACCCCATTGCGGGGAGCCGACGTGGTAATAATTCCTTGTTTGGAAAGAATTTGCAATGCACGGGTGATTGTTTGACGTGCCGCCTGAAATTCATTTTGAAGGACATCTGTTGTCGGCAGACGGGTCGTATAGAATCCCCGACGGATTCTTGACTCAATTTCAACAGCAACCGTTATAGCTTTTGCCGGATGCAAAATAACCTCTCATCTTTATTATTTCAGATGTTTTTACCTATGCCCGGCATGTTTACCGGTCTGTAGTGACTTGATACTTTTAATATATATTCTTTATTCGGATTTGTCAAGCTTTTATCTTTTTTTTTGATTTTCATGAGAGGCTTTTTCAAAAGGCCCGTAATAAAAAATTAATATCATTACTCAGCAAACCGGAAAAGAAGGTTGCTGACTCAGAAAAATAGACTTTCATACTTGAAAACCGTTCAGGTTTATGCTATATTCCTGTTAGAATAACAGTAAACCGGAGTGATTACGAATGAAAAGCTTCTCTGCCCCTGTTTTCCGCTGTGCTGCAACGGGAGACTCCATGATTACGCGGCGACTTCCTCTTGAAGGTGAATATGAAGGATTCCGTGAAGTAAAAAATTTTATTATGCAAGCAGATTTCCGTTTCGGAAACCTTGAAACGACTGTTCATAATTTTGAATCCTGCGGCGGTGCCCAAAGCGGCGGCAGCTGGCTCTGTTCCCCTCCGGGTGTTCTCGATGACCTCAAAAAGTTCGGCATGAACATTCTCAGCACTGCAAACAATCATGCACTGGATTACTCTTACGATGGTCTGGAAAAAACTTTGCAGTATCTGGAAAAAGCTGATTATCCATTCACCGGAACCGGACGGAACCTTGCAGATGCAAGCAAACCGGTCTATATCGACACTCTCAGCGGACGTTATGCACTGATCGCATGCACCATGAGTTTCAATCCGGAAAATATGGCAGGCACTCAGACAGCCAACCTTCCCGGCAGACCCGGCGTGAACGGGATCCGTGTCAATAAAAAATATCATCTTCCGAAAGAAGAGATGGAACACCTGAAACGGATCGCTGCGGCATTGGAGATCAATGCTCATGATGAGATCATCCGTGCAGAAGGGTATCTGCCCCAGCTGAAAGATTCCGAGCAGCCCTTCGGTAAATATATGTTTGAAGCAGCAGACAAAGCAGAGATCATCTCAACGGTTCACCCTGACGACATGAAGCGGATCGAAGATGCCATCGCAGAAGCCCGTTTCATGGCTGACTACGTTGTGGTTGCAATGCACACGCACGAAATTTGCGGCAAATCCAAAGAAACTGTCGATCCGGTCTCCCTTGAGTTCTCCCGCAAGTGTATTGATTCCGGTGCAGATGCAGTCATCGGAACCGGTCCCCACCTGCTCCGTCCCATGGAAATTTATAAAGGTAAACCCATTTTCTATTGTCTGGGTGACTTTATCATTCAGCTTGAAACCATTCTCCGGGCTCCGGATGGAATGTTTGCCAAACAGAAACTGAATGGAAATGACCGGCTGGATGTTCTTTTCAATACCCGTTCCAATTTCGGAAAACGCGGTTTGAGTTATGATCCCATCATGTACGAATCTGTCATTCCTTACTGGGAGGTGGAAAACGGAGAACTGACAAAAATGACATTCCTGCCTATCGAAGAGATGTTTGCCCTGCCCCGTTCCCGCGGCGGCTGGCCCCAAAAGAATACCCAGGCGAATATCATTGAACGCTTTGCCGAAATGTGCAAGCCGTTCGGTATGGATATCGTTATAGAAAACGGTCTCGGTATCGTAAAATTGTGAGGCTGATCATGAAAGAAAAGATTGCAGCATACGCCGATGCAACTCAGGAAGAAACAATACAGCTTATCAGAGATCTCTGTGCGATCCCTGCGCCGTCGCATCATGAGGAACGGCGGGCGGAGTTCTGTAAACTGTGGTTTCTGAACAACGGTTTTTCCAATATTGAAATCGACGAAGCACTCAACGTGATTGCGCCTGTTAATGTGAAAGCTGATGAACCGCTCACGGTCATCATGGCGCATACCGATACGGTTTTTCCGGATATGGATCCGCTGCCGATTGTGGAGAAAGAGGGGTTCATCTACTCTCCCGGAGTCACTGATGACACCGCAAATCTTGCAGTCATGATGGTTGGAGCACGGTTCTTCAAAGAGAATCTTCCTGCAGATGCAGGGGCTTATCTTTTTGTGGCGAACTCCTGTGAAGAAGGGCTCGGAAACCTGAAAGGATGCCGTAAGATCATGGAAAAATACGGTTCAAGAGTTAAGGAATTTATCTCTCTGGATTCCAGCTGCATGAACAGGATCGTGACTCTTGCAGTTGGTTCCCACCGGTACAAAGTAACGGTCAGAACAGAGGGAGGACACTCTTTCAGCAGTTTCGGAAACCGGAACGCCATCCACGTTCTTTCCAACATGATCAATGTTCTTTACTCGATCAAAGTACCTGTGGAGGGGAATAGCAAAACATCCTACAACGTCGGCTTGATTTCCGGGGGCACATCGGTCAATACCATCGCTCAGGATGCGGAAATGATGTATGAATACCGTTCCGATAACCGGATCTGCCTTGCGAAAATGGAACACTTTTTCAATCAGGTGATTGAGACTTTCCGCGCAGGCGATATTGATGTAACGGTTGAAAAAGTCGGTGACCGTCCCTGCTCCGGGGATATTGATGAAGAAAAATACGCTCTTCTGAAAAACCGGATCCACTCATCCATGCTTGAGACTTTGGGAGATGCCGGATTTGAAGCATCCAGTTCCACAGACTGCAACGTTCCGCTTTCGATGGGCATTCCGGCGATCTGTTTCGGAGTTTGCCGGGGCGGAAAAGCACATACAAGAGAAGAATTTCTGGAGACGGCGAGTCTCTCCGACGGCTGCCGTTTGTTTTTGGATTTTCTTTTCCGGAAATAATTTGAAAATATGAGGTAACTTATGGAATTTCAAGAAGTTTTACAAAAGAGAAGAAGCATCCGTTCCTACAAACCGGATGCTGTTCCGGCAGAAGCAGTAGCAAAGATCAGAACCGCAGTTGAACTGGCTCCGACAGCCTGCAATCTTCAGCCGTTCAAAGTCTTTTTCGTGACCGATAAGGCTGTAAAGGAAAAAATCTGCAGGATCTATAAAGCCACCTGGCTCGCTTCCGCTCCCGCGATCGCAGTTGTCGCCGGAAATTATGATGAGTGCTGGAAACGCCTCGAAGGGGATCCCATCGCAGACGTTGATTGTGCCATCGTTATGGAGCATATCACCCTTTCCGCAGCGGATTGCGGTCTCGGAACCTGCTGGATCTGCGCATTCCCCCGCGCGGAAATGGATGCCGCACTGGGACTGAACAAACCGTGGAAATCCGTTGCGATCACTCCGGTCGGTTATGCCGATCATCAGCCGAAAGCGCGTCCCGGAAAAGATGCAGCAGAACTGTTCGAGGTGATCTGATGGAACTTACCAGATCCGGCAGCAATCTTATCACAGTCGACGAAAAAGATTGGTCACTCCGGTTCGGCGAACCCGGCAGAGACCGTTTTACCCTGCAATGCGCCGAGGACCTGTTTCTTGTCACCGGATGCTGCAGTATCAATGAACTGTCTGAACAGAGTGCCCTGCCCTCCCGACTCAGGCCCCATGTTTCCGAGGATGGAAAAGAGTTCTCTTTCGATTCAAAGACGGTGATTCCTTTCGGTTCGGAGCCTTCCGTTGCAAGAAAATACAAAATGACCGATCATGTCATGCACCTGACAACAGACTTGATCATGCGGACGTCTCTGGGAATGACAGAGCTCAATGCCGGAGATTTTCACATTCGCGGCAAGATTGCAAAAGTTCTGATTTTCGGAAGTGATGGCATTTTGAGAGAGGCAGAAGGCAATATCCTTTACGAAGAGAGCGTTCCGCCCCTTTCCGTGATCTTCCAATCTGAATCCGGGGCAATGCTGGAACTCTCCACCGGCGAAGACGTCTGGCGGTGGAGTGCTGCTGAACGGCTCGGAGGAACTTCCTGTTTCCGCATCGTCAAAGAAGAGATCGGGATCCGATATACCCGTGAACTTTTCCACTGGATCCCGCAGAAAGATGTTCAGCCCCCGCCGGGACGCGTCTGGAGGTATAACTCTCTGATCGCATGGAGCGGCGCAAAAGCAAGCCGCTCCCGCAGACCTTCCAAGCCGAAAGCAGTCCTCGACTGCAGCACAACTGACTGGGGAAAAGGATGCTGCAAAGAATCAGGAGAAGTTTGCTTCGCGGCAAACGGAACCGTCAATATATTGAAAAAATGGCTCAGAAGCAATCTGGCGGATTTGGAAAAAGGCGATGTCCTCCTGCTTGATAATGTATCAGTCGGACCCTGTCTTTCAGCAGCGCATCAGGATCGCCCCGGAAAGAAAGAACTGCTTCACTGGGATCTGAATGCTCTGCTGGAGTTCAAACGCTGGGCAGAAAAACAGCTTGACCGTTTCGGAGCCTCTCTGAAGATCATCCCGGCAAAAAATTGCCCGGTCAGAGATTTTCCCTCTTTGCTGGCGAGGTAACCGATGAAAGGCTTGCTTCTCACTATCACCGGCGACGGAAAAGGAAAAACCACAAGCGCACTGGGCACAGTTGTCCGTGCGCTCGGGCGCGGATGGCGCGTTACGATCCTGCAATTTGTCAAAAACGAAGGCAAGACCGGTGAGAAACTTTTCTTTGAACGGTTCCCGGAACTGGTCCACATGGAGCAGCTCGGCGAAGGTTTCAGCTGGCAGGAAAAAGATCATACTGCCGCAGCTGAAACCGGATGGCAGAAAGCCCTGCCCTGGCTCACGGGTGAAAAGTCTTGTGATCTGCTCGTTCTTGATGAACTCAATATTGCCCTCCACTACGGTTGGCTGAACCAGGAAAAAGTTCTGGAAGCATTGAACAGCAGAGCTGACGGTTTGAACGTGATCGTTACAGGAAGATATGCGCCGGATGCTTTGATCCAGTGTTCTGATCTCGTTTCAAAAATCGAAAATATCAAACATCCCTTTGACTCCGGGATCCCCGGCAGACAGGGAATCGATTTCTGAATCAATTCCCGGAAAGGTTTACTCTTACCGGAGAATCCAACACCATGGAATCCGGGGTGACGATACAGTCGTAAGCATAGATCTTCACCCCATTTTCATGGGCAAAACGCAACGCATCTCCAAAGGCTTTATGGGTCGCATCATTGGGACGGAACTCTGAAATTTCTTTCATCTGGATCACAAACAGAACAGCCGCATCGTATCCGGCTTTCTTTGCCTCAACCAGCTCCATCAAATGCTTAACACCGCGCTCTGTCGGTGCATCCGGAAACATCGCGATCCCATCATGTTCCAGCGTAACACCTTTGACTTCCAGATAACAGATCTTCGCTCCATCTCTGATCTGAAAATCAAAGCGCGACTTTCCAAAAGAGACTTCCCGACGGATCTCAGACTCGGAAGAGAAGAGATTTCCCTTTTTCAGCCACTCTTCAGCGGCAGCATTGGGAAGCTGGGAATCCATATTTACCGGCAATTCACTCTTTCCGGGACGGATCTTGTTCACGGCGATCAAATCATATTTTGTCTTCCGGTCCGGATTATCCGACTCCGCAAGAAAAACTGCACACCCCGGAATCAGAAGTTCCCTGCAGCGTCCGGTATTTTTCACATGAACGACGACCTCTTTTTCATCCAGTTCCACACGGGCGATAAAGCGGTTCGGACGGCTTAAAAATTTTGCCGGAATGACTTTTTTGTAACGCATGATATTTCACCCGTGCCGCTGAAATTGACGGATACAGGCTGTCACGATCCCGAACAGCCGCAGTTCCTCTTCACCGGAAAAACGGATGACCGGATATGCCGGATTTGCAGGTTCCAAACGGACACCGTCAGCATCTTTTCGGAAGTATTTTACGGTAAATTCATTGTCGATACAGGCGATTACGATCGCTCCGTCAAAAACATCAAGAGAACGGTCGACCACCAGAATATCCCCGGGAGCTATCCCCGCCCCGGTCATGGAATCTCCGGCAGCCCGGACAAAATATGTCGCAGCAGGTTTCTTCACAAGCAGTTCATTCAGATCAAGGGGAGAATCCACATATTGTTCTGCTGGCGACGGAAAGCCGCATGCAGCAGGGGTCGCCATCAAGGGTGGTGTCTCTATCGGTTCCGGCATTGCTGTATCTCCTTCTCTGAACTCATGATATTGCATTTGAAATAAAGCATCGTTTTATATTTTTTCAAACGTTCTGAAAGGAAAAAACACCAAAAATGAAACATATGTGCTATAAAATGGCTGATATGTTAAGGTTTAATGATTGTTTTTATGCTATAATTACTCCAGAATACTTTTAAAGGAGGATTGAATTATGGCATCCAAGATCGAAAAAAATTATCTCGCAGCGAAAGAAATGTACGCTTCCATCGGAGTCGATACCGACAAAGCTCTTGACCTTCTTTCCAAGATCCCGATTTCTCTCCACTGCTGGCAGGGAGATGATGTAAACGGCTTTGAAACCAATGCAGGCGGAACATCCGGCGGGATCCTCGCAACAGGCAACTATCCCGGATGTGCAAGAAATCCGGAAGAACTCCGCGCTGACCTTGATAAAGCATTTTCTCTCATTCCCGGCGCAAAACGCCTGAACCTTCACGCAATCTATCTTGATGCCCCCAAAGCTGTGGAACGCAACAAGATCGCTCCCGAACATTTCGAAAGCTGGATCCAGTGGGCAGAAGAAAAAGGTGCCGGACTCGACTTCAACCCGACTTTCTTCGGTCATCCGAAAGCGGCTTCCAACCTGACCCTTTCCTCTCCCGATGCCGGAATCCGGAAATACTGGATCGAACATGCCAAAGCATGCCGTAAAATCGCTGCCGCAATGGGAAAAAGATTGAAAAATCCCTGCATCATGAATACATGGGTCCAGGATGGATTCAAAGATGTTACGATCGACCGCATTCAGGCAAGAAAACGTCTGATGGCTTCTCTCGATGAAATCTACTCCGAAAAAATCTCTCCGAAGTACATGAAAGATGCCGTGGAATCCAAACTGTTCGGTATCGGAGTGGAATCCTGCACCGTCGGTTCCTCCGAGTTCTACATGGGGTACGCTGTTAAAAACAACCTGCTGCTCTGTCTCGATGCCGGACACTTCCATCCGACCGAAGTCATCAGCGACAAGATCAGCTCCGCCCTGCTCTATCTCGATGAGATCCTGCTTCACGTCAGCCGCCCCGTCCGCTGGGACAGCGACCACGTTGTAACCTTCGACGATGAACTTCAGGCGATTGCCCGGGAAATCATCACCTGCGGCGCAAACCGTGTCCATATCGGTCTTGACTACTTCGATGTAACTATCAACCGTATCGCAGCATGGTGCATCGGAACCAGAAACATGCAGAAAGCACTGCTCAAAGCACTGCTGGAACCCGCCGCAGAACTCAAGAAGATGGAAAAGAATTTCGAAGGAACCGGAAAACTGGCTCTTCTGGAAGAATTGAAAGCATATCCCTTCGGCGCAGTCTACGATTACTTCTGCGAAAAACAGGGTGTCCCATCCGGCATGAAATGGCTGGATGATGTAAACAAATATGAAAAAGAAGTTCTCTTCAAACGCTGATCTGAACTACCATTTGAACTGCAGGGCAAGCCGCATTTTCAACGGCTTGCCTTTTTTATTTCTTGCGGCAGAGTTTATTTTTGACTTGCTGGAAGACTTTCCGCAATTCATGGATCCGGAAAATAAAACAAAGAACAACAAAAACGATGAAAAATGCACATCCGGCTATCAGCAGCGGGACAGTCCCACGCGGCAGAAAATGATATTCCGGATGCCCCAGGATCCATTTGTGGCTGAAAAAGGCAGCAACTCCGGAAATTCCGGAGATAAAAATAATGATCGCTGCAAATTTTATGGTCCCGATCAACGGCATCCTGCCAAGCTGTTTCTTCAGGATCCAGAGCAGTACAATATTATTCAATGCAGATGTCAAGGTGGTTGCAAGTGTGATCCCTCCCTGCTTCATGGGATGCAGCAGGATCGCACTGAGAATGAGATTCAGCACGATACAGCAAATCGAAACAGTTGCCGGAATCTTCATATCTTTTCTGCAGTAAAACGTATTGACAGACAGCTTTGTCAGACAGAAAAACGGAATTCCGAGCGCATACCAGAACATCGCCCGGTGTGCCTCATTCAATGCGGTATTATCAAACTTCCCTCCGAGAAAGAGCAGTGCCAGCAGCTCCTTTGAAAACATTACCATCAGAACCGACATCGGGATCGCTATAAAAAGCAGCTGCCGGATAGACTCAAAGCTGGTGATCAGCATACTTTTCATCCGGTTTTCAGACACAAATTTCGATAACACCGGAAGAGAAACCGTTCCGAACGCAACCCCGAACAAACCAATGGGAAGATAGACCAGACGGTTGGAATAATATACCGCAGCATTGGCATAATCACCGACATACATCGCCAAAGAACCGTCAACCAATGAACCGATCTGCAGTGCACTGGCTCCGATCAGCCCCGGGAGAAGCTTTTGCCATATTTCACCAAGTGCAGAAAAGTTCAGCATGTTCTTCCGGGAAAATTCCGGCAGCATACCTTTCATCTTCAGCACGATTGCAAGAACAACAAGTTCGATCACCCCGGAAATCAGCATCGCAACAGAGATCGTCCGTAACGCCTTGACAGGCGTATCCATCAACCCGGGAAGAAAGAAATACACGACTCCAATCATAAAAAAATTCGGCAGTAAACTCAAAACAGCCGGGATTTGAAAAATCCGGAACGTGTTCAGAACAGAGGTAAAAACACCGACGCAGCAGATCAGAATGCAGTACGGCATGATGACCGGCAGAGTAAACAATGCCAGTTTCCAGCGTTCTGACGGGATAAAATCATCAATGATCAGTGCAACACCCGAAAAAACAACCGTGATCGCGGTCAACAGAAAAAAGAGCCAGATCATCACTGTGGAAAATTTCTTTCTGGCGGAATCGGTCCCCTGCTTTTCCAGGGTGTCAGTCAGGATCGGGATCAAAACAGTCCCAAGAGCCCCCTCCCCCAGGATCCGGCGGAACATATTCGGTATCATCCACGCATAGCTCCAGGCACTCATCAGCAAACCGCCGCCGAGAAAACGCGACAGCAGCAAATCCCGGAGCAATCCAAGCACCCGGCTCAAAAACGTTGTCAACGAAAGAACAACTGTATTGCGAAAAATCCCTTTCATTGACTTATCCAACCCGAACCATGATTTTTCTGAAAAATTCGGCTTCTTTGGGATCTTCCACATTGTCACGAAGCAAACGGAGGATCGAGCGGACTCTTCCGCGCGGAAGCATCTTCAACAGCCGGATCCCTTCTTCATTGACACGCTTGATATAATCTTTGTTATAATTCTGCGTTGCCGGATTGAACATGCAGAGCATCAATGCAGAACAAATCGCAGAATCTACATCTTTCAGCTTGGCAAATTTCTGTTCCAGCGGCTCCAGCCGTTTCCGCTCTGCTGAAACTTTTTCTGCATCAAGTTTTTTGGCTTTGTCGGAAACAGAGATAAATTTCGGCGTTCCGGGGATATCACCGACACGGGCGAGCAGCAGCCGGATCTGTTCCGAAAGGAGATATGCCTCATTCTCCTTCCGTCCGGTCAAACAGCGGTTTTCTGCAAAAACAAGAGTTGCAAATTGTTGAAATGACTCCGGTTCCCGTTTCAAAGAACGGATCATTGGAAGAAGTCTGTTTTTCTGTCCGAGTTCTTCCAGGGCAACTGTGATACGATCAAGCCACTTTCTGTTTTGGAGCATATGGAAATAGATCTGTTCACAGCCTTTCTGTGCAGGAGGAATCAGCATCGCCTCTTCGACAGCCTTGGTAACATTCGGTATTTTGGCGCGGTATGCAGAAAGGAATATTGCCGAAACTTCAGGAGTTCCGATTTTTTTCAAAACAACAAAATGGGGCGTTGTATCAATATCTGTTGCGATTGCAGTTCCGATTGCGCGATTGACAAACGGAATCACCCGTTTTCCGCCGTCCGGCAGGAGCTGCGCAGCCGCCTTCCGGGTTGTTTCATTATAGTCGTGCATATTCAAAGCCTCAGCATAGTACCGATAAAGATCATCGCCGCCCTGAGGCTGAAACAGAGTTGATATTGCCGAGATCGTTGCGATATCAGCGCGGACAAAGATGTTGTATTGCCATTTTTTTCCGAGATAAACGGCAATCGTCCGAAGTTCGCCCGGTTCATTGAGCCAGGTCAGCTGCGGACGGATTTTCCTGATATCCGGATTCCCGGGAATGAAAATAAGCTCTGCAGTATTTCTGGGTTCGCCCGGTTTTACGATATTGCTGTAACGGTTTCTCCGTCTGGATTCCAATGGTCTCTGTAAAACGACCCGCCAGCTGTCTTTTGCAAAGGAAGCCTTTACTGTTTTTGATAAAGGTTCAACCGAAGCTGTTTTCCAGGATGCGGTTCTGCGTTCGATCATACGCTGAGCATTTTTGATAATTTCCGGCTGAACGGCGGCAAAAACGAGAGTTGAAAAACTCAAGAGTAAAACAATAAAGATATATTTCATAACAGAGATCCTTCTTTGGTGATATGTGATACATTACTTCACTTTCATTTTTTTTCAAACATGCATAAAAAAAAAAGGATAAATTTCTTGCCTTTTTTAAAAGGTGTGATATATTACGGAAATAATCGGGGCATAGCGCAGTTGGTAGCGCGCTTGCTTTGGGAGCAAGAAGTCGCGAGTTCGAATCTCGCTGCCCCGACCATTTTTTTGCCTTGAGGCAAAAAAAAATGAAGCCGTCAGGCTTCGCTTCATGCACCGCAGGTGCGCTTCATGGCACTACGTGCCGCTTCATACGGCGCAGCCGTGCTTCATAAAAGCCTGACGATGAAGCATTGTTTCGCTACCGCTCCACAATAT
>JAFTJI010000138.1 GCA_017456495.1 Lentisphaeria bacterium | reverse complement strand
TTTGGCTGAAAAAAGATTGTTGATGAGTTGGAAATGGTAGTTTGAGCGTGGCTACCCACAGGGTAACCACCGAAAACGCTCCATTTGCAGATCGCAACAAGAATTTTCTGCCATTTTTGAAGACTTTTGAAATTGCCTCAATAAGACTAACAACACTTTTTAATAAACAAACAGGAGAAAAAAAATGTTTCAGTGTCTCGCAGTTGATATCGGTGCCGGCAGCGGCAGAATTATGCGTTGTGTGATTGATGATAACAAAAAAATCACCCTCGACGAAATCGCAAGATTCGGAAATGAAAGCCGGGAAAAAAATGGTTTCCTCCGGTGGAACATCAATCAGCTGGTCTCTGATATCAAAGCTGGTCTTGCAAAAGCTGCCGCACTCGGAAAACCCGATGCGATCGCTGTTGATACCTGGGGCGTCGACTATGTCATGCTGGATAAAAATGATCAGCTGATCGACGATCCTGTTTGCTACCGCGACCTCAGAACGAACGGACTTTCCGATGAGTTCACTGCAAAATTCGGACGTGAAAAACTTCAGCTTCTCACCGGAACGCAGATCATGGACATCAACACCCTGTTCCAGCTCTATTCCGAATTCAAAGCAAATCCCGATTACGCAAAAAAATGCGGAACTCTGCTTTTTACCCCTGACTATATCACTTATTGTCTTACAGGAAAGAAAGCCAATGAGTTCACCATTGCAAGCACCTCTCAGATGCTTGACTGCTCCAAAGAAGACTGGTCCGATGAACTCCTGAAAGAGGTCGGACTTCCCCGTGAATGCGTGATGCCCCTGACCCGTCCGGGAACAGTGGTTGGAACAGCTGACTTCTCCGGCGTTCCGGGCTTGGAAGGCGTGCCTGTCGTGATGGTCGGTTCCCATGACACCGCATCAGCGGTCGCATCTTCTCCCGCAGTTGGAAATGAATGGGCATACGTCTCTTCCGGAACCTGGTGTCTGGTCGGTATCGAATCCAAAAAAGCATTGGCATCCAAAGAATCTGCTGCGCTCAACTTCACCAACGAAGGCGGCGTTGCCGGAACCTGGCGTGTTCTCAAGAACCTGACCGGTTTCTGGATCCTCCGCGGAATCAAAGCTGCTGTCGCAAGCGATATTTCCTATGACGAACTTATGGCAGAAGCAAGAAAAGCAAAGCCGTTCCAGTCTCTTTTCAACCCCAATGATGCAGCATTCTTCAATCCGGAATCCATGAAAGACGCTATTGATGAATATATGAAAAAGACCGGACAGCCCATCCCCGAAAGTGCCGGAGCTTACACCCGCGCATTTCTGGAAAGCCTTGTCCTGCTCTTCCGTAAGACCATTCAGGAAGCAGATTCTCTCTCCGGCAAAAAGACCAAGACCATCCACCTTCTCGGCGGCGGTGCGCAGAACCCCACGCTCTGCCAGTTCGCGGCTGATGCAACCGGATGCGAAGTCCTCGCAGGTCCCGTGGAAGCGACTGCAATCGGAAACTCCATGCTTCAGGCTGTGGCTGTCGGAAAACTTGGATCTCTCGAAGAAGCACGCGCTCTCGTGAGAGAATCTTTCCAGCCCGCACAGTTCCTGCCCAATACAACCGATGAATGGAACAAGGCTTACGAAAAATTCCTGACTCTCTGCTGAAAAGGAGATTAACATGATCAAAGTCCGCGTTGCACAGTGCTGGGATGATGGTGTTTTCACCGATATCCGTCTGACTGAAATCTTGAAAAAGCATAAGGCAAAAGCAACATTCAACCTCTGTTCCGGACTCACTTCCGATGAGTCTGTTCCAATACGCTGGATGGGTGCTGATGAAATAAACCCGCCGACTGTCAACACATTCTACTCCGGCAGAGTCTGCAAGGATCGTATGATGGAAGTCTACGGAGATTTTGAAGTTGCTTCCCATTGCGATCTGCATGAAAATGCAAAAACGACTGATCCCAACGCATTTTTGGAATCTGCGATGAAGAGCCGCCGCTTTCTGGAAGATTTTTTCCAGAAAGATTGCCGCGGTTTTGCATGGCCCTTCGGCACATACACCGATGAAACCGCAAAACTTCTGACAGATGCCGGTTTTGCTTATGGACGAACAACTGAAAATACCGACGATGTTCTCTCTTACACCGATCCGCTGAAACTTGCCTCAAACTGCCACTTCATGAACCGTTTGTTCTGGAAAAAGTATCAGCTTGCCAAAGAGACTTGCGGCGTTTTCTATTTCTGGGGTCACTCCTATGAAATGGCAGATTTCGATCCGTACTGGAAAAACTTTGAGGCGATGATCGCTTATATCAGCAACGATCCCGAAGCTGAATGGATCAATGTGGTCGACATCGTCAAATAAGGCTGCGTAAAATGTCAGAAAAGCTTCTTGTGCTTCTCGTCGGACAATCCAATATGGCGGGACGCGGTTATGCCGGTCCCGACGATTTGATTCCCCTGCCCCGGGTGGAGTATATCCGCCCGGACTTCAAATGGGTTCCCGCAATCGAACCCATCACCAAGGATCGTGCCTTTATCGGAACTTTCGATGCAGATGGCAAAAAAATCGTTTCTTCCGATCCCTTTGAAACGGTGCTGCCGAATGCCCGGCAGAAAGTCTGCGGTGTCGGACTCGGCAGAACCTTCGGAAAAATGCTTGCTGAAGACAATCCGGGTCACATTGTTGGACTGATTCCGGCAGCGGTCGGAGGGACAAGCATTGCCGCATGGCTTCCGGGAGGTGTGGACGACTGGGACGATTCCAATTTTCCCTATGATTTTGCGATTCAAAGAGCAAAAGAAGCCCAGAAAAGCGGAAAGGTCGTTGCGATCCTCTGGCATCAGGGTGAAACGGATGCAGCAAGAAAAACGCCTGATTATAAACAGAAATTAAAAACTGTTGTTGAAAATTTCCGCCGTGATCTCGGAGATGACACCATTCCGTTTTTTGCCGGATATCTGGCATCTTTTTACAAGCCGGACATCATGGATCATGCAGACATTGTCGATGATGCCATAACAGAACTGACAAAAGAGATCCCCGGATTTTACAGTGTAGAAACTAAAGACCTGAATCATCGCGGAGATAATCTGCATTTTGATACAGAATCCCTGCACACCCTCGGAGGACGGTACTACGCTGCTTATAAGAAACTGCTGTAAAGTAAAGGTATGATCATGAGTAAGGTGTTATACAAAAAAGACATTGATATTCCGGTAATTGCAAATGTTGACGTTCTTGTTGTCGGCGGCGGACCGGGTGGACTCGGCGCTGCTGTCATGGCAGCAAGAAACGGTGCAAATACTTTGCTTGTAGAACGTTACGGCTGTTTGGGAGGTATGGCGTTCCATGGAGAAGTTACTCCCTTTATGCCGAATTATCACAACGGAGTCCCGATGGACCGTCCGGTTTTCACGGAATGGTGCCAAAGGATGGTGGAATACCGCTCCGCAGAAGAAATCGCCAATGCTCCGGAAAATCCACAGCTCTTTGCCCGCGCAATATGCAAGGAAGATGCCATGCTTGCTATGGAAGACATGATCCTTGAATCCGGCGCAAAAATCCTTTATCATCATACCCTTGCAGATGTTATCAAAGAAGATGGCAAAATCAAATATGCAGTCTTTCAGTCTAAATCCGGCTTGGCTGCGATTGAAAGCGAAGTTTTTATTGATGCCACTGGTGACGGTGATTTAGCGGTTCTGGCTGGCTGTGAACATGAATTTGGTAATGAAGACGGCTATTGTCAGCCTATGACAACCTGTTTCAAGCTCAGTCATGTCGACAGGGACCGGATGCCGGATCATGCAGTCATCAATCAACTTTATGATGAAGCGAAACAGCGGGGAGAAATCCATTGCTTGCGTGAGAATGTTCTTTACTTCCATGTACTTGAAAAGGATGTGATCCACTTCAACACGACCCGGATCGTCAAAAAAAGCGGTGTAAACGCCATTGAACTTTCCGAAGCGGAAATCGAAGCAAGAAAACAGATCCGGGAATTTCTGAGATTTTTCCGGAAATATATCCCCGGTTTTGAAAATGCGAGACTCCACTCCATCGCATCTCATGTGGGGATCCGGGAAAGCCGCCGGATCCGCGGGATCGTCTATCAGACTAAAGACGATTTCTTCAACCGGGCGAAATATCCCGACTCCATTGCGCGCTGCAATTATATGATCGACATTCACAATCCCAGCGGAACCGGAACGGAAATCCATCGGATCGACGGGAATGACTGGTACGAGATCCGTTATGGGGCAATCGTCCCCGCAGGAAGCAAAAATCTGCTGATGGCGTGCCGCGCGATTTCTGTCGACCATGCCCTTCACAGCAGCATCCGAGTGATGCCGCCGGTTTGTACCATTGGACAGGCTGCGGGAATTGCTGCGGCATACTCAGTCAAAGAGCATATTCCTGTCCCTGAAATATCAGGAACGGAAATTCACCGGAGATTGGACGAACTTGGTGCATTTCTCTGAAAAAAATTGAGGCTATCCGGAATAAAATCCAGATAGCCTCTTTTTTTGCCCTTATTTTCCAATTACTGAACTGGAGCTTTCGGATATTCAGGCACACCGCTCTGCAACACAGAAAAATCTGCGAAATAAAGATAGATCGCAACAATGATGATGAGCAGAATAATGGAAATCAGAAGAGTATATTTCCAAGGAGTAAGATCTGTCACTTTGGCATCCTCATTGGCAAAAGGAACAGGTTGCGGCTTTATCCACCCCCACACGAGCATGGAAACGACCATCAGAACAAAAACGATTCCCACAAAATGGAACTGACCGATAGCAGCCGCCCACTCTTTGACAGGAGAAACAAAATATCCGAGACCATTGAGAATCATCCCGAGAATCAGGATCGTATTTGCTGCAGCAGCCGGAACTCTTCTGGTATTCATCGCAACGATTACTACAGCCAACAACGGAATAAATGTCAAGCCGTTCATCCCCTGCAAATATCCGAAAATACTTCCGGCATACATCAACATCGGCGCAATGATAATTGAAACGATCGTCACGATAAAACCGAAAATCTGTCCGTTTCTGACAAGTTTCCGATCGTCTGCTTCAGGGTTGATCCAACATTTATAAACGTCCTGACTGAACAAAGTACAAATGCTGTTCAAGACGGAATTGAAGCTGGAAAGGATCGCCCCCAGCAGAACTGCCGCAAAAAATCCTTTCAGAGGTGCAGGAAGAACCATATTGACCAATGCGCCATAAGCTTTATCAGAAACCGCAAGACCAGTCTCAGGATTCACAGGAATATTCAATGCACCTTTCATGAGAAGCATTGCAGCAATCATCCCGGGAATCACAAGATAAAGGGGACCGAGCAGTTTCAAGGCACCAGTCAGAAGAACGCCTTTCTGACCTTCTGCGAGACTTTTTGCACCGAGAGTACGCTGGATGATCTGCTGGTTTGTACACCAGTAGAAAGTATGAATCAACAGGATTCCGGTAAAGAGTCCGAAGAACGGAGCTTCACTTTTAGCTGCCCCAATGGAATTGAGCCGGCTTCCGCCATCTTGAAAGAAAGTATTGACACCATGACTGAACGAACCATCGCCAAGTGTTTTGAATGCAAAAAACGAAATCATGAAACCGCCGATCAGCAGACCGATCCCGTTCAAAGTATCAGAAACCGCACAGGAACTCAAACCTCCGCTGAGAGCATAAGCAGAACCGATCACAGCTACAACAACAACGAGGATATATAATTGAGTAACTTCACTTTCGACTCCGATAATCGGTGCAAGGTCAAGAATATCTATCATACCGCGGGCACCGGTATAAAGAATGATCGGCAGCAAAATCACAATATAAGAAACCAGGAAAACAATATTGCAGATCGCACCGGTTGTTTTGTCAAACCGCAAACGCAAATATTCCGGAACGGTTGTGACACCGGCACGGAGAAATTTTGGCAAAAACCAGAGAGACATCAAAATCAAAGCGACGACCGCCACGACTTCCCATGCCATCACGGACATGCCTTCTTTGAATGCAGATCCGTTCAAACCGACCATCTGTTCCGTTGAAAGATTTGTCAGCAGCAGAGATCCTGCGATCACAGGAAACGTCAGAGAACGCCCAGCAAGAAAAAATCCCTTGCTGGATTTTGTTTCATGTTTCCGAACGATCAACCAGGTTCCAACAGCAACCAACACGGTAAAGAGTAAAAACGAAATAATAGTAATTGTCAGCATAAATCCTCTCTTTGTTTTTTGGTTTTACTGAAAATCTTTACGTTTTCAATAATTTAGTACATGATGATAAAAAAATCAAATGTTGAGACATCTAAAAAATGGAAAAAAAATCATCATTTCCGAGGATTTATTTTCATCTGATTCTTTATATATATAATAAATAATAAAATGCAAAAAATTGCATTAAAATAAGTTTGTTTTTTGCAAAACAAAGCTTGAATTTTTCCATTAACGGTATATATTTCCAGATGAACTCTCTAGAATCAAACCAACCCAGCAAAGGAGGAAACAATGCCGGGACACATTAACACACAGGATGGGAACTACGCCGCAGCGTATGTCGCTTATGCACTGAGCGAAACTGCAGCTATCTACCCCATCACACCGTCATCCAACATGGGTGAATGGGTCGATCAGTGGGCAAGTGAACACAAGACCAACATCTGGGGCAAAGAAGTCGTCGTTGCAGAAATGCAGTCTGAAGCAGGTGCCGCAGGTGCTGTTCATGGCTGTCTTGCAGCTGGCTCTCTGACCACCACCTACACCGCATCTCAGGGTCTTCTTCTGATGATCCCGAACATGTACAAGATCGCCGGGGAACTTCTCCCGACCGTCTTCCATGTGACCGCAAGATCTCTTGCATGCCAGTCTCTGGCAATCTTCGGTGACCACTCTGACGTTATGGCTTGCCGTAACACAGGTTTCGCAATGCTCTGCGCAAACTCTGTTCAGGAAGAAATGGACCTTGCTCTGGTCGCTCACCTTTCCACCTACAAGTCCAAGGTTCCGTTCCTGCAGTTCTTTGACGGGTTCCGTACCTCCCACGAAGTTCACAAGTTCGAAGAAATCCCCTACGAAGAAATCGCTAAACTTGTTGAACCCCAGTACATTGAAGAGTTCCGCAACCGCGCTCTCCGTCCCGAAGCTCCCATCTGTAAAGTTGGTGCTCAGAACGGCGACGTTTACTTCCAGGGCCGCGAAACTGTCAATAAGTTCTACGATGCATGTCCTGCAATCGTTCAGGAAAAGATGGATGCAGTTGCTAAAGTCACCGGACGCAGCTACAAGCTGTTCGACTATGTCGGTGCTGAAGATGCAACTGACGTGATCGTTGCAATGGGTTCTGCTTGCGAAGCAATCGAAGAAACAATCGATTACCTCAACAGCAAACGCGGAACCAAGTACGGTCTTGTCAAAGTCCGTCTCTATCGTCCTTTCTACACCGAAGCATTCCTCGCAGCTCTGCCCAAGACTGTCAAGAGAATCGCTGTTCTCGACAGAACAAAAGAACCCGGTGCAATCGGCGAACCTCTC
>JAFTJI010000021.1 GCA_017456495.1 Lentisphaeria bacterium | reverse complement strand
GCAGCTCCCTCAATCAAGACATTTGAGCAGACTGATAAAAACGTCTACATTATATACAGACATGGATGTCTGCAAATGATTTCAATGCTCAAACAATAAAATAAGGGCTATTGTAAAATTTCTGGTTTTGCAACAGCCCCTTTTTCTTCTTATTGGTGTTACTGATCTTAAATGATCGTGACATCCACTTTGACCTTTGTACCTTTGGGGGCGCGGGGGATCAGATTGCCTTCAATGGGTGTGCCGTCAACAACGATCTTGACATTGGGACCTGTCTTGTGTTCGGGGTTCTGAACTTCGATGTGATACAACGCACCGGAAAGCATACGGTCGACACAATAGCCGCTCCAGTCAGCCGGGATACAGGGGACGATCCGCAAGCCGTCAGTTTCAGGGCGGACACCCAGCAGATATTCGTTTGCGGCACGGTAGATCCATGCTGCACCGCCGGTCAGGTGAGTCAATGAAGCCTTTCCGCAGTTACCGTTGATGGGACCGTAAACCCATGATGCGAAAGCATAAGGTTCGCGTTCATAAAGGTCGGCATCCTTTGCGGTACGGTAGTCCGGACGGATGTTGCGGAAATATTCCCAGGCGCGCTGAGAGTTTCCTCTGGCGGCTTCCGCAATGACTGCCCAGGTATTGGCGTGGTAGAAGAGACCGGAGTTTTCCCCTGCCCCGGGAGCATTTCCGCAATATCTTGTACCGTCCATGAGTTTGGTGAACGGAGGATAGAACAGCTGGATCCCGTAGCGGGTGTGGAGCTGATTGTAAACGCTGTCCATTGCCTTTTCAATGTGTTCCGGATCAAGGGTTCCTGCAAGAGCTGCCCAGGTCTGGGCGTTCAGGAAGATGCTGCCTTCTTCATTTTCGGAAGATCCCATCTTTTCGGAGGGGAAGAGCAGACGGCGGTACCAATCGCCATCCCAGACATCTTCGGAGTCAAGAGCCTTAGTAAAATCTTCGATTTTCTGATTCAGGAATGCGATATCATCCGCATGTTTTTCGTCCAGCATCTTGATGAGCATTTTTGCCGCAACGATGTACTGCATTGCAACCATGGTGCTTTCGCCGTCGCTGAGGATCGCACTGATGATGACCAGAGAGTCGTTCCAGTCGCAGTTGTAAAGTTTCGGCAGACCATGTTTTCCTGTGCTGGTTCCGGTGAACCGCATTGCACGGAGAAGCAGATCAAGAATGGTGGATTCCTTGCCTTCATAATCTGCGACCGGAGTGTTCAGGAACTCTTTATCACCGGTTTCTGCAATGTATTTTGCAATGGTGAAAATTCCCCAGACGATGGCATCGCAGCGGATATGTTCCGGATTAGAACATTTCAGGGAAACAGGGTCGATATTGGTTACGATCTGTCCGTTTTCACGGATGGAGTGCATCAGGAGCAGGATATTTTCTTTGGTTTCTTCGGAGAAGAAAAGACTTCCAGCCATGATATCCTGCATGGTGTCGCGGAACGTTTTGGATGTTCCGCTTCCGGTATGACGGTGAGAGATGGAACGTCCGCAGCGCATGGTCGTTTTGATATTTTTCGGGAACCACACGTTGAGCATTTCGTTCAATCCCTTTTCGGGAGTGTAGACCTGATTCTTTTCAAGGATGGAATCCCACCAGTCGGCGAAATTCTTTGCGGCGGCATCCACCACGGCAAAATCATCATATTTCTTAAGCAGAGCAGCTGCATCTTCCAGTTTCCGGTTGGCAGCAAGCTTGATCACGACACGTTCAGAAGCTCCGGGAGCCAGTTTGAAGTTGAGCTTGAATGCTCCGCAGATATGGAACCCGGCTCCGATAACATCGGAATTTGCAAGAACTCCGCTGTCCAACGCTTCCGGATTCGCTTCGGAACGGCAGCGTCCAATGAATGTATCGCGGCGCATATCATAGTTTGTAAACGGCTTGGAGGCATTGAAGAGAGTAAAGCCCGGATGATGAGCCTCAAAAGCATAATAATCAAGCATGAGTGCATTATGTTCTTCGCAGTAGCTTCCGGTCATCTGGTTTCCGCAGAAGTGATAGTACATCACGTCTTTTGCGATATCGCGCATGGAGAAATCAAGATAAGGATACGCAGAGAAAACCATCTCTTCATTGGTATTATTGGTGAAAGTAACATCCCACAGCATGACAGGATCTTCTGCCGGGATGAAATATTTCACCTGCGCACGGAGTCCACTCTTTTCGGAATCGAACTTCGTGTAATACATTCCGTGACGGCATTCGTACTTATCCACCTTCGTGAGTGTCGGAGAAACAGAGGGGTTCCAGACTGTACCGTCAAGGGTCCGGATATAGAGATAGAACCCCGGGTGATCTTCCGGCACTGCCATATACTGATAACGGGTCAATCTGCCTGTATGCGGCTGTTTATACCAGACTGTTCCACCTGCACGGTTTGAGACGAACGCATCCAGATCCCCCACCCCGCCGAGATAGTTGATCCACGGCTTCGGAGTATAGGGAGAAGTGATCACATACTCTCTGTTTTCTGAGTCAAAATATCCATACTTGCACTTGTTGGTGTCAATACTGCTCATAACACGATCCTTTCTTCGTTAATTACAGGACAATATATCCCCCAAAGCAGAGATTTTCAAGGCAATTTTTGAAAAATCAGTAAACAGGTTTTCCTGTAACGATAAAATCCACTCCGCAACGGGTGATTTTCATATCGGAAACGGGGATCGCTTCTGATAAAAATTCAGGGTTTGCCCCATCACAGACTGTCCGGCTCCCTGCCCCGCCAAGGATTTTCGGCGCATAGTGAAACTCTATCTCATTAACAGCTTTCGCCACAATTGCGGATGCCGCAAGTGTCCCGCCGCCCTCGATCAGAAGCTGCATGACTCCGCGTTTTCCCAACTCTTCCAGAAAACAGTTCCACCGTTCCGGCGTGGTAAGGGCAACATATTCCCAGCCATCCCGTTTTTCCAAACGTTCCGGATGTGCAGTCGCAACGAACCGCAGAGGGGTCCTCAGAACTTTTCCGCTTTCTGTCCGGATAGTCAGTGACGGCTGATCCAAACGATAGGTCTCTGAACCGACAAGGATCGCATCAGAATTTTTCCGGAGTTTCTGAACACGTTTCCGGGCAAGTTCCGAGGTGATCCACTGGGAATTTCCTGTGACCGTTGCAATTTTTCCGTCAAGAGTCGAAGCCATCTTCAGGATCACAAACGGCTTATGATTCTGGATATGATGGAAAAATGCCCGGTTCGCTTGAAGACATTTCTCTTCCAGGATACCTGTTTCAACAGTGATCCCGGCAGCACGGAGAATCTCAAAGCCTTTTCCGGCATGTTTTCCGTTGGAATCGGTACAGCCTGCAAATACCCGGGAGATCCCGGCATTGATGATCGCTGAAGTACAGGGAGGTGTCCGCCCGGTTGTACAGCAGGGTTCCAGTGTAACGTAAATATCAGCTCCTTTGAGAGAACGTTTCCCGGCGGAACGGATCGCTTCTACTTCAGCGTGAGGTTGTCCGGCTCCATGATGCCAGCCTTCTCCGATGATTTTTCCATTCTTCACGATCACTGCCCCGACGACCGGGTTCGGTGCAGTAAAACCACGTGCTTTTTCAGCGAGATTCAGCGCGCGCTGCATCATTTTTTTATGAAAAGAACTCTGTTCCATAAGTTACTCCCTCGAAGAAATCGTATAGGTTCCAAGTGTAATCGCCCATGCTTTTTCATACGGCATACGTTTGATCTCATGTCCCTTCCCCCAGCAATCCGTATAAATAACGGTCTTGGTTGTCGCATTGAAACCAATGATCAAACGCATGTGCAGATCCGGCACTGTCTTCGGCAGTTTATCTTCTTTTGCAATGCCCATTATTACATACCAGATCACAGGCTGTCCGCTCATAATACTCTGCAGGACGGCTCCTTCGAACACCTGTTCCCCGTGTTCTTCGTTCCGGAGTCTGATATATACGTCAGGCGTCATTTTTTTGATTGTTGCAACAACCGGAAGTTTCCCGCCGGCAGCCACGGAAAGTCTCTCTTTTTTCGGTTTTCTGACCGCCCGATTATAACGCCCGACAAGATTCTCAAGTCTTCTCAAAGAACGATCTTTATAGAACAGCACAAAATGTGGGGTCAATTTCAGGTTGTTTTTTTTGCAGATCTCTGCCAATTGCAACGGCAATTCATCCGTATCAGTAAAGAGCTTCACGCTTTTTTTCAAGGGGGCGGCCTCAATCGGTTTTTCCGGTTTGATCCCTTTATATTCCATTATCCGCTGAACGACTGCAGCAGCACTGTTTCCCTTTTCCGGCTGGACATACATCGGAAAGTTTCTCAAATAAACATCACCGTTCTCCGCCTGTTCCGTTTTGGTCCGTCTGGCTGATTTCCCTGCAGTATAAAGAGTCCGCATGATGTGCCGTCTGGAGAGATTTTTTCCGGCAACAGAAATAAATTCGATCTGAAGATACTCAGGAGTATCTTTGCGGATCCCCCATTTCATCATACAAACATATTTTCCGGACACCCAGAACGCGGCATGGATTTTCAAATCATCCCGGACGGCGTTCAAAAATTTCGGTTTTACCCCGGGATAACGTTTTTTCAAATGAGTATAGATCCCTTTCGTCTCCTGCATAAACTTGTCAGACGCAAGCGGCTGTATTACCGTTTGATCGTAAAGAGTAAACGTTATTACAGAGGGAGTCTCTCCGGAAAACCTGACGTAAGCAGACAAAACGTTTTTTCCGAAGATCGTCAATGCCTTTTCCTGCCCCGGAATGCTGGCATAGAACGCAGCTGTTTTGGTTTCGGAACTCCAGGTAAAAAGTGACTTTTTCCCATCAGGAATGAACTGATCTTTCTTTTTGGAAAACAGTTCATGCTTGCTCCCAACGATCGCCGCGCCATCTTCTGCCGCAGCAAAAACGGAGAAAAAAACAAAAAGGATAAAACATATCTGCTTCAACATATAAAACTCCTGTACTGTTTTCAATACGCTTTCCGTGCCCTCGGAATCAGATAAAGCACTCTGGTCGTTATGGGCCAGGCATGCTGAACCGGCATCGACTTCAGTTCGTGTCCAATCCCCCAGCTGTCTGTATAAATGATTTCCTGATTCTTCTCATTATAACCGATAATCAATCGCATGTGTCCACCCTTGCTTTGCGCAGAAAGTTTCTCCTCCGGCATAATACCAAGCATAACACACCATATCACGGGAATACCTGCCTGAACGTTACGGATCACCGTCTGATAAAATTTCCGGCGGTCGGACTCATTGTTTCGCACTTCAGCATAAATTTCCGGATCCATACGGTAAATCGTTTCATCCAGATAGATTACCCGGTTTCGGATCACCATTTTTACTTCCGCCTTCTTTTTCTTCCGTGCCAGGCGGTTATATGCGGAAACAATGCCTTTTAACGTTCCGATCGCACTTTTTTTGTTGAACAGATTATACTCTTCCCGGATCCGGATACCCAGCTTTCCGCTGGCATTTTCCATGACCTTTACCATCGCATCCGTTGAGGTTCCATTTCTTGCACTGGTTCCGCAAAGCTGAGCAATCGTATGCTGTGTGACCGGAACATTATAATAGCGCAGAACACGTTCAAGAACAGCAGCAACACAATATCCTTTCTGCCCCTGGTCAACCATGGGAATATGATCAATATAAACATCTCCATTGGATTTCCGCTGAACATTTTCAGGAAGATTTCTCCGGGATGCAATGGTTGTCCGGTCAGCCCGAACCAACGGTCTTTTTGCCGAATCATTGGCTGGATCAAACGGCTCTATTTCAACTTGAAGATACTCCGGCTTTTCCGTTCGCTTTGTTTTACCGCTGAGACTCCAGATGATCGAACAGGAATATTTTTTCCCCCGCCAGACAAGCGCATTCATATACATGCCGTCAGCAATCTTTTCCCGTCGCCGGATATAACGTTCATCCGGATAAAACTGCTTCAGTCCGCTGAAGATTTTGCTCGAAATTTTATAAAACTCATCCGTAGAAACCGGCATATTGTCGCCGCGGTTGTAAACGGAAATATAGACTCGGGACACCCGGTTTTCTTTGAAATAAACAATGACTTCTGAAACGGGGATCCCGAAAAGGAAGAGTTTCTCCCGCACGCCGGACAGGGAGTAGCGGGCAGCCTTCTTCTCATCCGATATCCAACGGAAAAAACGGGCATTGGAGGGTTTTATGAAAAGAGGACGATCCTCAGAAAAAATATGAAAATCTTCTCCGATAATATTCATAAGATCTTCCGCAGAAGCCGGTATCGACAGCAACAGCAGAAAGATCAGGAAGATGGATCTCCCTTTCATAAAAACTCTCCTGTTTCTTTATTCCTCCTCCAAACCGAACATTGCGGAGGCATAACTTTTCGGATCAAATTCCTGAAGATCATCCGGCTGTTCCCCGAAACCGGCATACAGCACAGGAAGCTGAAACTCTGTTTGGATCCTGACGGCACAGCCGCCTTTTCCGGTTCCATCCAGCTTGGTCAGAACCACTCCGGTTACGCCGGCAGTCTCTGAAAATTCCTTTGCCTGGGAAAGCATATTCATTCCCATGGACGTGTCCAGAGTCAGCAAGGTTTCATGAGGTGCATCAGGGATCAGTCTGGTAATGATCCGGCGCAGTTTTGCAAGCTCATCCATCAGGGATTTCTTGTTCTGCTGACGTCCGGCGGTATCAATGATCAGGTAATCCATATTCTGAGCGATCGCGGCGGAAACCGCATCAAACGCTACAGCTGCAGGGTCCGCTCCTGTCTTGGATGCAACAATGCCCGCACCGGTCCGTTCGGACCAAAGCTTCAACTGCTCGGAAGCAGCTGCACGGAACGTGTCGCATGCACCAAGCATAACTTTTTTGCCCGCTCTGGTCAGGGACCAGGCGATTTTTCCGGCAGTTGTCGTTTTTCCGCTGCCGTTGACACCGACCATCAGGATGACTGTCGGACCGGAGGCAGCTGTGTTCAAGCTGGAACGGCGTTCCTGCATCATGGCAGCAATATCATCGCTGGCAATCTTCAGAATATTATCCTCGCCGGTAAGAAGCCCGCGTTGATAACGATCCTTGATGTCCTCTTTGACTTTTTTTGCCGCTTCAGCACCGAAATCAGCTTCCAGAAGTGCATTTTCAAGAGTCGAAAACGTGGTTTCATCCCATGTTTTGACCTCTGTAAAAATGGATGTAACAGTTCTGCTGATCGCTGTCGCTGTTTTTTGGAGCCCCTTCTTGAATACTGAAAACAATCCCATACTTACTCATTCCCCTTTTCTTTTGCATCGGGAGGAAGTGAATCTTTGACACCGTTCAGAATACCGTTGATGAACACACCGGATTTTTCTGTCGCATAGTATTTGGAAATTTCAATGGCTTCGTCAATACTCACCAACACAGGGATCTCCGGGCAGTATTTCAGCTCATAAACCGCGATCCGGATGATATTGCGGTCAACTGCCGCCATACGCGTGATATCCCATTTTTCAGAAAAAGATGCCAGCACATCATCAATATCTTTCAGGTAAAAAAGAACACCGTCAATCATCTTTTCAGCATAATTTTTTGCCTTCTTGAAGACTCGTTCATCGGAAGTCAACTCCCCGTTCGCAGCCTGTTCCCAGAACATCTCCCGGGCTTTTTCCATATCTTCTGCAGAATCCGTCTCCGGTGTCATGTCCCGGAGATAGAGGTACTGCATGGCAAGCTCTCTTCCCAGACGCTTGAAGTGTGTCTGGGAATTTACCCGCACATAGGATTTCTTTTGCGGAAAGTTCATGGAATTACTTCTTACCTTTCTGATTCATGGATTTGGCAAGATTTGCCATTTCAATTGCTGAAACAGTCACATCAAAACCGCGGTTCCCGGCTTTGGTTCCGCTGCGTTCGATCGCCTGTTCAATGTTTTCTGTGGTCAGAACACCATAAATCACAGGGATCCCGCTTTCCAGAGAAAGCTGTCCGAGAGACTTGGAAACCTGACCGTTGATGTAAGAAGCGTGGGCAGTTGCACCCTGGATCACACAACCAAGCGCGATCACTGCATCATATTTTCCGTTGGCAAGAAAACGGGAAGCAACATAGGGAAGTTCATAACTTCCGGGACACCATGCAACATCCACATTATCCAGACTTCCACCGTGACGGACGATTGCATCGTATGCGCCATCCAGAAGTTTTTCCACAAAGAAAGTGTTGAATCTGGAACAGGCAATCGCGATCTTCAATCCTTTTGCATCCAGTTTCCCTTCAAAAACATTCGCAGGTTTGCTCATAATCTTTTCTCCTGTCTTTTTTATTTGTTATCTTGAAGTATTTCGTTGAAAATATGCCCCATGCGTTCCTGTTTGGTACGCAGGTATTTTTCATCATGCTGCTGAGGTTCGATCTCTATCGGCAACCGTTCCCGGATCTGAAGTCCGTAACCGGAAATCCCAACCAGCTTCTGCGGGTTGTTCGTCAACAAACGGACACCCTTGATCCCAAGATCTGTCAGAATCTGTGCGCCGACTCCATATTCTCGCAAATCTGCGGGGAAGCCGAGCTTTTCGTTCGCTTCAACTGTATCACAGCCGTTTTCCTGAAGTTTATACGCATGAAGTTTGTTTTCCAAACCGATTCCGCGACCTTCCTGACGCAGGTAAACCAGAACGCCGCAGCCTTCTTTGGCGATCATCTGCATCGCTTTGGAAAGCTGATCCCCGCAATCGCATCTGGAAGAGCCGAAGACATCTCCGGTCAGACACTCACTGTGAACGCGGGTAAGGACATTGTCTTTCCCGGAAACATCTCCGCAAACCAGCGCAAGATGAGTCGTCTGATCCACAAGGGAACGGTAAAGATAAAGATCAAAATCGCCATAACGGGTGGGAAGTTTTACTTTTTCTTCGCAGACCACAAGCTTTTCTGTCCGGCGGCGGTATTCCACAATGTCTGCCACCGTGCAAAGACACAGTCCGTGCTTCTTTCCGAACTCCCGCAAGTCATCCAGACGGAGCATGTGTCCATCATCACCCATGATCTCGCAAATCACCCCGGCAGGCTTCAGTCCGGCAAGTTTTGCCAGATCGACTGCAGCTTCCGTATGACCGATTCTCTGAAGCACTCCACCCGGACGCGCTGCCAGCGGAAAAGTATGTCCCGGACGCGCAAAAGCACTGGACGGAACAGAATCATCCAGAAGATCCTGAATGGTTCTGACTCGGTCGTATGCAGAGATCCCTGTGGAGGTTCCGTTCAAAGTATCGACACTTTCCGTAAAGGCAGTTCCGAAGTGGTCAGTGGAAGGCGGACGGGCAATGCCCAATGCCTTTGCTCTTGCTTCCGGGATCGGGGTGCAGATCAAACCTCTTGCGTGAGTTGCCATAAAAACAATGGTTTCCGGGGTCACAAGTTCTGCCGCACAGACAAGATCCCCTTCATTTTCGCGGGATTCATCATCAACAACAATGACCATCTTCCCGGCTTTGATTTCGGCAATTGCCTCTTCTACTGTGTGAAAAATCTTTTCTTCCATAACGCTGCCGCGCCTCCTGAATTTTGTTTGAGCCGGCGCACGCTGAATATCAAAACCATTTCAATATCCGCTGCGACCCTCTCCCTTCCAGACTCGCAGGATCCACCCTGCATCACTGTCGGTCCCGGAATTTCACCGGATCTGTCTTCTATAGACTCGCGGACTTTACCGCCGGTCGGGATTTGCCATTACGACGCACCCAGCCCCGAAGATCGCTCATATTTCTATCTGTTGGTAATATACAACATTTTCCGTTTTATTCAAGGGACTTCAAAGAGAATTTCCGTCTTCCGGCGGAATAAGAAGCTCACAAAGTGCTTTATCAGCCTCCAAAAAGTCCAATTCCCGCAATTCTTTCAACGGGATCCAGCGGAATTCCTGCCCCTCTTTCGCCACAGGTTCACTGCCGTTTTTCCGCAGACAACGCAAGAAAACAAGCCGGATCGCTCCCGCCGGATAGTGATGAATAATATCAAAAACCACATCCAGCGGAATTACTTCCAAGGCAAGTTCTTCCAGCATTTCACGCTTGATACAATCCCCGAAACTCTCGCCGGGCTCAACTTTCCCGCCGGGAAACTCCCATTTTCCCGCTGCAGCTTTCGATGCCGGACGGTTGGATACAAGAATCATCCCCTTCTCACGGATGATCGCAGCACAGACTGTTTTCATTTTGCCGTATTCTCCCGTAATAAACGCCAGGTCAGAAGATGCGCACAGGTCATTCCGACGATTCCGGAGAAAACATCAGCCGCAAGCCGCGCAGCAAATACCCAATTCATATTTCCGAACTTTGCCGCAAGAAGCGTGAACGGAATCAGACATCCAACGATCCGCAGGGCACTCAGCCACGCAGAAGCTGCCGGTCTGTTGCATCCGGTAAAAACAAAACCGGAATACCTGTGAGCTTCCAGAAGACCGAAGCCGAATGGAACAATCCGCAAATATTGAGTCATCACCTTCGCTGCTTCCGGACTTTCACTGCAGAAAATCGCTGAGATCTGAGGCGCAAAAATGCAGATAACAATCGCAAGCAGAAACTCGTATGACAAAGCAAACCGCATGGCAAACCTGCGGCATTGGTTGATCCGGTCAAACCGCCTGGCTCCAAAATTCTGTCCAACCATCGGCATCATGGACATTCCCAACGCCATGGGAACCAGGAACGCAACCCCTTCCAAACGTGCCGCAGCATTCGCCCCGGCAACATAGGCAGTTCCAAACCCGGAAATCGCTTTCGTTACAATCGCACTCCCGATCGGCATCAGAACCATCCCGAGAATAGATGGTATCGCAACCCGCAAAACCATCGTCCAGACTTTCCGGATAAAACGGAGATCCAGCGGGATCCGGGATATCAAATGGTGCTTTTTCCAAATCAAAAACAGAATAATCAAAGATGAAACACCTTGAGAAATAACCGTTGCCAAAGCCCCGCCGAAAATCCCGGTTCCGGGAATGATCCACCAGCCGAAAATCAAAACAGGATCAAGAACAACATTGATTAGCATCCCGACAATCATCATCGTACTGGCAAGTTTTGAGTCCGCTGCCGTAATGAGAATAGAGTTTCCAGCCATTCCGATCACTGCAAGAGGAGTCCCGATATACCACACAAACATATACTTCTGAATCATTCCGTGAAGTTCCGGAGTCGCTCCGAGCAGAGTGAAAACCGGTCTCATGGTAAGGATCCCGATCAACGCAAGCAAACTTGTCAGCAGGACCGTCATGACAAAACCGGCAGTCGTGATCGCAGCGGCACGCTCCCGCCGTTCACCGCCCAAAGCATGGGCAACCAAAGTCATCATCCCGGTGCCGAGTCCATGAAAAATACAGCCGGCAAACATTGCGACCGGCATGGTAAAACCGACTGCTGCGAGTGGATCTTCTCCAAGTTTCCCGATAAAGTAAGTATCTGCTATATTATATCCGGACATGGCAAGAGTGCCCGCCAGCATGGGAACGGCAGTTTTTATCATGGTTCTGCCGATGGGAGCAGAAACGAAATCAGATTTTTGCGGAGGCATAGGTCATGCAGTTCAATAAGCGAACCGCCCTCCCATGGGCTGAAGTTCCCAGTTTGCCTGGGAATTGAAAGGTTTCGGATTGATTCCGGAACGTTCCTGCGGCGTGGAAAACGCTGCACATCCGCAGCAAAGGATCAGCACAAGAACAAGTGCCGCCAGAAAGACAAAATGAGTTTGTTTCATAAAAGTGTATGCCCTGTAATAACAAAGATACTGCAAAAGAAATATTCCCCTTGCAGTATCTTTCTGTTTGAAAAGAAGGTCTGTTTTTTACTTTCCCATAACCTTTTGGATCAAAGGCTGCAAATCTCCGTAGGCATCCAGTTCCATGATCTGGAGCGTGATTGCCGCAGCGATCAAAAGGAAGGAAACAATACCTATAACAGTAAATGCTGTTGAACGTAACATTTCAGAAAATCCTTTCTCTTGAAATATTATTTCTTACCTGACAGGAGCTTCTGAATGTCCATCTTGAGAAGATCTTTGTCATCGTTGAGGAACAAAACTGTATCGCCCTCACGGATGGTATCCTGAACGGTATCCATCATGATATTGGCTACAGCGTGGTCCGCATGGACTTCAGAAAGAACGATCTTTGCAATTACTTTCGGGGTCTTTGTCTTGATTCCGCGAACCACTGTCATAACAGTTCCGGGGTTAATGTCAAGAACGGTCTTGTATGTCTTGCCGGCAAAGGTCTGCTGCACAGTCGTCTTTGCTCCCAGGTCAATAATAACAAAGTTCCATTTCGTATCAACCTTCTTGACTTCATTTCTGACCAGAGAGTAGAGAGACAGATAGTAGTTCAAATCTTTGGGCTGATATTCCATTCTGTTGACGTTAGCATCGTTGGTCGGGTTGATTTTCTTTCTGAGCATAGCAATTTCAGCGACCAGTTTCTTAACATTGCCTTCGAGGTTGATCTTGGCACGTTCCAGCTGAACAATCTTTCTCTGAAGCTGATTGACTTTTGCTTCTGCATTTGTTCTGCCTGTTCTTTCTGTATTTCTTTCGAGTTTCAACTTGGCGACTGCTTCATATACAGACTTGGAACTTGCTGCAAAATTATCATTAGAATGGGATGTACCGGCAACAGAAGCAACTGTTCTGAATGCTTTATTTCCTTCGCTGATCAAGCGATTCTTTTCCTGAACAGCTTTCCGGATTTCATCAACCAGACTGTCACCAAAGTCGTTTTCGATCGCGCCGGGAGTGACTTCCTTACCGAGCGGAGCTCCCACTTTTGCAAAATTAGCAACAATTTTTCTGTGAGCATCTCTTTCTTTCTGGATCTTGGTCTTGACACTCTGAGCAACCTTCGTCTGATATGCCTCGTAAGTATCCAGTTTCAGAAGTTCATTTTTATCAATTGTTTCTCCGACAGTGTCATAAACGATCGTGCTGATCGTCTGAGCAAGAGCATCTCGCTGCTGAATAAGCTTTTCTGCTGCAGCTGAGAGCTTTTTCAAACGGGTTTCCATCGCTGTCAAATCACGATGGGAAAACTCCCCGCTCTTGATATCAGCAGCAACTTTTGTACCGGATCCCTGATCCATCTTTTTTGCGGTAGTGTTGATCTGATCAGCCATTAACTGCCAGCCTTTAAGCATCTCTGTCCGCTTTTCAAACAGAAAGTATGAAAGGACGGCTGCACCCGCTGCTGCCAGCAGGATCAGGATTAACATGATTCGGTTGAGAACACCCATGGAGAACTCCTTCGTTTTTTTATATTATTTTTTATACGTTATTCTTCCTCTGAAGTCATACCCTGTAAATCTATATTGAAAAATGCGATTTGTCAAATTAAAACCGCCTTTTTTTTCATATTTTTTTACAGTTTTTACGTTTTTTGCAATAAAAGCACTGTTTTTTTATACTTTCCCGGGAAAAAATATCCCGGAAAGACAGTACTCTCATGCAAAACTCTCAAGTGATAATATATCATCTTCTTAGAAAATGTCAAAAAGAAAACAGAAATATCATGAAAAATTTTCCCGGATATCTTTTGTTTTGAATCAGAAACATCCTTTTCGACTGCAGTATAATTCACAACAAACGGCTTTTTTGAAATCTTACTGAACCATCAATGCATGGCGGTAGGGTCCACTGTCCGGTAAAAATCCATCCCAAGACCAGTTTCCATCAGTTGTTCATATTTGATGATCAGTTCTTCAAAGCGCAATCCGTCCTTATTACGCAGAGGATAGCGGAACTGTTTTCCGTAAAGATAAAACCATTTCTGTATGAGTTCCCTTCTCAAATCTCTCTGCGGATATATCCTGCCGTTGGTCATGTAGGCTTTTACGACTTCATTGCGCCAGAGTGCCAAATCTCCCGAATGCTGCCGGTATATCCGGTCAAGCACATAACAATAAACCGGCAGCATTTTTTCTGCGGTATCCCTGTAATCCGGATGATCCAGAAGATCCCTCAATGCCAGATAAGAATTGATCTGAGGATGGATTTCCTGCAGCTTATGGTACACCATATTCTCTCTGTTATCTGCAGCATAAAAAAGTTTTACGCCAGCCATCTGTTGTTCGCAATGGGTCATTTCATGCACCAGATCGTTGATGAGAGAAAGCAGATATTCCGGTGTTCCGGAGATATCATCTGCAGCATCTATCATCACGCCATTGATCCCGACCTGCCTATGATAACTGTACCTTGCCCTCATATCGCCATACGTCCCGGAATAAAAACGGAGATCATCCGGCATTGCCTCAAGAAGACGTCTGGCAGTAGGAACCGTCAGCATGAGATCAATGATTTTTGCAAAATTTTTCTTTGCCGCCTTTGATCCGGTATAACTCTCTTTGAACCCACGAATCTTATCTTCAAAAGAACCATATTGCCGTTTCCGGTGTGTCCGGTTATACGCCCGGTTTCTCAAAACTTCTGGAGAAACGAGAATTCTGACAATAGAAGATTTCATAAATCGCTCCGGACGCACCAGTGGTTTCAGTTCCAGTTTTGACAATCTGATAAGTTCCTCTTCCATGACAGCATAAAGTTTTCCCCAGTAAGCAGAAATATCCTCCTGAAGACCTTCATGTTCTTCCGGAGCCTCTCCGCGCCAGAAGAATGTCAAAAGCTCTCCGACTGTTTTTTGGATCGCTTTGACCTTATCTTTTTTCTGAGCATCCTTCGGAATCGCATCAAGCCGTTTTTTCAGAAAAGCTGCGGTGTGATCCGGAAGATAATCCAGCACGACCTGATTATGCTTCGGCAAAAATACATAAAGCTCTGCAGCGGTTTGAATGTTTACCTTCAGACCGTAAATTGCCTTTTCTTTCAGCTCAATAAGATCAATATCCCGCCCATGACTGGTTCCTTTCGGAAAACCGTAAACGATGCCGAACAGAAGTTCCAGGGACCAGTCGGACATTGCCAGAGCTGTTCTGATATAAGAAATCTCTTTCTCTTCTTCTGTTTTTGCATAAACGGAATCAACGAAGAAAGACTCTTCAACGATCCAGTCTCTGTAATTCGGTGCCGGACAGCCCGGATAAAATACCATATCCAGAGAATAGGAAGACGAGAAATAAAAACGCTGGTTGCTTCTGAAATCTGTATATTTTAAAAGGATATCCGCAGCGCGCTGAAGAACCGCTTTTTCCTGAGGAGTTCCCTGAGGTCTCATTACTGCATAATCCCGCTGCCAGCTGCCTTTATCCGGCGGATCCGGTTTGATCCTTGACGGAGGAAGATTGCGGACATGTTCCGCCAATCTGGGGAACCGGCGTTTGTCGATAGAATCAAAGGTTTTACAGTAACCGCCTCTTTCCAGAATATAGATCGCCAGATCTTCATCCCTCTTCCCCATTGCGGCTCCGATATCAACGGATTCCGGCTTGAGACCTTTATCAAGCAGGGCTTCAACATACTCCCGGAGTGCATCGAGCTTGTAATGGGGGATCGTTGTGTAAGCATTTCTGGTATGACGATCAAAATGACGGTCAACGTAAACCCAGGTAAGATTCGGATCGGCACCATACTGCAGCATCAGATGAAACATATCAAGCATACCGCGCCGGTGAAGGTTCTGACAAACGAAAAGGAACGGTGTCTGAGCTTCAGCATCAACTCTTGCGTTCGGGTTTGCTCCCAGTTTCAACAGTTCTTCAACCAGTTCATACTGTGTCTTTCCAACCCGGCTGTACCTGGCTCTGAAATTTGCGATCACATCTTTCAGAAAATATCCGCCGCCTGCATTGATATCCAGCTTCCATTTTTTGATAAGATATATTTTATCGTTCCAGCTGAATTTGTAATTGAGCAGCCATGGATGTTCCCCTTTTTCCGGAATTGGATCTTCTATATATTTACTGTTATTTTTCCTGATGGCAAAACCTTGTTCGGGGTAACGTTTATTCGGATAGATCCGGTTGATATCCAGTCCGGCACCGGCAAGCTTCAGGAAAACAGGCTCAGCTTCTCTGGCTTTATCCCATTTTTCCGATGCAAACCGTAACAGCATGTATGCCGTGGAAAGTCCATAATCATCGGCATAATTCGGGTCTGCTCCTGCTTCAAGGAGCAGATCTGCTATTTTCAGCCAGCTGCCGATGCTGCGTTCTCCGGTTCCGGGTCTGTAGTAGGCAGAGCAATTATAAGTATGGAGCATTAACGCTTTGCTCCAGAACTCTTTGGGATGATTCTTTTTCCGGAGTTCCCGGATCATGTCGATCATGATTTCATCCGGAATAAAAAGCCCGCGAAAATAATGTTGCAGGTGATAGTGGAAAATATGTGTTCCATCGCGATTGGTGACATGATAGGAAAATTCACCTTTTCTGACTTTCTGATAAAATTTTTTGATATCGCCATGCGGATAGTACGAAAATTTGATTTCGTCCGGAATCGGTTTCAGCATCGTTTCAATCTTCTCAGCATAATTTTCCGGTCTGATTTCCGCCAAATCGAACATATCTGTTCCGGTATTGTCCTTATGATAAACGACAACTTTGTCATAGATCGGGAAAGATGCCATCCGGACCATATCGACACAAAAAAATCTGAACTTCTTGCCATCCTGAGCCATAAATGCTTTATTTTCCAGCAGATGTTTTTTAACAGGAGGAAGATACTCAATATTTCTGACATAAACGGCAACAACAGGCAATCCGCCCTGCCTCATCTCTTTCATTGCAGCCCGGTATTTTTCCATACAGAACTCTTCTGCCATGCAAAAACATGCTATCAAAACAGAAAAGAGGAATAAAAAGATTTTCTTCATATATAAAATTCCCAAGTTTATTGCAAATTAAATTTTCTCCATTGAGGTAATTTCAAAAGTCCGGCAAAATTTGGCTGAAAAAAGATTGTTGATGAGTTGGAAATGGTAGTTTGAGCGTGGCTGCCCAGCTTGTCCTCCGTAGCTTCAGCGAAGGAGGAAGGGTAACCACCGAAAACGCTCCATTTGCAGATCGCAACAAGAATTTTCTGCCATTTTTGAAGACTTTTGAAATTGCCTCCATTAACATATCCCGAAACTCATTTAAATGCAAGCTGATATTCTGTATTTTCCAGAAAAAAGCTATAGCAGAACAGATAAAAAATATCATTCTTTACTGTCCGGCTGAAAATGTTATAAAAGCAACGGGAATCGGTTCCGACATCCAGGTGGTGTCATTCCCTTTGTAAAATTTTATTCCTGACTCAAACGCTTTTTTTGCATTGATTTGTAAAATAACAGCCGAAGCAGTGCGGCGTTCCGCTACCATCTGAGCTGTTTTTCGGTCTTCTGAAAGATGAACATACTGCCGCTGCATGGGCAGCAAACCTGACAGAGAAATCTTTTCAGAAGCCTCTGCAGTCGTTCCATGAAAAAGAATATCCGGAGGAACGGCAGCGGGCTTGAGAATGTTCACTCTGGAGTGACCGTAACAAGCCCGGATTTTGTCTCCGGATATCTCATGCCGTTTTTTTTCAGAACGGCGTATCATCTGCTGTAAGTCTTCAAAAGAAACATTCAGCAATTCGGGAAAATGAGCATGCAGAACACTCAGCAAATCAGCCACGCGCACAAAACCGCCATCATCCGGCTGTAAACCGAACTTCTGCGGATTGTGACGCAGGATGTAACTGATTGTTCTGCTTAAAGCAATAAAGAAATCATTTCCCCTGAAAATTTCAGTCATTGTCGATTTCGAGATCAATATCTTCGATCAAAAGCTCACCGCCTTTACTAAGGGAGATGCAGGGACGGATAAATTTAACAAGTGTACCGTTATTAGAGTTTTTCACTTGAAGTTTGCATTTGATTTCCACCCAGTTATTGCCGAGGACAACAGCTTTGTAGGGGACAGGAACGCCGCCGACAAAGCCGCCTTTTTCACCATAGGGATAGTAGGAGAGAGTCACAGTTCCTTTTCCCTTGACCTTTGCGGAAAATTCCAGAAATTCACCGGCATTTACAGCAGTTGCGCCAAGCATATAAATGGAATTGGAACGATCAGCAGGAGCGGTCAGCTGAAGTGCTTTTTCATCGGCTTCGCTGCCGACAACGATCACACTTTTTCCGTAATCAGCGGCTTTGTTGGAACGGTTGATAGTCCACCCGGGGATCATCTCAGCCCCAATTTTTGCCGAATCAAGGTTGTCTTTGATGTCTCTTGCAGAAACAAGTGCCGCTGCAGCCAATGATAACGCGATCAATGTTTTTTTCATGGTAAAATCCTTTCTCTGTTGTTATCTTTCTCTGTTGTTATCTTTCTCCGGTGTAAAATAGCACGTAAAAAATCAAAATTCAAGTATTTAAGACAAATAAAAAAACAAAAAGTCTCAATAAGCAGCGTTTTTTTGCTCTGATTCTGCTTTTTTTTTTGATTTCCATTTCTCTTCCGGAAAATCACAAAAACGGCAATAAGCGCAATGCACCACAAAGATTTTTTTTGCAGAAAGCCTTGAATTTTTATTTATAACGTGATATATTAATTTTAGGCTAAACGTTTAGCGTGCAATATTTTAACGAAAAAATTTCAGGAGATAAGGATCATGGCTCATCCGGAATATGTTTTGTTTTTTGATAATCACACCATGCAGGCTTGTCCTGATGTGGGGCATAAGTTCGATGCGGAACTCTTTGCTGATTCTGTAAAGGAAATCGGAGCGGAGCTGGTGGGATTCCCGGCAAAATGCAATCAGGGATTCTGCTATTATGATACAAAAATCGGGATCCGCCATCCGTCTATGAAGCCCGGTCACGATTACTTCGGCGACCTTGTTGCCGCCTGCCGGAAAAGAGATATTAAAGTCACAGCTTACCTCAACTGCGGTCTCAGCAATGAAGACGGGGTCCGGCATCCTGACTGGTGCCAGATTGGAAAGAACGGAGAATTTTTCCACTCGGAAGTCATGCACAGCATGATCACACCTTATGCACGCATCATGTGCATCAACTCCCCCTACAGACAATATATCCTGAGCTTGATCAAAGAAGTCAAAGAGAAATATCCCGTTTCCGGTTTTCTGCTTGACAGTTTCAATGCATTTCCCTGCTACTGCCGCCACTGTGTCGAAGGCATGAGAAAACTCGGAATGGATCCGGAAAACGATAAAGATGCAGAAGAGTACGCAATACTCTCTGCGAAAAGTCTTGCGCAGGAGATCTCCGATATCGTCCAGCCGCGGAAAGATGATCTTCTGATGTACTGTCTGGGACTTTCCGCCCGGGACAACCTGAAGTACGGCTCCTATCTTGAATGTGAGTGTCTGCCCACCTACCCCAACTGGGGTTATGATGCGCTTCCGCTCCGGTCACGTTATCTGAGAACCGTAGCCAAAGATGAACCGGTTTTCAACATGACCGGCAGATTTTATGCCTGGGGCGATTTCGGAAGTCTCAGAACCGCTGCCGCTGTCGAGTATGACCTTTTCCTGGGACGTGCAAACGGAATGCGTCCGAACATCGGGGACCACATTCATCCCAGCGGACTTTACCACCGGGGAATCGTCGATCGTCTGAAAGAGATTTACGCCACGGTAAAACAGTATGATCCCTGGTACCGCGATGCAGCCAACCCGGTCGATATGGCAATTCTCTTCTCCGGCGGTCTTGCAACGAACAGCATGAAAATGGCGGTCCGGATGCTCTCTGAGCTGAAAATGCAGTTTGATTGCGTTGATCCGCTGAATGACTGGTCAAAATACAAAGTTCTTGTTCTTCCCGATGACATTCTGCTGACAGATGAGCTTCAGGCAAAGATCGCAGAATTTCTGAAATCCGGCGGAAAGATCCTTGCAACGGGAGAATCCGGACTGGATCCGGAAAAGAAACAGTTCTGCTTCGAAAAAGAATGGGGTGTCAAATTCCGGAAAGAAAAGACTTTCAATCCGGCATATTTCTCTATGACAGGAGATTATAAAGATCTCATCCCTGCCCTGCCCCTTTCCGTTTATTCTGACTGTGTGGAAACAGAAGCTCTGCCGGGAACAATCGTTGCAGGAAATATCGTGGCTCCTTATTATGATCATAAATGGGATGGAGTTTACTCCTACTTCTATACGCCGCCGAACGGGGTGACTGATCTTCCGTTTGTGACCTTCACCGATCAGGTTGCGTATTGCTCCGGAAAGCTGTTTGACGGTTATAATACAGCAGCTTCTGTTGAACTCCGGGATATTTGCAAGGCGATGATCGGACATCTTTTTGCGGATCCCATGCTGAAAATCGAGTCAGGACTGCCCTCATTCGGACGTGCGATCGTTTCAGAACAGCCCGGACGGCTCATGGTGCATCTGCTGAACTACCTGCCGGAGAAACGCGGTGAAATGCTGATCGTGGAAGAGGCTCTGGATGCGTTCAACGTGAAAATCAAATTGCGCCTTGACGGCAAAGCGGTCAAACGGGTTTATCTGGCTCCCAACGGAGAAGAGATCCCATTCGAACAAAACGACGACCATGTGACCTTCACGGTTCCGTCGATTTGCGGTTACGGATTGGCTGTCGCAGAGTATTAATATAAGGTTCCCCCTATGGCTGTAACGTTAAAAGATATCTCAAGGGAAACGGGGATCAACCTGTGTTCAGTATCGCAGGTTCTGAATGATCACCCGCGGGCACAGTCTTTGCGTCCGGAGACCCGGAAACGGATCCTTGAGACAGCGTTGCGGCTGGGGTATAGAAAAAATCAGATGGCGGCTTCCATCGGGAAAAAATTCAGCAATGTTCTGGCATTCGTTCACTCAGACATGGGAACGGTGGAATATACCGGACGGATCCAGAGCGGAGTGATCGAAGCTGCCAGCCGCCGCGGTTATACTCTCACCGTTCATCATATTGGGGATTCACCGGAAAATCTGATCCGGAAACTGATGGGCTGGCGTATTGCCGGAGTGATTTTTCACGTTTCAAAGCTGGAACAGCTGGAACCGTTCACCGCAGAACTGGAACGGGAAAAAATCCCTTACGGAACAGTCAACCTGAGCAATCCTGACGGGGTTGGTGTAACCACAGATGATGCCGCGGGGATCGAAGAGGCTGTCAGATATCTGCAGGAAAGCGGACATAAAAAAATAGTGTACGCTTTCAGCGGAAAAGACAATACCATTCCGGATATCGAATATAAGACTCGCCGTATTGAAGGGTTCCGGAAAGGGATCGCGGCATATTATCCCGAAGGAACAAAGCCGTTTCTTCTGCCCATCGACTACAGCAAGTCTCATGACCGGGAATATATGACAAAAATCCTGAAAAAAATCCTGCAGGAAAAAGCCGATGGAGTCATCTGTGAATCCGACGTTCTTGCGTCTGCGCTCAACAACATTGCCTTTTTCAAAGGGTATTCCATTCCGGAAGTTTTTTCATTGATCGGATTCGGCGGTTCCATGATCTCCGAAACCTCGTTTCCTATGCTGACAACAATCACGCAGGATTTTGAAAAAATGGGCAAATTGGCAACCGATTCCATTGTTGATGCAGCAGAAAAGAAAAATATCCGGAACATTCGAAACCAGTTGATACCGGTCTCGCTTGTTTTAAGAGAGTCCGTAAAGATACAGAAAGAACAAAAATAATATAACAAAACCATAAGGAGAGAAAAAATGAGAAGCTCAAAAAGCAAAATGTTCACCTTGATCGAACTGCTCGTTGTGATTGCAATCATCGCAATTCTTGCGGGAATGCTTTTGCCGGCACTGAACACAGCCAGACAAAAAGGACGGAGCGCAGATTGTACAAATATGCAGAAACAATCCATGCTTGGGATCCTTCAGTATTCCACCGACAACGAAGACTGGTGTGTCTGGGCAACTTTGAGTGTTCCAAATTACGGGGAATGGCGCGGAGCTTTGAGATCTCTCGGATATCTGCCAAGCAGCCAAAAAGACTCAAAATGTCCTGATACAAAATTCACCTATACCAGTGCCGGAAAGATCTGGCAAGCATCTTCTATTGCTCTCTGTTATCCGAATTTCAATAACACGCCCCGGAAAATAAATTATTTCAAACGCCCCTCCGGAATGTATTATATGTCCGGTTGTGTCTGCAATAATTACCCGGAAGTCAGAAAATTCAACAACCCCAACCAGTATTTCTGCAAAAGAACAACTCTTACGACAAACAAATATGTCGTCAACTTCTTCGCTCCTCACGGAAGCCGGGGAAATATGGGATTCCTGGATGGTCATGTTGAAGCATTGACCGAAGCGCAGACAGAAGATACCGCGAACAAAGGTTGGGATCTCTGAGGAGATCTGAACAGATTGTGAGATTACGCTATATGAAATACTTACATTTTATTACTTTTCTCTTTTTGTCTGCCATTGCATTCTCTGTCAATGCAGAACAGAAAAATATTCCCGCGCTGCACCCGCTTTGTCAGGAAGCAAGCAAAATGGAATTTTATGTAGATTACGCGCAGAAAAAGGTTTTTATCTCCTTTGATACCGGAAACACACCGGTTCCGGACAGCAAGATCCTGCTGGAATGTTATATCCAAGGAACAAAATTCCGGAAACAGGAAAAATTTGTCAACGGAAAAGCAACCTGTGTTCTCCCCATGCCCCCGCCGGGAAGATACAGCATGGCTGGAATGGTCCGGCTGGATGGTCAATTCTTTTTTGATATCTTCGTGAACCTTGAAGTAGCAGAAAAAGCTCCCGCCGCTCAGTTCGTCCCGGAAAAAGTCAAGTTGACTTATACCGTCGACCCCGATGACAATACCATTACGGTCACGACCGATTTGAAGCAGACCGGTGTTCCGGCTGAAATGGTCAGCGGAGCCGTGACATTCAACGGAAAGAAAGGTGTCCTGAAGTTCCGCAGAGGCAGCACCATTGCAAGCACAACATTAGCTCTTCCAAAACCTCATAAGCCCGGGGTCATGCCCATCGTTGCTGATCTTGCAATGAAGGGAGGGAAGAAGATTCAGGTCAAGTCTTCCATGACGATCCCCTCCCTGGAATGGATGGGCAACAAGATCGGGATGGAAGATGAAGTTCTCCCCCCCTGGACACCCATCAAAAGAAAGGGAAATTCTCTCTTCTGTCTCAACCGGGAATATGTTTTCGGTGCACACGGCTTGCCCGATCAGATCATTTCCAAAGGAAAAGCGATCCTGAAATCACCCATTACGCTCAAAATGTCTAAAAACGGCAAACCGCTGAACT
>JAFTJI010000137.1 GCA_017456495.1 Lentisphaeria bacterium | reverse complement strand
GTCGATGACGTTATCAACACCGGAGTAGATCATAAGAACAGCCTGCAGAAGCAGAAGCGCGCCCAGAATATAAGAGAATTTTGAACCGGCAGGTGAAATCTCTTTGAATGCCCCGTAAGGGTTCCGTGCCGTTTTTCTTCCGATCGCGATCTCACTCAGCATCAAAGGGGTGCCGAGAAGAAAAATACAGATCAGATAGACGATAACGAAAGCTCCGCCTCCGTTCATTCCTGTAATGTAGGGGAACTTCCAGATGTTGCCCAGTCCGATGGCTGAACCGGCTGCTGCCAGCACAAAACCGATCGTTCCGCCCCATGTTTCCCGTTTTTGTTCCATAGAGAGAAAATCCTTTTCTTAGAGTGAACCCTTTGTTGAGGGAATGCCTACAACACGCGGGTCATGTGTGACTGCAGTACAAAGCGCACGTCCGAATCCTTTGAAGATAGATTCGAAGACATGGTGGGTTTCCCCGGTTTCAAGCATCCGGATGTGCAGATTCATCCCTGCTGTATTGGAAAGTGCCCGGAAAAATTCACCGAAGAGGTCAGTATCAATATCTTTGATATACTGCGCCCGCGGCTCCACCCGGTAAACCAGGTAAGGTCTTCCGGAAAGATCCACGGCGACCATGGAAAGCGTTTCATCCATGGGGAGAATACAGCTGCCGCAGCGGGTGATCCCGGCTTTGTCACCGAGCGCATCCGCAATCACTTTTCCCAGAACCAGTCCGGTATCTTCCATGCTGTGATGAGCATCCACTTCCAGATCTCCTTTGACTTTTACGGTCAGGTCAAATTTGCCGTGTTTGGCAAAAAGGATCAGCATGTGATCGAAAAACGGAAGCCCTGTATCAATATCTGAAACTCCGGAACCGTCAAGGTCGATCTTGACATAAATATCCGTTTCCTTAGTCGTACGGGAAAGTTCAGCAGTTCTCATTTCTCTCTTCCTCAGTTATATGATCCGATCAGCACTTGAAGTTGTGAACAACAAGTCCGTCACGGAGTTTCGGTTCAAACCAGGTGGACTTCGGAGGCATGATCTCTCCGGCATCCGCGATATCCATCAGCTGATCCAGTGTGGTGGCATACATGGAGAATGCAACTTCAGCTTTTCCGCCGTCGACCAGACGTTCCAGTTCGCCTGTTCCGCGGATCCCGCCGACAAAGTCGATTCTCTTGTCTGTTCTGGGATCGCCGATGCCAAGCAGCGGAGCAAGAACATTATCCTGAAGCACGCTGACATCAAGGCGTTCAATGACGCCCAGAGATGCTGTATCGAATTTCGGAGCAAGTGCATACCACTGTTTGCCGAGGTACATGCGGAATGTTCCGCTCTTTTCGGGAGCCGGATCAGATGTCTTTTCCACGGTGAACTTTTCTGCCAGCTTATCAAGGAATGCTTCAGCGGTCAAGCCGTTGAGATCCTTCACAACGCGGTTGTAGGGCAGGATCTTGAGTTCGCTTGCGGGGAACGTTACTGCAAGGAAAAAGTTGTAATCTTCTGCGCCGCTGTGCATGGGATTGCGTGCCATGCACTGAGCTTTTGCGCGGGAGGCGGAAGCTGCGCGGTGGTGACCGTCAGCGATATACATGCAGGGAACTTCCTTGCGGAAGAGTTCGGAGATCTGGCGTCCGCGTTCGGTACCGGTCTTCCAGAGTTTGTGTTCGATTCCATCGGGCGCAACGAAAGAGAAGTACGGTGTTTCGGTGCAGATTTCCTTGACGATGGCATTGATCTTGTCGTTGTCACGGTAGGTCAGGAACACGGGACCTGTATGAGAACGGAGTTCCATCACATGTCTTGCGCGGTCATCTTCCTTGTCCTTACGGGTCTTTTCGTGCTTTTTGATCACGTTGTTGTCGTAATCTTCAGCAGAAGCACCGCCGACGATACCGACCTGTGTTCTGCCGTCCATCTTCAGGGAGTAGACATAAAGGTTCGGTTCAGGATCGTATTCGAGGGGGGCTTCAGCGATCAGTCTGCGGAAATTGAAAACTGCTTTAGCATAGACCGGATCGGAGTGCAGGTCGATTCCCGGTTCCATTTCAATTTCGGGTCTGGAGACGCGCAGGAAGGAAAGGGGATTTCCCTTTGCAAGTTCTGCAGCTTCTTCGGTGTTAACAACATCATACGGAACTGCAGCGACTTGTGCCACGTTTTCCGGCTTGGGCATCATGCCCTGGAAAAGTTCGAAAATTGCCATTGACTGTTTCCTCCTGTGATTAGTCAAAAAAAATGTACAATCATCAGTAATATAGCCCCGGTTTTTCAAAAAATCCAGTGGCAGAATGGAAACAGAATAACTTTTTTCAGTATTTTTCCCGTTTTTTTCAGAGAAAATAATGTTTTCCGGCGGAAAACCGCTCTTAAAGCGTAAACTTGCAGTCTGTCAGCAGACCGTGACGGTATTTGATATTCTTCACATGACCGTCTTTGAAGAGCCAGTTTCCGGAAGCGGAGTGGATATAACCGGCACGGGAATAGATCTGGCTGTCGGCAGTTGTGCTGGCTGCCCAGGAATAAGAGTACGGCATCCGGAACACGCCTGACTGGACAAGCCTGATAGAACAAGAGTATTTTTTATCTCCGTCATAGCCTTCGACCGAGGTGGAATATGCAGAGTATTCATGTTCGCCGGAGATCACATTTCCTTTGATCTTCTGAAGTTTTCGGGAAAGTTCGGAGCTTTCCTGGATGGCTGCATAGACGTTCGGGGAGGTGAGCCCGTATTCGCCTGCCGTCATGGAATAGGTGGTCAGGTACGTAACTTTATTATTAGCCCCGGGTTTGAATTTTCCTGCATTGGTGCTTACTGCTGTGGGGCAAACACTGGTGGCGTTGGCAGGAAGCCAGATCCGTTCGCCAATGACTTTGCTCTTGAAAAGAAAATGCTGTCCGGAGAGATAATTCAGCGGATAAAGATAGCTTTCAACTGCAAAGCTTGCCGGCGGGAGCTGATCGTTATAATCTCCTGCATACATGACCATTGCGGTTCCGCGCTGTTTGAGGTTATTCATGCAAGTGGAGGTCATTGCCCTGTTCCGGGAAGAGTTCAATGCGGGCAGCAGCATTCCGGCGAGAATCGCAATAATTGCGATCACAACCAGGAGTTCGATCAAGGTGAAATTTCTTTTCATTACAGCTCCTTCCTGTTCCGTACAGTGTAAAATGTTTTGAAATCAATATGTTAATAACGTACATCTGTTTTCCGTTTTTTCAAATTTTTTACTGTACTTTTTTTGTGAAAAAGTCATACTTTTTTTACCGGACGGCGATAACTTCCGGGAGGAAAACCGTAAAACTTTTTGAACGCTTTGGAAAAATGAAACCTGTCCGCATAGCCGCTTGCAGTCGCGATTTCGTCAATGGTTTCATCAGAATAAATCAGCTTTCTCCGGGCATATTCCATGCGGACGTTCAAGAGATATCTTCCGGGAGTCATCCCCATTTCCTTGCGGAAAATTTCATAAAACTGGTTCCGGCTCATGCCTGCTTTTCTGCAGAGATCTCCATTGGAAAGTGGTTCTTGCAGATTGTTATTGATGCTTTCCACAGCTTTCCGGATCCCCGGGCTCATGATCTGTTCTTCCGGTTCCAGAAAATCCTTTTCCGGGATTTCCGCGAGATAAAAATAGACCATTCTCCGCAGGAGCAGGGCGCGCCGGTTCTCATCGGAACAGTGCAGGATCTCTTCCACCTGAGATTTGACAGCTCCGGCAGCAAAGGGAAAAACGGTCCGTCTGACTCTGTCGAACGGTTCCGGAGCCATGAAATGCAAATAGAACTGGCGGAATTTCCGGGTGCTGTTGGTGGAAAATTTTGTGTAAGGCGGGATCAGGATGCAGGTGTTTTCTTCCAATTTGATCCGTTTTCCGTCACATATCAGCTCTGCGCCGGGGTCAGGGTTCCAGTAGAAGATCCAGCAGGAGAAAACCGCCTCCGGATAAACCCAATTATCCACATCGGAAAAACAACATTCGATCATTGCGATATCAAAGGCTTCCCGGGCATCCGTGGAAATGATAAAAAAAGGATGATTTGACATAAGAAAATTAAATCCTGACATTTTATTTTTCTGAATTTCATGTATAATATAACTGTAATCAACAGGAATCTCAAGCAAGAAATTAAAAAAAAACACAAAAAACAAAGGAAAGAGATCATGCAGCTTACAGCAGAACAGAGAAAAAAGCTCAATATCGCTTTGGAACACCTGCTCATCAAAGTCCGCGAAATGAAAAAGGCTCATCCGGAAGTCAAACTCGGTGAAACCGAAGCTCCCGCACCCGAAGGTTATGTGGAAGACGATCCCCTGAGAAACCGCGGCAACACAGAATGGGCAAACTATATCAACCCGGAAAATGCGGAATTTGATAAAGTTCTGCTGGAAATCCTGGCAACTTTCCCCAAAACCGATCCGGCAAAAATGGCAAAACTTACCGGCGACAATCTCTGGGTCTGGGGCGGACCGACTCCCTACTGGGGCGGATCCATGGCGGATGATACTCTCGTCAGAGGTGCAGATTACTACGGCGCAGAAAACGTCGTCTACGTCTACGGTCCCACCGATGATAAGATGATGACAATGCACAGCAAGTACAAACGCATGCTTTGCCAGATCAACTCCCAGTGCCGTACCCCGGGGGCTCAGGGTGAGTTCACTGATGAAGAAAATGCAGAATACCTCAGCAAACTCTCTCTGAAATATCCCAACATCATCGGAGCAATGTGCGATGACGTTACAACCCCCTTCCTGAATATCGCTCTGCCTGAAGCCTTCGAAGGTCGCTACAGAGGTCTGAAAAAATACAACGATAAACTGAAAATGTTCGGCGTCGTTTATGCTCATGAGCTCAACAAAGACTTCTCCCTGATCCAGCAGTATATGGATGTGATCAACCTCTGGCTCTGGCACAAAGAAGATATTCTGGAATATGATGAATATATTGCCGCATGCAAGAAAGCATTCCCCGGCAAGCCCATCATTCAGGGAATCTTCCTCCACGAATATGGCAGAGCTGATATCGGAAATGTCATCGAACTTCTGAAATATCAGCTTGACAGAGCCCGCGAATATATTGCAAAAGGCGATGTGATCGGTGTGATCATTCTCGGCGACCGTGAAATCAAGAAGTGGCCCGAAGTCGCAAGCGCGATCCGCGAATATCTCCAGAACCAGTAAGTTCGGGATCCGTTTTCCCGGGAAAAAATTGCCGCATCTCCTCAGGGGAGCGCGGCAATTTTTTTGTACAGAAGAGGTTAGTTCAGAACTTTTGAAATTCTCTTATGAATTGATTCTGCCCACCTCAAAACGGCTGGGCAAAGTCATCATCTGTAAAGCCGTATTCTTCCAGAATCTTTTCACATTCGCTGATGCTTGATTCTCCTCTGAGCGGATAACCGCCTTTATGAAGGTCGCTGCCAAAGGTGAATTTGACTCCTTTTTCTCTCCATTCAGCCATCTTTTCCAATGTTGTTCTGGCAATGATCCCATCACCGCGTTTATTGCAGATATTGCAGCGGTTCAGTTCCGCAAGTTTGTGATTGGAAACCAGCAGGTGCGCCAATTCATCCCAATACTCCTGAGGGATTTTTGAAAAGGCATCAAAGCGGTAATCTGCAATATCGTGCGTGACGATGCTGTATCCGCTCCAGAATCCCAATCCTTCCCACGGATGGGCAAGGATATTCACCAGTTCATGATTCAGGAGAAAACAGCTTTGATTGAAATAATCGTCTATCATGGTGGGAACGGTCTGTTCGGTGTAATTCGGCTTGTGAACGCCGCCGATCACATATTCAATGCCCAGACGGTCCATATCTTCTTTTGTCAAGTCGATCATCAGGGACCCGTTTGCGGGGCCGCCATACATGATCCCGTCAATGGGTGTCATTGTCTGAAACGGTTTTCCGTTGACTTCGCAGGTGAAACAGGAGGCAAAGTCGCGTTTTGCGATTTTTTCGCATTCCCACTGAGTTGCACAAGTGACTTCGATCCCGAAATGGAATCCGGGGACAGGACCATATTCCAGAAACTCTTTCCGTGCGATTTCCAAATCCGGCATATTGAATTTTGTATGGAGGTGATCAGAGATCCCGAACTCTTTGATTCCGGCAGCCTGACAGCCCTTTACGATTTCGTCGATAGAGGAATTTGCACTGTCACAGGAACAGTGAGTATGAATATGGAAATCCTGCGTGATCTTCATTTTTTTCTCCTTATTTGCAGACAGAATTTTTTCAGAAAAGTAATGTAATACTGTTTTGCTGAAATACAAGAGGTAATTTCAAAAGTCTTAAAAAAATTGAAAAATATCGGTTTCCCCTGTCAGATTTCCTGAAAGAATTACTCTAACTTATATAAATAGTCAGACAGGAACGGACGATAAATATGATTACCAGATTCGATGACAAATATGCTTTTTTAAGCAATTTTTTATCCCTTTTTGAAATAAAACCTCTATTTTCAGCGTAACAAACACGAAGGAGTTTGTCATGGATAAAGAAATACTTAACGATACAAAGAATGAGAATGCCGGAAAGGAAATCTCACAATATTCCAATCCTTTTCCGGCGTATATTCCGGCGGGGATTACCTGGCTTACCGGATTGCTGTTCTTGCAGATCATCGACCATGTTTTTCTCTGGTGGACTTTGATATGTATCTGGTTTCCATTGTACTATACAATGAAACGGCGTTTTCCCGCTGCTGAAAAAAAGTGGAATATTGCAAATGGTTTTGCTGTTGCTTTTCTGCTGGTTATTCCAGGACTTTTCTGCCTTTTGTATATCGGGATGGCTCCTTTCCTTTAAGATAACTGCAGCGACAATGATTACTCTGGAGAATTGTTCATGAAGAAAAAAATATTGAAATGGTTCAAGGTCTTTCTGATCTGTTATTGCGCGTTGTATTGTCTGCGGTTCGCTCAACTTAATTTCAGCGGAAATCAGTTGATTGCAGCACAAGCTCTTCCGTATTTTCTGCTCGCAGATGATGAGGAGTTGATGCTGTACAACAAGGATAATTTGAGCAATATAACAGTAAATGTACAATGGGTTGACCTAAATGGGGATTTGAAAAAAGAACTCATCATCAACAAAGCCCCTTTGGGATTTTATTGTAATGAAATTTACGGAGCAGATGCGGATGGAAAATACAAAGAAATTGCATTTTTTTATACACGGGATGCAAATGTTGTCTATTTCCCGCCGCTGACATTGTGGGGGTATCCTCATATTGTTGCCGCAGAAGGTGTTACCCATGCTTACGGGATCCATCAATGGGATCGTGCAAAACAATGCTATATAATGCGGAAGTAAGCTGAACACCGCAGGTGATTGGTGCGAATTGACGACATTAACGTGATAAAACAAAAAAACGAAACCCGTAAAAGAGGAATATAAAGGAGTAAAACAATGAAAAAAGAAATGATCTCATTTGCTGTTGGAGCAGGAATCGTCGGCTGCCTTTGGGCAGGAACAGCTTTGATTAAGGAAAAACAGGCTGCCGCATCTGCAACTGTGCCGACAACTGTACCTGCAACTGTGCCAGCGACCTCAGTTCAACAGCCCAATTCGCTTAAAAAGCCTTTGCCCAATGTTTATTCGGCAAAATCAGATAAAAATTTCCCCGGACTCAAACTTTATGATACGGATTTTCTTATTCCATGGAACCGTACCGAAATTACAGAGTACGCAGTTTTCGATGACCCAAAAGCCGATTATGGCAGCGGGAATGCTCCTATGAGTGCTTTCATGTTCCGAATCGAAGAAAAAGGAAAATATCATTAT
>JAFTJI010000136.1 GCA_017456495.1 Lentisphaeria bacterium | reverse complement strand
AGCTGGCAGATCGTTTCAGAACTTTTCCGGGGAGCTTTGCAGGAAGCTACCAATAACAATGCAGAAGCTGTTCTGGTCTGCTTTGAAGAAGAAAATGACAAAGTCAAACTCCAAAACCAGCTGCGCCGGCTGCACAGTTTCGATGCAGTATTCTTTCTTGTCTACGATCAGATGAAAGCTTTGCGGAACGCTTTGAAAAAAGAAAAGTTTCCTTTTACCCGTTTGGCGGATATCATGGACAATGCCTCAAATCCGGAAGTGCTGTCCCGTCCGGATCTGGAATATAATTTCCGGCTGATGTGTCAGAAAATCAAAGCAAAAGGCTATCGAAATATCTTTCTGACAACAAAACGGAAAAAAACGGATGAACAGGATCCGAAACTTGATCTGTTTCAGCACTTTGCAGCAGAAAACGGTTTGAAAACAAAAATCATCAGATGCGATTCATTCCCGAAAGAATTTCTTACCGGACTGAAAAGCGGTATTGATGCCATCTATTGTGAAAATACTGAGTCGATCCAGACGATTTATCAAGCGGCTGAAGAATGCGGGCTGGTTCCGGGAAAATCGTTCGGGCTGACAGCTTATGCCTCCGGGCAGACATTCATTAATCTGAAACCGGCGGTCTCTTATCTGAAAATCAATCATCACATGATCGGTGTCTATGCGATCCGGAAACTCAATGAGATCCTTGACGGTCAAGCCCCTGCCCCGGAATTTATTGAAGGTGATTTTATTGATGGGGAAACTCTGTAAAAAAGCTCTCATGTTAAGTTCCGGTATTTGATTTTTACTCAAATACATCTATATTATGCCGGAAACTCAATATCAGGAGCAAAAAATGTACAGTAAATTTCCAGATAACTTTCTGTTCGGTGCTGCAACCAGTTCTCTGCAGGTCGAAGGTTCTCCAAACGCTGACGGCGCAGGGTTGACCACCTGGCAGGTCGCTGCAAATACTCCGGGGATCATCCGCGACGGATGCAATTTTGAAGTCGCATGCGACCACTTCAACCGGTATCGCGATGATATCAAACTCATGAAAGATATGGGCATTCAGGCGTACCGTTTTTCCATCAACTGGGCTAGAATCTTTCCCGACGGTTACGGTAAATTCAATCAGAAAGGCATGGATTTTTACAAACGCTTGAGCGAAGAATTGCTGAAACAGGGGATCCGTCCTTTTGCGACACTGCATCACTGGGAACTGCCTCAGACACTGGAGGAACAGTTCGGCGGCTGGCGCGCAAAAGAGACTGCCCGCTACTTCGGAGAATATGCCGCAAAAGTCGGAAAAGAACTCTCCGGTCTCGTTCACAACTATTTTACTGTTAATGAAATATCAAACTTTACCGATGCCTGTTACAACACGCAGGGCGCATATTTTCCGCCTATGGTCAAATGTTCCCTGAAAGAGGAACGGCAAGCGGTTCACAATGCATTGCTCGGACACGGTCTGGCGGTTCAGGCTCTGCGTGCCAACGCCTCCGGTGAACTGGAAATCGGGCTTGCAGAAAACCCGGCTGTCTACATCCCGGCAATCGACACTCCGGAGAATGTCAGAGCGGCAAATCTGGCGTTCCGGATGATGAATGCCCCTAAACTCACAGCTATCTGCGAAGGAAAGTACCCGGAAGAGTATCTCGCTGATTTGAAAGAAGATGCACCGGAATTTACCGAAGAGGAAATGAAGATCATCCACGCTCCGCTGGACTTCATCGGACTGAATATTTACGTCGGTGAGTATATCATTGCAGACGGTGACGGCTACAAGATCCTGCCCTTCCCCGAGGGGTATCCCACCACGCAGATGTCATGGGGACGCGTCACGCCGGAAGCTTTATACTGGGGAGTTCACTCCATCAATGATCTCTGGGGCGCAAAAAAGTATTACATCACCGAAAACGGCTGTGCAACTCTTGACAAAGTGGACAATGGCGAAGTCTATGACACGGAACGGGTGATGTTCCTGCGATCCTATCTGCAGAACCTGCTCCGTGCCGGGGATGAAAACATCAATATCGCCGGATATTTCGCCTGGAGTTTCTTTGACAATTTTGAATGGCGCGAAGGTTATACAAAACGGTTCGGCATCGTCCGGGTGGATTATGACACCCAGAAACGCACCCCGAAACTCAGCGCAAAATTCTATCAGGAACTGATCAAAAACAAACAATTATTATAAAGGACAACAGATCATGACTTATGAAGAAAGAATGAAATGGTTCCGGGAAGCCCGGTTCGGTATCTATGTTCACTTTGGCTTGTACTCCATCCTCGGAAGAGGCGAATGGACCATGTACTCTGAACGCATCCCCGCTGCGGAATATGCACAGTTGGCGGATCAGTTCAACCCCGCCCCCGGCTGTGCGAAAGAGTGGGTGGAAACCGCCAAAGCCGCCGGTGCAAAATATATGGTTCTCACCACCAGACACCACGAGGGATTCTGTCTGTTCGACAGCCAATATTCCGATTTCACAAGCGTCAAACACGGCTGCAAACGGGATATCGTCCGGGAATATGTGGATGCCGCACGGGAAGCCGGACTGAAAGTCGGACTGTACTATTCTCTGCTGGATTGGCGTTTCCCCGGTTACTTTGAACCGGAAAAATATCCGCAGTCAAAGGAAGCTCTGCTGACACAGATCCACGGTCAGGTTCGCGAACTCATGACCAATTACGGCAAAATCGACCTCCTTGAATACGATGGCGGCTGGGATGCCAAGCTCAAGCTTGACAAACAGGGCTGGGCGGATTTCTGGCAGGCAGATAAACTCAACGCCATGGTTCGCGAACTTCAGCCAACGATCATCATCAATGACCGCTCCGGCAAAAAAGAGGACATCGAAACACCCGAACAGGTTGTCCGTGCCGGAAAAGAACTCATGACCGAAAGCTGCATGTGTATCGGCGATTCCTGCGCATGGGGCTACACCCGGTTCAACCCAAACTGGAAAACCTCTGAACAGCTTCTTCAGCATCTGATCCAGGCGGCTCAGCTTGACGGAAACTATCTGCTCAACATCGGTCCGGATCCGCAGGGACATATCCGCAATGAAGAGATCGAACGCGTTCAGCAGGTTGGTATCTGGCTTCAGAAAAACGGTGAAGCTGTCTACAATTCAGAACGTTGTGACTTGATCGGTTCTTCTCAACCCGGTCTGGTTGACTTGAACCTGCAGGGTCCCTGGACACGCAAAGGAAATATCGGTTACTGGTGTATTTTCCGTTGGCCCGGCAACACAGCGACAGCTGTCATGGTCGATACGCCTGTCAAGCGGGTGACATTGCTTGCCACCGGAGAAGAGTTCAAATTCCAGTGGAACGCAACGACCGGACGGTTGCAGATTTTCGGTCTGCCCGCCCTGCCCCCGGATCCGCTGGCATCGGTTTTGAAGGTGGAATTTGAAGACATTCCCCGCCGGAAGAAAGAAGTAGATCTTTCCAGCTGGATTTCAGGGAACTGATTCCTTTTCACCCGGGTTCCGGGAGTTCTGGGGGAAAACGGGCAAAGAAAAGTTTTTTCGCAAGATCATTTCTTTGCGCACCCCGGCGCAAAAAACAGTACTCTCAGTACTCTTAGTACTCCCAGTTCCCCAGCCGATCTTTGGCGGGTGCGCCATGCTGCCCGGGTTCTGCGAATACTGGGAGTACTGGGAATACTGGGAGAATACGGGCAAAGAAAAGTTTTTCGCAGGTCATTTCTTTGCGCACCCAGGCGCAAAAAAAACAGTACTCTCAGTACTCTTAGTACTCCCAGTTCCCCAGCTGATCTTTGGCGGGTGCGCCAGTCTCACCGGCTCTGCCGAATAGGCATAATAGGTCGTATAGGTCGTATAGGTCGTATAGGTTTTTGATGCGCACCCGGGCGT
>JAFTJI010000135.1 GCA_017456495.1 Lentisphaeria bacterium | reverse complement strand
TTTGGCTGAAAAAAGATTGTTGATGAGCTGAAAATGGTAGTTTGAGTGTGGCTACCCGCAGGGTAACCACCGAAAACGCTCCATTTTACAGGGCGCAACAAGGATTTTCTGACATTTTTGGCGACTTTTGAAATTGCCTCAATTAAAATTCGATACAGAGAGGGCTGTTGCAAAACCTGAGAATTTTGCAACAGCCCTCGTTCTGTTTATTTGAACATAAAATCCCGGGCTGAGCACGCCCTTGCTTGCAGGGCTGTTTTTCTTCGAGTATTTGAAACAGTCCCTGATTTTCAGCAAAGGATCAAATTATTCTTTGATCTTTGCCTTGCAGAATTGAGGATTCTGCTTCTTGATCTTATCGGTCCAGCGAACGACTTCAAAAGCTTCTTCCGGTTTGACCGGGAACGGAATCCCCTTCCGGATCGTATTATAAATATGACCGTAAATATCATTCATAGAAGCATTGTTTGCCGGTTCGACCATGATGGTCTTGCGGATCCATTCCGGTTTATTTGCGGTAAACCAGGAATTTACACGGGGCGGAGTTGTGTCTCTTGCGGGGCTGGTGGGCCAGGCAAATTCCGGCTTGAGATACTTCAGCTTGATATCCTGTTCATCTTCGCAGATCAGAGTTCCACGGGTTCCGTAGACTGCATAAACGGGAGACGGGAGAGAGATACCGCCGGAGATTTCGACATCAATGACTCTTCCGTTTTCGCCGCGGAAAACAGCTTTGAGATGGTCTTCGCAATCACCGCGGGCAGCGACCTGCTTGAGATCGCTCCAGACTTCCTTGATGGGTGCGCCCATGAGCTGGATCGCATGGTCGATGAGGTGCGGCCCCCAGTTATTGAGCTGACCGCCGCCATTCTTCTGAAGGGTCTGCCAGTCATCACGGAAACCGTAGTTGTGACGGCTAAGTTTGATTTCATAGATTTCCCCAAGGATTCCGCTTTCAATGATCTCTTTGACGTGGTTGAACGCAGGTTCAAAACGGCGGTTCTGACGGCAGAAGAGTTTTCCGGGGTATTTCTTTACTGCAGCTTCCAGTTTCTTGAGTCCGGCTGCGGTAACAGCAACGGGTTTTTCTGCAAAAACGTATTTTCCGGCTGCGAGAGCGCGGATGTCATAGTCGACGTGATAGACTGACGGAGTTGCCACGGCAACGAGGTCGATCTTCTTGTCAGCCAGAAACTCATCTGCATTGAGATATCCCTTTGCTTTGGGATATTTCTGAACGAGTTCGTCGAGACGTTCCTGAAGGACATCGCACCCTGCAACGATTTCGAATTTATCAGAATGGACATTAAGTTCCGGACAGTGCATATCAAGTCCGGCGCGACCAAGTCCCCAAATACCGACACGAATTTTTTTAGCAGCCATTTCTTATGCCTCCGCGAAAGCCTGTTTCAAAAGTTCAAGACTCTGTTTCAATTCTTTGATGGGATCATTCCGGTGAGAATCCTGTTCAATGAAGCACCATTTGTCGTAACCGACTTTCTTGAGTGCTTTCACAACTGCACGCCAGTCAAAGTTGATGTTTCCGTCATCAAGACCGCGGAAGCAGAGACGTTCGTACCATTCTGACTTATCGGGATCGAGCATTTCGATATCTTTGAAGTGCATTGCAATGATTCTGTCAGCATACTTTTCAACTGTTCCGACGCAATCGCCGCCTGCGCCGTGCAGGTGACCGATATCAAAGACCAGCTTTGCAGCGGGAACAGCTTTCATGAAATAGTCGAGATCTTCCTGCTGTTCGACAACTGCTCCGAGGTGGTTATGGACAGCGACTTCCACGTTCATTCTGTTTGCAACTTCCACCATCCGGTTTGCTTTTCTGCAATAGAGTTCGATATCAACGCCGCGAACTGAGGATCCGGGAGTCAGCCAGACATATGGTTTTCCGAGGGCGCAAGTCCATGCGATACCATTCGCGACTTTCGGTCCGGCTACGGTTGTAAAATCCATTCCCATACGATGGAAGATTTCTGCTTGTCTCATTGCATCGGAGGGACTTGCAGCAGTCAGACGTTCAATGCCATCATAACCGATAGCTTTGAGATCTTCAAGACGAGTCTGAAGATCATAAAAATCTCCATCCCACACATTCATCCCATAATCAGCGACACCAAATTTCATAAGAAAACTCCTTAACTTAAAACGTTTCTGTTTCCGGTGTTGTCTGTAATATATCCTGTCTCACCGTCATTTTCTATTCTCATTTTCAAAAAAAAGCCTTTTTTTGTCAAAAACCTCTATTTTTCTGTAATATTTTTCCATATTTTTTCATTACAAATGATTTTCCGGAAAAAAAATGAAGAAAAGTAAAGTTTTTTATTGAAAATTCATTTGAAAAAAACAGAAAATGAGTTTATACTTTCCTCTGAAGAAAAATCTCTGAATAAGAGACATTGGAAAGAAAGCGTTTTTATCAAATGGAAAGTCAAAAATACAATCTTGTTTTGCGTGTCCGGGATATGCAGAAATGCCGTGCGTTTTACCGGGATACCCTGGCATTGGGAGCCCCCGTTCTGGACAGCCCGTTCTGGGTGGAATTTCAGATGTGCGACGGAGGAAAACTCTGTCTGGAATCAATTGATCCGAAGACAGTGCTCGCACGGCAGGAGAGTTCCCCGGTCTGGATGATGGAAGCCGATGAAGATTTTATCGAACAGTTGGCGGCATACCGTCTTCCAAACCAGAAAACCCCGGCAATTCTGGGGTACAGCGTAACAGCTTTCCGCGATCCCGAAGGAAATGTTTTCTATCTGACTGTCAGCAACAATGATTGACCGAGGTAATTTCATGGCATATCAGGTTATAGCAAGAAAATGGCGTCCGCAAAAGTTTTCCGACATGGTCGGACAGGAACATATTGCACGCACGTTAAAAAATGCAATCATGAATGACCGCATCGCGCAGGCTTACCTGTTCGTGGGTCCCAGAGGGATCGGAAAGACGACTTCCGCCCGTATTTTTGCAAAAGCTCTCAACTGCGAACATCCCGAAGACGGGGAACCCTGCTGCAAGTGCAGTTCATGCCTCGCCATCGCAGAAGAACGCAGCGTAAACGTGATTGAAATCGACGCTGCAACGCACACACAAGTCGAAAAAGCTCGCGAAATTTGCGAAGAAGTCATCCATCTTCCGATCGGTGCAAAATATAAAATTTATATCATCGACGAAGTCCATATGCTTTCAAAAAGTGCATGGAACGCATTGCTGAAGACCATTGAAGAACCCCCTGCCCATGCAAAATTTATTTTCGCAACAACTGAAGTCAATAAAGTTCTGCCGACAGTGATTTCCCGGTGCCAGAGATTCGATTTGAGACGGATCCCCACTAATTTGATCGCAGACCGACTTGAGTTGATCGCAAAAACTGAAAATGTGGCGATTTCCCGTGCAGCAATTGATGTGATCGCCCGTGCGGCAGACGGCGGAATGCGGGATGCTCAGTCTCTGCTGGATCAGATGATTTCCTTCTTCTGTACAGGCAACGACGGCAGCGCAAGCATTACGGAAGAACAGGCTCTTTCGCTGTTCGGATTGACGGCTCCGGCTGATATGTATTCTCTGGTTCAGGCTCTTCTGCTGAATATTCCGCGGAATGTGATCGCTTCCATTCACAATTTCAGTGTTGCCGGAAAAAATCTGGAAATTCTTTTTGATGAAATCCTGACCTGGCTGCGCGGTGTTATGATGTGCGCAATTTTGAAAAATCCGGAATCTGTTATTGAAGAAAATCCTGACAGGATCGAACTTTTCCGGAAACTTGCGGCAGAATCCGCCCCGGGCGTTCCCCAAAGACTTCTGGAACAGTATTCTTCAACAGGATATCTGCTCCGGGAATCCATCAATAAGCAAATCTTCATTGAAACACTTCTCCTGAAGGGAATGAGGCTTGCCCATGCGCCGCAAGTCAGTGATATCATTGCACGCTTGAACTACATCCGGAAGACCGGAGAACTCGCGCCTCTCGAAGCAGTCCCTTCCTTTGAACAGGTTCCGGCTGTTCCTGTGGTACAGGTTCAGACGATTCAGCCGTTACCGGCTGTCATTCCCCAACCGGCAGCTGAAGTTGTCCCTGCAGAACGACCGGTTCCGGCAGCAGCGCAAGCCCCTGCCCCGGTAGAAGAAATCCCCGTGGAAGAAGTACCTGTTCCAACTGAAGAGATCCCGGTAGAAACGATTTCTGTTCCCGAAGAAGAAATCCCGATGGAAGAGATCCCCGTGGAAGAAGTGCCTGTTCCAACTGAAGAGATCCCTGCTGAAACGATTTCAGATCCGGAGAAGGTGTCTGTTCCCGAAGAAGAAATTCCGATGGAAGAGATCCCCGTGGAAGAGGTGTCTGTTCCAACTGAAGAGATCCCGGTTCCGGAGGAAGTCCCGCCGGTCGCAGAAGAACCGGAACCCGCGGAAGCACCGGAAGTTTCGGACGATAGCGACAGTGACGATTCCGATGATGCTGCAGAGAATGAATTTGGAGAACCGGATTTTGATGCACCGCCGCCGGTCAGAGAAAAATCCGTCCGGGAACTGATGGAAGAAGTCAAAGAAAATCCGATGGTACAGGAAGCGATAGATCTGTTCGGCGGAAGGCTGGCAGATGTTTACGAGAACAATTAAACGGGTGATAGAGAATCAGAAATAATCGAAGGAGTTCTAAAGCCATGAAATATTACGATTTATTAGGAATTGATCCTCAGAGCAGCTTTGACACGCTGAAGAAGGCTTATTACCGTAAAGCCAAAACATGCCACCCGGATCTTTTTGGAAATTCCCCGCAGAAAAAGCAGGAATTTCAGCTTCTTGTGGAAGCCTTCAATATCCTTTCCAATGCGGAAAAACGGAGATGTTATGATCAAACGCTCCAAGTGAAAAATTCCGTAGTCGAACAGGCAGTAACGGTTGAGCCGACAATCATGGATTCCGATGTGGATGACACGCTGGAAGAACTGATCGTCGGTAATGACATTCCGGAGAATGCCACTCTTCTTACGCTGTTCCTTGATTTGGAACGGACTCAGGTCTTTATGACCTGGCGCGAAGCAAAATATTTTTATTCAATCAAACGCTACCGGACCGCTCAGCAGATATTTACCCGACTGGTCCGGATGACACCGACAAATATCCTGTACCGGGTGTTTCTTGCCCGGTGTCATGTTCATTTGAAACATTGGAGCCGTGCAAAATATCATTACCGCACGGCATTGGAACTTGGAAAACGGCGGAGACCGCCTCAGCGGTTGATCCGTGTCCGAAAAGAACTGGAAAATGCAGAGAAAAAGCATCATCCGCTTCTTTATAAAATCAAGCAATTCTTCTGTCCGACAGAGATCAAGGAGTATCTCACTCCGGATGAACAGGCGATCCGGGAAACCAACCGTTCGATCGCCCGCATCCTCCGGGAACAGGCTCTGGAAGAAAAGTTTTCAGCCAGTCAGGAGCAGAATAAAAAACTGTTAAAATAGGAGTATCAACCATGAAAAAATTTTTAATGCTTTTAGCCATTACGATCTGTTTAAGTGCCTATTGCGGAAAATTAGAAGATTTCGCTGATGACTTTGAGGCAATCGCCAAAAATGCCAGAGTCGTTGAACGGCTGGATTCCAATGCCAGATACCGGAACGATTTCAAGCTGAAACTGTTCCGTCTTCAGGCGGATGCTGCAGATATTCAGATGATTGCAACTCAAATCGGAATCCGGGATATTACAATCGGTGCAGATGTAAAAAATTATATCAGCACAATTAATATTGATAAAAAAGGTGACATCAAGCAGGAAGTTTACGAAACCCGCTGGTTTACCACAGGGGATATCCGGAGACAGATCAGATATCTCAAAAATCTCCGTTTTTCTGTCGAACGCAGAACATTTGTTCCGAATAAATACTATCTGGATGAAATAAACGTTGTTCTCCGCTTCAGCCACCGCTGGGATCAGTGTAAAAAAATCGCATTGTCCCAGAAAGCTCTTTCACCGTATGCGATCAATGAATACCAGAAACGGTACTTCAATGAGATTCTGAAGCTCTCCAGAATGATCGACCAGAAAGTAAGACGCGACGGGATCAAAATCTCTGACAGATATCAGTTGACCCATAACGTTGAACGTTTTGTAACCGCGTGGAAAATCAATGCGACCCATTTTCAGGCGACCCGGAAAAGATACAGAGATAACAACCATTCCGGCGACTACCGCTCAAGCTCAACAACCGATGCCCGCATGGAAGAGATGAAACTTCTTGCAAGCGAAATCGAACGCGACCTCAACTATCTTGTGGAAAGCGGATTCACCATGTACCTGAAAGACAAGAGATTCTCTCCCCAGCAGCTGCAGGAAATGAGAGCACGTTTAAACAAAGATAGAAAAACAAACCAGAAATTGCCGCCTGCGCCCGATCCGCTTTCAGCACCGCAGCCGGAACCTGTCAGAGTCGATGTCAGAAAACTCAACCGCATGTATGATGCAAAAAAACAGCAGATCTATGATTCTGAATCCAAGATGAACGGAGTTTCTCAGGCGTTTTATAACAAATACAGAACATTGCTTCCCCAGAAACAGAAATTGGAAATGGATGCTATCATGAAAAAATACATTGCAGATTCCTATCCGCCGGCATTGGCACGGTCATCTGCAGTAAAGATCATTCATCTGAAATATAGAGGCAACAGACACGGCTGCACGCCCGAAGAGCTGTTGAAACTCATGAATTTAACCCCCGGAGATGTAAAATGAACGAAATGGAAATAGTTACCGGACCGATTTGCAGCACACAGGATTTTCTTCAGGATGAACCATGGCGGGTTTTCCGCATCATGGCTGAACTGGTGGAAGCAATCGAAGAAATGTCAAAACAGGGACCTCTTGTTTCCATCTTCGGTTCCGCACGAACCAAGCCGGAACATCCGGATTATCAATCTGCTGAAAAACTGGCAAAGCTTTTGACAGATTCCGGTTATGGAGTATTGACCGGCGGCGGTCCCGGAATTATGGAAGCCGGAAATAAAGGAGCGTTTGAAAACAACGGAAACTCTGTTGGTCTCAATATCAAACTCCCCATGGAACAGCACCCGAATCCGTATCAGAATGCTTCGCTGGATTTCCGCTATTTCTTTATCCGGAAACTCTGCTTTCTGAAGTACTCCGTCGCCGTCGTTGTCTACCCCGGCGGATTCGGAACATTGGATGAAATGAGTGAAACATTGACTCTTATTCAGACCAAAAAGATCAATCCGGTTCCGCTGGTTCTGGTAGACAAAAAATTCTGGGCACCCCTCATAGAATGGTTCAAACAGACTCTTCTGGAAGAGAAACTGATCTCTGAAGAAGATTTGGATCTTTTTATTCTTGTTGACACGCCGGAAGAAGCAATGGAATATATCCGGAAACGGCATTCCCGCGTTGTTCAGCGGACAGTTATTCACAGATAATTTTTCAGAACAGGACTTTTGATTATGTACGGTTTTTTCAGATGTGCCGCTTGTGTTCCCGCAGGAAAAGTCGGGGATATCTCCTGGAATCTCGGACGGATCCTTCAACTTGCAAAATCGGCTGAAGATGCCGGTTGTGCGGTCACTCTTTTTCCTGAACTCGCCCTGACTTCCGCATCGTGCGGAGATCTTTACCGGGACAGAATGTTCCTGAAACAGGCAGAAAAAGCAATTGAACAGTTTCTGCAGGAGACCGCAGAGTATTCCTCTCTGTTTGTCATAGGAGTTCCGGTTGAAGATCGCAACAGGATCTATGACTGCAGCATTCTGGTTCAGAACGGTATCATTTGCGGAATCGTTCCCAAGAGCTGCCGTGCAGAAAACAGTGTTTTCTCCCCCGGAGCCGGAATCGAAGGCAGAGAAATCGCTTATGCCGGAATGATCGTTCCTTTCGGAACCGATCTGATTTTTGAGTCTGAGAACGGCGTTAAAATCGGAATGGAAATCGGGGATGATGCCGCAGCAGTGATCCCGCCGGGAGCAGCTCTTGCCATCGCCGGTGCAAACCTGATCCTTACGCCGTCCGCTGAAAATGATTTTGCGGACCGGACAAGAAAACGTCTGGAACGTCTTTCTGTACAGAGTCTTCAGAGTTTAACGGCTCGGGTCTTTGTTTCTGCCGGAGTTTCTGAATCAACAACAGACAGCGTTTGCAGCGGACATTGTGCGGTTTATTCCATGGGCAAACAATTGCTGAACGCCCCCCGTTTTGAGCGCGGCGACAAGATCTATTTTACAGATATTGATCTGGAAAATATCAATGCAGCAAGAATTGCTGACAAAGGGTACGCCTTCCACACAGAGATGTTTTCACAGGATCAGTTCCGCAGGGTGGAACTGAACACTCTGCAGGAATCCGACGGTGCTCTGCTCAAGGTCAGCAGACTTCCGTTTGTGCCGACTGACGAACAGGAAAAAGCGGATCGCTGCGAAGAAATCTTCAACATTCAATGTGCAGGGCTGGCAAAACGGATGGAACATACAGGTGCGAAAAAGCTGGTTCTCGGGATCTCGGGCGGTCTGGACTCCACCCTCGCTCTGCTGGTCTGCGTGAATACCATGAAACTGCTGAAACGGTCGGCATCCGATGTTATTACAGTAACGATGCCAGGTTTCGGAACAACGGGACGAACCTATGAAAATGCGGTTGGTCTCTGCAAAGGACTCGGCACTGAACTGCGGGAAATCAACATCAGCAAAGCCTGTCTGCAGCATTTTGCCGACATTGGACACGATCCGGAAAACCGGAATGTTGTTTACGAAAACACCCAGGCAAGAGAGCGGACCCAGATTCTCCATGACGTTGCCAACGGTGTCGGCGGTCTCTGCATCGGCACCGGTGATCTTTCCGAGGCAGCTATGGGCTGGTGTACGTTCAACGGCGACCATATCGCCATGTACTCCGTCAATTGTGATATCCCGAAAAGCCTGATCCGCCCCATCATCAAGTGGGCTGGCAAAGATATGAAAGAAGAGATCCGGAACATTCTGCAGGATATCATGGAAACGCCTGTCAGCCCGGAACTGCTCCCGGCATCTGCCGGCGGCGAAATCAAACAGAAGACCGAAGACATTATCGGACCTTACGAAATGCACGATTTCTTCCTCTACCATTTCGTCAAGTTCCACACTGCTCCGGACAAACTTCTGTTCCTGGCAGGAAAAGCATTCGGCAGCGATTATCCGGAAGAAAAAATCAAACAGTTTTTGACCTTGTTTTTCCGCAGATTCTTCTCTCAGCAATTCAAGCGGAGCTGCTGTCAGGACGGTCCGAAAGTCGGTTCGATCGCACTCTCCCCCAGAACTGATTGGAAAATGCCATCGGATGCCTGTGCTTCCGAATGGCTCGCCAGACTGGATAACTGAGACGCTGTTTCCAATCAGGTTTGATTCGTGATCGGGGAGACAAAAGAAAAAATTTTAAGGAAATTTTTTCTCTTTTCTCCCCGTCCCCCTCTTTTCTCTTTTCAAACCTTTTTGCGGCATTCCGATTTTTGCGCTGCAAAAATCAAAATGCCATCATAAAGTTAAAAATGATTTATCGCCCCTTGCAGGTGCTTTTTTCAATTGCTGAACTTTTTATGATGGCGTATTAGTTTTGGGTTCACAAAAAATTGATATGCCGCAAAAAGGTTTGAAATTGGTAACAGAGCCATAACTGATTCAGCGAACTTCAGCGTACATACATTTGAGATATGAGGATTCCGCAAACAAAGCCGGATGATCAAATGCGTGGGCGGTCCGTTTCCACTCCCGGATCGGTCTGCCCGCTGCTGAAGCCGCACTCTTGACACGCTCAAACAATTCGTCAGCGTACACCCGGCTGGAACAGGATGCAAACACAAGTGTTCCTCCCGGTACGCATAATTTCACCGCAAGAGCCGCCAGACGGCTGTAAGTATTCAATGCCGTTGGAACTTCAGCTTTAGATTTTGCAAAGGATGGCGGGTCAACGATAACGATATCGAATTTTTCTTTCTTTTCGATCAGCCCTCGCATAAGTTCAAAGGCATCTCCTTTCAACTCCGAATGGGCACATGAAGAAATTTCCGGACAGTCCTCATTCATTTTGAAGTGAAGATCGCAAGCCTCCAACGCATGACCATCGGCATCGACACTTACAACTTTTGAAGCACCGCCTTTAGCTGCAGAAAGAGAAAAACCGCCGGAAAAAGAGAAGACGTTCAGAACTTTTTTTCCCTTGGAAAGAGTTTTCACCTCAGCCCGGTTATCCCGCTGATCCAGAAAAAAACCGGTCTTCTGTCCGTGAAGAAGATCTGCCTGAAACCGGATCCCGTTCTCAAGGAACGTCACAGGTTCAGAATTCCCCTCTTCCACGCACGCAGGATACTTCCGGAGCTCTCTGGAAAACCGCAATACAGTTTCTGTTACTCCGGGAACCTCTTCTGTCAGCAGTTCCCGCAAAACGGCAACATGAGGGATCCACGCAGCGGAATAGATCTTCAGCACGGCATGGTCAGCATATTTATCCGCAACGAGTCCGGAAAAAGAATCGGATTCACCATTGATGATACGCCATGCATTTGTTTCCGGGGGAACGTTTTCGAGCCGCCGTTCCAGTGCGCGTTTCAGCAGAGTCCTGAACAACTCTTTTCCCACCGGAGGATCATTGCGCCGGATGGTGAGGATCCGCACACGAACAGGAGATTCCGGATCGTAAAGCCCTGCCCCGAGCCAATGTTTTCCGCTCTGGTCAAACGCAATTGCAGTATCTCCATGGGAACCAACTCTGGAAAGTTTCAGGATCGAATCTGAGAAAACCCAGGGGTGTCCTTTTCTGACAGCAAGCGCAGCTTTCTGGTTCAAACGGATCGCGATATTTGCCATTCCAGACCTCTTCAAACAAGAGCCGCTGCATAGGAAGCGACTTTGATATCAATACCGTTTCCGGCAGCATCTTCTTTCCGGAGAAACGTTCCGAGTTCTGCTGGATCGACAAGGACAGTTTCGATATCTTCCGCCTCATCGAAATCAGTCTTCAGCTCCTTCTGTTCGGTTTCGGAGACGTCCATTTTTGCAATATAAACAGCTTCCCCGGTCATTCCGGGGGAAGAATACCCCATGGGAGTAACGGAGGTTACTTTTCCGATATATCCGGTTTCTTCGCGGAGTTCCCGGAGAGCTGTAACTTCCGGAGCTTCATCGCCGTCCATCAGTCCGGCAGGGAATTCGACAACGATCTGACCGGTTGGCGGGCGGAACTGACGGATCAGGATCAACTTTCCGGACGGGATCAGTCTGGCGATGATCACAACTGCCCCGCTGCATTTTTTGCGGGAGGCACATTCCCAAGTCCGCCTGATGCCCTTACGATCCTCATATTCAACCTCGTGAAGAGAAAGCCAATTTCCTTCTCCAATCAGTTTTTTTCCGCAAATTCTCATAAAAAAACACCTTTCGACTTGACTTTTTTCAAATTGCGTGTATAATATAGCACCGTTTTATGAAACTGTCATGTCAGTTTGCAGATTTTTTTAGATATTTTTCCGTTTTTTTTCGGTATTGACTTATCTACCCATGCATTTCATTTTATGAAAATCCTGACAGACGCTAATAATGGAGCTGCCAACCTTGAAGATCTATGGTTTGACAGGCGCACCCGGATGCGGGAAATCAACTGTTCTTAAATTGTTTTCTGAATTGGGTCGCTATACTCTGGATGCAGATTTTTTATGTGCATCCATACACAATACACCCGGGGGCGTTTTTCATGACCGGCTCCGGGAACGTTGGGGAAATTCTGTTCTGAATCATGACGGAACTACGAAAAAGCAGAAAATCGCTGAAATCGTTTTTTCTGATCCGTCTGAATTGAAGTGGCTGGAGGGTGAGTTGTATCCGGCAATGACTGAACAGGCAAAACTCTTTTTTGCAAAATTGCCGGAAGATTCCGTTGCAATCTTTGAAATTCCCTTGCTCTTTGAACGGAACTGGAACATCGGATTAACCGGAACCATCGCAGTTTGGAGCCCGCTTCCCATTCAGATGAAACGTCTGAACGAACGTGGATGGTCCCCCGAAGAATCCGCACGGAGATGCACCGCTCAATTTTCTGCCGATAAAAAACTCGAACTGGCAGATTACGGTATCATCAACGATGATTCCATGGATAAATTAAAACAACAATGTATAATACTTAACAATGTGTTCTCCCGCGGTTGACACCGTTTGACAGGTTCATTTTTTACACCACAGGAAAACACCGTTTCCACTAACAATGGAGAGACGAATGGCTAACGAAGAAACCGAACTTAACCAGACCCCTGCCCCCATCGAACAGCAGGCAGAAATTCCGGCTCAGGAAACTCCCGCACCCGAAAAACCGAAACGCGGAAGACCTCGCAGATCCCCTGCCCCGGAAACGCAGGAAGTCACCGCAGATGAAAAACCGGTCAGACGGAAAAAATCTGCTCCCGCTGAAGAAATCAATGACATGCCCATCCCGGAAAATATCCAGCCGGATAAACTTGTCGTTTCCATCGACGAAGCTGTTCCGGAAACCGCTCCCGTTCACAGACAGCAGCCCCCGATCTCCGATAAACTCCCCGAACTTTCTGCCTCCCTCAACAGCGAAGAACGCGCGGAAATCCTCGAACAGAGAGAACAGCAGATCATGCTTCAGGAAGCTCAGGAACAACGGGAAATCATGCGCTATGAAGCTGAAAAACTCCAGCAGCAGCAACAGGATACCGTTTATCACTCAGATGATCCAGAAAATGATCCCGCTGATCCCGCCGATCCCGCTGCCCGGCAGCAGAACAGACCGCAGATGGTCGATGATTCCGCTGCATTCCTTTTCCGCGAATATTCCGAACGCCCCATGCGGCAGAATAACAACAGAAACGGACACTTCCAGAATAACCGGAACAATAATAACCGCAATAACAATAACCGGAACAATAATAACAGAAATAATAACGGTCGTTATAACAACAATGGAAATAATAACCGTTACGGTCAGATGAATCAGGACCGGATGCAGCAGCATTACATGCAGAATCCTCAGAGACCGCCGCAGATGATGCCCGCTGACGGAACCGCTCCCGTCGATCCCGAACTCCAGCAGCCCATAGAAAAAGCACCCGATATCGATATCACCGAACTGCAGGAAAAATCTATGCAGGAACTGAGCGAAATGGCTCGCAATCTCGGAATCGAAGGACTCGGCGCACTGGAAAAATCACGTCTCGTTTTTGAACTCCTCCGTGTTACAACAGAACGAAGCGGTGCAGTTTACGGAAGCGGGTTCCTGGAAATCCTGCCCGATGGCTACGGTTTCCTCCGTTCCGCAGCATACAATTATATGCCTTCCTCCGAAGATATCTACGTCCACCAGGCTCAGATCAGAAAATTCTCCCTGAAAACCGGTGACTTCATCCGCGGACAGATCCGTCCCCCGAGAGAAAAAGAACGCTTCTTTGCGATCATGAAGATCGACACCATCAACAATGAAGCTCCGGAAAAGAAACGCAACATCATTCCGTTTACAAGTCTGACCCCCTATTTCCCCACAGAACGTCTTATGATGGAAAATTCCCCTGACGAAATTTCCATGCGTGTAGTGGATCTTGTCACCCCAATCGGAAAAGGTCAGCGAGGTCTGATCGTTGCACCTCCGCGTACCGGTAAAACTGTTCTCATGCAGAAAATGGCAAATGCCATCCGGAAAAACAATCCGGAAGTACATTTGATCGTTCTGCTCATCGACGAACGCCCGGAAGAAGTCACCGACATGAAACGCAGTGTCGATGCGGAAGTCGTCAGCTCCACTTTTGATGAACCGCCCGAACGCCATGTTCAGGTCGCGGAAATGGTCATCGAAAAAGCAAAACGCATGGTGGAATACGGCAAAGATGTTGTGATCCTGCTTGACTCAATCACACGTCTTGCCCGTGCTTACAACACCCTGGCACCTCACAGCGGAAAAATCCTCTCCGGCGGTGTGGACTCCAATGCTCTGCACAAGCCGAAACGGTTCTTCGGTGCAGCCCGTAATATCGAAGGTCATGGCAGTCTCACAATCCTGGCAACTGCACTTATCGACACCGGAAGCCGCATGGACGAAGTGATTTTTGAAGAGTTCAAAGGAACAGGTAACATGGAATTGCATCTTGACAGACGTCTTGTTGACAAACGTGTTTATCCCGCTATTGACATTGAAAGTTCCGGCACCAGAAAAGAAGAACTTCTTCTGCATCCTGATGAGCTGCAGCGGATCTGGACTCTCCGGAAAGCAATGAACGGGGTCCCCCCTGTTGAAGCGATGGAATTGATCGTCGGAAAACTCAAAAAGATCAAAACCAATATAGAATTTCTGTTGACTCTTCAGTCATAAGATGTAAATTCAAAGTTTCTCCCCGAAACCGGATTGAGATATCTGAAAAAATTACCGGGAAGTCCGTAATCTGTTGCGAGACTTTACCGGTATTTTTTTACTATGGAGGTAATTTCAAAAGTTCTTCAGAAAGACATAAAATCGGATAAAATCTCCTGTTAGAGTTATACTTGAAAATCAGAAACAATTGAGTTGATCATTTTTTTCATTATTTTGCGTAATAATCTTAGAAAAAAAACAATAAAAGACTTGAAAAAAATGAATTTGATGCTACATTATGGTTTCAGTGCCCTGGTAGCTCAGAGGATAGAGCAACTGCCTTCTAAGCAGTGGGTCGTGGGTTCGATCCCCGCCCGGGGCACCATTTTTTTGCCTTTTTTCCAAAGGCAAAAAAATAACGAAGCCGCACTTGTCACGGCGTAGCCCGTAAGGGCGAAGACGGAAGGCTTCACTTCACAGAGCCGTCAGGCTCTACTTCACATCTTCACGCGGCGACAGCCGCTCTTCACTCAAATCGCCGTTTCGCCTTGCTTGTGAAGTCGCTCCTTGCAGTCGCTTGTGAAGAGGTCGGCTTGCGCCGCCCGTGAAGCAGCTCCCTGCGGGAGTAAGGATGTGCAAATATTATAAAGAATACGCCAGTCAAACCGACTGGCTTTTTTGTTTTCTCCCCCACAAATTACGCCTCATCGACGGTTTGTGACAGAAGTTCATAATGATTTCTCGCTTGAAATTTCCGGCAACTGATAGATTTTTAGCCTCCGTGTTTTCGGAGGTGCGGGAGTTGTCAGTATAGGGGCAAACGCTCATCAATGGCTATCGGCTCGTCTATCAACTGGAATTTAATTTACATCATTTTGTTCTCTTGCATTATTAAATTCTTCTTCTGTAATGAACCGATGACCATATACTATGTCAGAAGGCGGACAAGTAGTAATAACAATTTCTTTCGTTGATTTGTTCAAAATAATATGTCCTGCAAATTCACCTCTGTTGTCTGGTGCATCGTAATTAATCCACCAAAAGTTTGTTGTTTCCATGCCCTTTGGCAATAATTTTGACTCTCCGCTTCGATATTCTTTATCCAAATATTTTTGTGATAATCTTAATGCTTCTATTAAATTCATTCTAAATTCCTTTGTTTACAACACCCTTTAATATATTCGCTAAACTCAAGGTTGTCAATACGTTTGAAACAAATTCAGAATCAGTCATACAACAATATCTCCTTCGATGCTACACACTTACCTC
>JAFTJI010000134.1 GCA_017456495.1 Lentisphaeria bacterium | reverse complement strand
GAGCTTGTTCAGGAAGGCATAAATAGGCTTCCGGTATCTGTTGTAAAGAATCTCGAACGATTCCGCATCTCCGGTGAGATAAGCGCGGATCAATTCGCCGTCCGCCAGCTCTTCTGACTTCTTCTTTTCCATACCCGTTAAACGCTCTTCTCTGAATTTTATTGTGAAAGTTGACGCGGAGATTCAGGATTATTTTTCAAAAACGTCCAAAATCCCTCTGCGGGTCCGCGCCGGACTTCGTTCAAAAGCTCTGCCAATCCGGCACGCGTACTTAAAAATGAGGCTGTTGCCCGGAGCGAACCGGGATATCCCCTGCCCCGCAAATATTCCAACACGACTTTCCGGCAGGCTCGGAATCCAACTTCTTCTCCATACCAGTCAAGCATATCTTCCACATGAAGCCGGATCTCTTCTGCCAATTCTTCCACCGTCGGCGGACGGAAATCCGGATCCGTCAACTCCGCAAAAAGCCAGGGGTTCCCCATGGCTCCGCGGGCAAGCATCACACGGCTGCAGCCGGATTCCCGGCGCATCACTTCATAATTTGCCTTACTCATCACCCCGCCATTGGCGATCAACGGGATATTCAACGCCTCCCGGGCTGCGGAGATGATCTCCCGGGCAGGCTCTCCTGAATAAAATTCTTTCGCGATCCTGCCGTGCAAAGTCAACGCAGCGATCCCCGTCGACTCCAGCCGCTTCAGAAATGAAACTGTCTGTTCCGGATTTTCACGGGAAAGAATTCTGGTTTTTACCGTGACCGGGATCCGGGAATGTTTGACAAGAAGCTCCGTCATCCGGACAGCATCATCCGGTTTATGCAGCGCAAACGCCGCACCTTCGCACTTTTTTTCCACTTTCGGAGCAGGACAGCCCAGATTGAAATCCAGAACATCGTAGTTTTTACTGTTGACGATCTCAACAGCTTTTTTCAATAAATCAGGCTCGGAACCAACAAGCTGGATCCCGAGAAATTTTTCATCGGAAGCACGCTCCGCAAGCCGGAACGTTTTTTCATTTCCATATACAAGAGAACCGGCATCTATCATCTCTGCAAACGAATATTGGCAGCCGTGCCTTGCACAAGCACGGCGCATCGCCTGATCGGTAAAACCGGCTAGAGGTGCTAACAGTATGGCATCCTCAGGATAAAGCATCTTCTTTTCCTGCGGCAAGAAGATCCGCATGATAACTGCTGCGGACGAGCGGACCTGATGCTACATGGGTAAAACCGGCTTCTTTCGCAAATTTTCCCCAGGCGGCAAACTGTTCCGGCGTTACAAAACGGTCTAATTTCCAGTGATCTTTTGACGGCGGCAGATACTGTCCGATGGTCAAAAGAGAAACCCCGGCTGCACGCAAATCAAGGATCGTCTGTTCCACTTCAGCATCCGTTTCGCCCAATCCGACCATGATCCCCGACTTTACAGGAACTTTCCCATCGGAAAGACGGGCAGCAGTTGCAAGTACTTCCAGAGATCTGCGATACTGCGCCTTGCTTCTCACCAGAGGAGTCATACGCTCAACGGTTTCGAGGTTGTGATTGAAAACATCAACGCCCTCCATCGCAGTGGCAATATCTTTTTCCACACCCTGAAAATCGGAAGTGAGCACTTCCACTTTGATTCCGGGAACAGCCCGCTTTAAAGCTGCTGTTGTTGCCGCAAACGCGGAAGAACCGCCGTCCGGCAAGTCATCACGGGTTACACAGGTCACAACAACATACTTCAAATTCATCTGAGCAGCAGCCTGCGCCAGACGTTCCGGTTCTTCCGGATCAGGCGGCAATGGCTGTTTTACTTCGCCCACAGCACAAAATTTACAGTTCCGCGTACAACGGCTGCCAAGAATCATGAACGCAGCAGTGCCGCGCCCCCAGCATTCGCCCTGATTAGGACACTGAGCACCCTGACAAACAGTATTCAAAGCCAATCCTTTTACAAGGCTGTCGACTTTTTCAGAAACAGCTCCGCAGGAGACACGGACACGGATCCAAGGCGGAAGCTTTGGACGGAATGATTTATCTTCCATTGAAACTCACTCCGGTTTGGAGAACACGAGACAGGCGTTGGAACCGCCGAAACCGAAACTGTTGCTCAGAGAGTGACGGATATTTACACCTTCGCGGGTTTCTTTCACAAGATCTGCCCAGGCAAAACATTCTTCCGGATCCTTCAGGTTGGCTGTCGGACAAAGGAAGGAGTTCTGCATCATCAGAATGGAGAAAATCGCTTCAACGGCACCGGCTGCACCGATCATGTGACCGGTCATACTCTTTGTACTGTTGATCGCAACCTTCGTTCCTTCAAACAGACGGCGGATGGATTCCATTTCTACCGGATCCCCGACAGGTGTCGCAGTTCCGTGTGTGTTGATATAATCAATATCTGAAGGTTTCAAACCTGCATGTTCTACAGCGCGGCGCATGACATCTGCACTGGAATCAGCATCGGGGACAACCATATCAGCGGCGTTGCTGTTGGTTGCAAAACCGGAAAGATATGCAAGGATCTTAGCACCGCGCTTCTTCGCTGCTGTTTCAGATTCCAGAATCAGCATACCGGCACCTTCACCGAGAACAAATCCGTCACGGCTCTTGTCAAACGGACGGCTTGCAGATTCAGGAGTATCGTTATAAGAATGAGAAAGCGCGCGCATCGCATTGAATCCCAATGCCTGCTGCCAGCTGACTTCTTCAGATCCGCCGACCATTACGCAATCGTATTCACCGGAAAGAATCAATCGGGCTCCGGCAATGATCGTCAGCGCACTGCTGGTACAAGCGGCACTGATGTCATAGCTTTCCCCTTTGATTCCGAAAATAAGCGAAATATTGGCAACCGCAGAAGAAGGCATCACGCGGGGAACTGCAAAAGGAGTAACCCGGCGGAGTCTTCTGGTTTCTTCAAATGTCCGGCTGTTGCCATAAACAGTCATATAGGAACTTCCGGCACAGCCATTGATCAACGCAGGTGTGCGCTCCGCAAAAGATTCCACAGTAAAACCGGCTTCCGTAATTGCTTCATAGGCAGCTGCAACAGCAAAAATAGAGTTGGGAGACATGAAACGTTTGTTTTTCTGAGTAAAAACAGGACAGTCCACTTCATGATCGGAAAGCCCTGAAACGGTTGCTTCCAGCCCGATTTCTGCAAATTCCGGATTGTGAACAATACCGCTTTTTCCCTGCTTCAATGCGGCAATATTTGCGGCAAGCCCATTTCCCAACGGAGTAACAAGACCACATCCGGTGACAACAATTCGTTCGCTCATATCTGAAAATCCTTTCTCTATTCGCCCACCCGGAATTTTTCAAATTTCAATTCCGGTACTTATGTTCATCCGGTGAAATATACATCCTCTCTATCTTTTTTCAAGCAAAAACAGAGAAAGAAACCTTATTTTAACGGCTTTTTTCAGTTTTTTATCCTTATCCGGGAAAAATCATATCAATTCCGGACTTTATCTGCCAGGGGAACAAGCCAGCCGCCAAGGGAATTTCCCAATGTCATCAGAAGAATCAGGCAGAGAGCTTTCCCGCTCCATACTCCCGCTACAGTAAAATAATACATGTTGGCAATACAGTGTTCAAAACCGCTCATGATAAAGACAGATATACAAAGAAACAACCCTCCGAAACGGAACACAGGCGGCAGCTCTTCACGACGATAGGTCTGAACCGCCATATACATCAGCAATCCGCAGAAAACAGACAGAATCAGCAGGCTGACAGGACCGTCATTCAGCTTTTCGGAACAGATCCTCAAAACTGTCTGATCTATCTTGTAAAATGTCCGGGTCCCGCTGATCGCACTGCCTACCGCATAACATCCGATAAAGTTTCCAACCCAGATAAAAACAAGATTCAGAAGATATTGGAAAAAATCTTTCCTGTGATTGACCAGATAACCGACAGCTCCGGTATAAAGACTGAAACCGTAGCATACGATCATCATCAACCCGATGGTAAACAGGAACGCTCCGACAATTTTATTTGCACAAGCCAGATAAATCGTCCCGCCAATCCCGATAAAAATGCCGGATAAAATCGCGTTCAGCAGTGTCTTAAAATATTTTTTCAGTTCCATGACTCTCTCCTTTCATGTTTTTCTTTCACAGATTCCGATACTCTACCATATTTCCGTGATTTTTCAAACTGAGAATCAGGTTTTTTCCTTTTTTTATGAGGTGATTTATATTTTATCCCCCCACAACCGGGAGCCCCGAAGAAAAAAAAGCTGCATCTCTCCCGAACAGAGGATGCAGCTTCTCCTTAACAAAGATTTCTTACTTTGAAATAGTCAGAGTAACATCTTTGATCTGTGTTGAACCGGTTCTGTCGCCCCAGTTCCAGTTCAGCAGGATCATGGGACGGATGGAAACTGTGCTTGTCCAGAACTTCTTGAAATATCCGCCGTTTTCCGGAGGATTGACACCCGAGATAGATCCGGTAACTGTCTTCCAATCATCAGTGAGTTTTCCACCGGCAACAGCATAAACATAACCGCCATAGAAGTGTTCGCGGACATCTGTTCCGGCTGCATATGCCTTCTTCACAGGGCTGCTCAGAGTGATGACCCAGACATCACCCTGTTTTTCGATTTTTGTAATCTGTCCGACAACCTCTCTGTTGGGCAAATCAGAATAGTCCTGTTTTGCATTGAACGCAACCAGACCGCCCTTTCTCCATTTTGAACCGTCTTTCACTGTCACAGTCTT
>JAFTJI010000133.1 GCA_017456495.1 Lentisphaeria bacterium | reverse complement strand
CTGATTCAACAGAGCAGAGAACCAGCAAATATCTTGATTCTCTGATCGACTGTTTGATATTTTCTGAAAAATCTTTTTCCGAAACTTCAAGATCCCGTTTGTCAAGAAATACCGGTTTGATATGTTTTCCATCCGGGGGCAGCAGAGATTCATCAACTTTTGCAGAAGGAATTTTAGACCGTTCCAGTTCCTTTTGAAGATAGTTAGCCGCCGGAGAATTTTTCCGGGAATAACTGATAAAGGCATAATATTTATATTCTTTCTTTTCACTCATAGCAAATTTCCTTATTTTGTATCAACATGTTATACTATAATATACTGTATAAAAAAATCAAACAGCCTTGCTGTATTTCAAAGATTTTTTTGCAGATATATATGGAATTTCACAAAGAATCAAAATTGAAATTTTCCAAAAAGAGTATATATTACTGCGAGTCAAAATAAAAGGGTGTTTGGAGAGATGGATTTTCTGAAAAAAATCGCGAAAGGCAGTATTTACAGCACGGCGGCAGTATTGCGCGGATATATGGGGGATAAGGCGTATATTCTCCTGCTCAGCGTGATCGTTGGGGTACTTGCCGGGATTGCAGCTGTTTTGTTGAGGAAATCCACAGATTTTTTTCATCATGCAGCGGACTGGGTCAGCGGAAAAGCCGGAGATTATCAGGCTTTTGTTGTTCCGTTTCTCCCCGTTGCGGGTATATTTATCTGTGTTATCCTTGTAAGAATTTTTCTCAGGGGGAAAAAATACGAAAAAAGTCTGTCCGGAGTGATCGTTGAGACTTCAAAGGGAACAAGCAACATAGAACGCCGTCATTGCTGGTCCCATATCATCACCAGCGGGATTTGTGTCGGGCTTGGCGGTTCTGCGGGATTGGAAGCTCCGATCGCGTTGACAGGTTCTGCCATCGGGAGTAATTTTTCCAGGATCGTCCGAACCGGAACCGAGACACGGACACTTCTTCTTGCGTGCGGCGGTGCGGCGGGGATCAGTGCGATTTTCAACAGTCCTGTAGCCGGAGCATTGTTTGCCTGCGAAATTCTATTGCCTGCGTTTTCCATTCCTGCGCTTGTTCCTTTGCTGATGGCATCGGCATCTGCGGCAGTGGTTTCAGAACTTCTTTGCGGGAAACATCCGTTTATTGAATCTTCCAGCGGCTGGATCCCCATGAATTTGCCGTTTTATGTTGTCCTGGGTATTTTTGCCGGCTTTATCTCCGCCTACACGATTTACTTTGCCACCCGGATCGCCCGGAAAGTCGGGAAATATGAAAATATCTGGCTGAAAGCATTATGCGGAGGTTTGATCCTTGCGGTGATGCTGATTTTTTTCCCGGCATTGCGCGGGGAAGGGTACGGTTTTATCGGGGCGTTAGTGGATAAAAATGAATCTCTGATCATGCAGGGCAGTCCCTTGAGCGGTTTGATCAACGGCGGCTGGATTTTCCTGATTTGCTGTATTGCGCTGGTCCTGATGAAAGTATTTTCTTCAGCAGTGACCATTGATTCGGGCGGAGACGGCGGGATCTTTGCGCCGTCCATGTTTATCGGAGCGTTTACCGGGTTCTGTATTGCCCGTTTTTTCAATCTTCTTTTTCCGCTGGTCGGGCTTGATTATCATTTGAATGAAGTGAACTTTCTGGCTGTTGGTATGGGGGCAGTCATTGCCGGTGTCATGCATGCGCCGATGACAGGGATGTTCCTTATAGCGGAGATGACAGGCGGTTACAAATTATTTATTCCGCTGATGATCGCGGTATCTCTTTCCAGTTTTATTTCCAAACGGATCATGAAGTTTAATGTCTATAAGTCAGCGATTGCATTGAGCGGCGGCTCTCCGGAACCGAAGCAATCCGCTGTCATTATGGAAAAGGTAAGTCTCCGCAATCTGGTGGAAGATAACTTCCTTTCGGTTTCCCCGACAGATACGCTTCGGACCTTGCTGCGTCGGATCATGGAATCCAAACGGAATCTGTTTCCGGTTCTGGATGAAAACGGAGGGATCACCGGGATCGTCACTCTTGATGATGTCCGCCCGTTTCTGTTGGATTCCAATCTGTACGATGTGGTTTTGGTTTATGATATTATGAAACCAGCCGGACCGTCTCTGGATGTTCATGATTCCCTTGGAGCCGCGACCCGCCTGTTTGAGTCGACCCGGCTTTGGCTGATCCCGGTTCTGGAGAATGGAAAATATATCGGTTTTGTCTCCAAGGCGGGAGTTTTTGACAAGTATCGCGACATGCTCCGGAATCAGAGGGATTTGTTCTGATGATCCAGTTGAGCAGCAGTACCATATTGATTCTTCATCCGGATACGACGACGGAGCCTTTGGATACGGAAGAGATCCGCAGCCGGATTTTCCGGGCGTGTCTTTCTGCGGGGGAAATGGATTCCTGGATCGCTGATGACCTTTCTCTTGCGGTGGAATTTTCACTTCTTTCCAAAGAACAGCGCATGATCCGGGCTGAAGAGTTGAATCAGTTGATTTGTACCACGCTGGAAGATTCCGGTTTTCCATCTGTTGCACTGGAATTCAAGCGCGCGATCAAGAGTGCACCGCCGGATTTTCTTTCCGTTGCAGAAGATTCGGTCCGTCTTGTTCTGAATGGCAATCTTGCATTGGATCAAGTAAAAATGGAACGGATCGTTTCCCGTGTTCTGAAATCGTTGGAACTGCTTGGAATGGAACATGCTTCGCGAAATCTGATCCTTGAACTGGGGCGTCAATTCCGGGATACAGATTTTATCCCGCTGCCGCCTGTTCCTGCCGGAGAACCGGAAAAAGATGCTTCGATCGTATTGAAAAAAGAGGATCTGGAGAAGTACGTCTCTCCGGAAACGGCTTCACTCTTGCGTTCCCGGGTCTTGCGGATTTCCCACATCAGCCGTCTGTTCAGCGTATTGCGGATGGAGCTGTCGCTGACTGCATTTTCTGAATTGTGCGGATTGGAAAAACCGGTGACTGAACTCTCATTCTGGAGTGTCTCATCCCGTTTGACCTCTGCTATTGATGAGATTTGCCGTGCTGCAGATTCCATTTGCAGCGAGCAGGGCGAGGATGGATGCACGCCGTTGCCGCTTTCTCTGACTGTATGCGATGCGGCATCATTTGCGGGAATTTACATGAATGCTTCGGAAAAATATGCTTTGGATTGTGCGCGGGGACTTCTCGGGGCATTGACTTCTTCGTTATCGCGACAGCCGTTCAAGGTGCAGCTCCAATGAAAGAAGGCGAAATTCTTGTCCGCGGTTTGTCCGGAAAACCGAATGTGTTCCGTGACGGAAAACTGATTTCTGTTCCGGATGGCTGGATTTTTGTTCCCAGCGGCGATTCTTTATTGACCCGCCGGATTAAGGGGGCGGGGGAATATTGGGTTCATGTCCGGGAACGGAAAGGTCGTACGGAGTCTGTGGGAGTCTGGGCTCCTTCGGAAAACGTTGAGTCTGCCCGTTTGAAGATTGCGGCAGAACGGGAAGACCCCGCATATCAGAAGCGTCTGGAATCCGGCAGAAAAAGCCGCGAAAAAAAACAGACGGCCTATTGTCAGGAGTTCCGTCAAGCGGTTCTTGACTTTCTTCAGTTTCACCCGTCCTGCCGCGAGTGGGCGGAAAAATTTGCCGATGCTGTTGTCCTGCAAAGTGCCGGAGTTGGCAGCGGAACTGTTGCCAGAACGCAACGGATCCCCATTGAGAAACGTGCAGAATCTGCCGTTATCGCCTGGATGAGGCACCAGACGACTGCTTATGATGAAATGAAGATTGCCCGGATCAAAGGAAAACGTTTTGAAGTCCGCCGTGAATTGGCGAAACAATCCAGAGCCTTGCTGGAAAGTTTCCGTCAGGGGACCGTTACAGATCCGGAACAGAATCCCTTGATCTGCGCTTTGAATAAAAAATCCGAATAATTCTTGAAAAAAAACTGTTTTTTTCTCCTGCATAGCTCTTGACATTTTAAAATTTATGATATATAATAATTGATATAATGATATATAACAAAAAATAAGGTCTGTTGGGCGATGAATTATTCCCGGGAAGAATATTTGGCGATTTGCAGAGAGTTATTTGATTTTGTACTGAAAAGTGCAGAACGCTATCATAAAGATCATCCGGAAAATCCATACTCAGAAATTTTACGGAAACATACCATGTTTTCCTATCTTCTCCGCACGGGGTGTTATGAGTGTGAAATTTTTCCTGAATTGGCAGAAGAGTTCCTTGCGGCTGCTGACAAAGATTTTGTTTCGGCGTCGGAAAAATACAGAGAATCCATTCCGGAGTTGGCTTCCTGGAACGTGGAAGGAGCCTGTCGCTGGAATGAAGAATATGCTCCCGGAATGAGTCTGCGCTGGTCAGATCCCCATCCGGATCTGCCGGAAAACTGGTGTATTTTTCACATGTGGAACGGACGCAGACCGGAATCTTTTTTAAGCGATAAGCGTTATTTCGCGGAATGTTTCATGAAAATCATGGAGGAATCTGTCAAGAAATATCCGCAGTACGATACTCTTTATACTTTCTCCTGGCTGCTTTCTGAGCCGCGTTTTCAGGAATTTTTTCCGGAAGAGTGGGTTCAGAATATGAGTGCAAAACACCCGGGGATCCATGCGAATCTCGGTTTTCTCGGACAATTTCTGACTTCCAGGATGAGTCTGAATAAAAAAACTGCCGCGAAATATCTGGAGACGGGGATTCTGCCATATCAGCCCTGTTCATCCCATTGTTCGTTTGAGAGCATGAAAAAACATTTACAGAAACATTTTTTGAGGTGAGGAATGAAGAAACTTGCAAAATACGAAACGATATACCTTGACTTGAAGAAAAAGATCCTGGAAGGCGTTTTTCAGGATGGGAGATTGCCCTCTCTTTCTGAATTGACCAAAAGTTATGGAGCAAGTCTTCTGACGGTGAACAATGCGGTGAAAAAACTTGCGGAAGAAGGGCTTGTGAGCCGTGGTTCCGGGCGCAGCGGAACCCGAATCGAACAACCGGGCCTGCTTCAAATGAATTTCAGTTCGCAGAAACAGAACTCCTGGAACGAATTTCAGGAGTTCGCCTGCAACAGACGGGTTACACTGCGGTATCTTTCGGAGCAGGGATCTGTTTTACTTCCCAAAGAAATGAGTGAACTCATCAAGAAATTTGAACGTCGTTATCCCTGGATCAAGGTTGTACAGGATTTCACAAATGATCCGGAGTTCCTGAAGAAATCCGACCATGATCTGCTTCAGGGAAGTCACTCAGTCTTGTTGCCGTTGATCGATCAGAACAAACTGCTGGATCTGGAACCGTATTTTTCAGCGTTCGGAAGAGTGAACACGATTTTGCACGATCAATATACGGCTCCGCTGATGATTACTTTACCGTTGATGCTTTTCAATAAAAATGATATTTCAAAAGTTCCGCAAAACTGGGAAGAGTTTATCCGGTTGAATGGAATATTGAAAAACGATGGAAAATATTCAGCATCTCTGCTTGGTTTTATCTCTCTGCTTTTCTTTTTTATTGGAAATATTCAGAAAAATCTCATGCTGCCGGAAAAGGAACATCAGCTGCGGCAGGCGATCCAATTGCTTTATGATTATTACAAATGGGAAGCCCCGTGGAACACGTTATCTCCCAACGCAGTTATAGATGCCGCAAGGCAGCATAAGATCAGCTTATATTTAGGATATTACAGCAATGTCGTACGGTGTCTGGATGAAAATTCCGGATTTGCGCTGTTGCCTTATCCCGAAAAATATCTGATTGAAACGATCCGGATCGGGATCAATGCAAAGTGTGAATATCCCTCCGAAGCATGGCTGTTTGTAAACTTCTTGCGTTCAGAGTATGTCCAGAAAAAAATTGTGGAAGCAAAATACGGGATCCCGTACAATGAAAAAGTTTTTCAGAAAGAGTTCTGTGAGGCTTCTCCGGAACTTTATAAATTGCTTCTGCCGGTCATGGATCGTTTGGAAGAATCCAGCATTTCAGCCCTTGGGCGCGAGATGATCTACTATGTGGTTTATCCTCTTCTGGAACAATATTTTTCCAACGAATTTACCATGGATGAATGTGTTCAATCTGTACGGGAGGCAATGAACGAACTTTTGATTCTGGATAAAATAAAGAAATAATAAGGAGGTTTCCCATGTGGAACGAAAAGAAATATGTACGGCATTATGAAATCGACCAGAAGGAATTTCCGGTTGTTGTAATTGAATCGGATGACTGGGGCGCATGCGAACTCGTCCCGGAACACTCCATGGTGGAACGATATAACGCTGCTCTTCAGAAATACGGCAAGGGGAATGGCTGGGCAGAACATGGTCTGGAACGCCCCTTTGAACTGAAAGAGCTTTATGATGTTCTGGAATCTCATAAGGGGGCAGATGGAAATCCGGCGATTTTTACTTCTTATACCGCAATGGGAAATCCGGATTTCAAAGCGATCCGCGAAAACGGTTTTACAAAATATGTGGATATTCCGATCAAAAAAGGTTTTCCGGAAAAGTGGCAGGGCGAAGGGATCGTCGACACCATGCTGGAAGGAATGAACCGCGGAGTCTGGTGTCCGGAATATCATGCGATCCTTCACCACACAAGTCCGCGTCTGTGGCTGGAACTGCTGCGTTCCGATTCCGAAGACGGTAATTTTGCCCGGGAGCTTTTCGATATGAACAGCTATTTCCAGATGCACCATCTGCCGGAGTATGAGGGCTATAATATTCATGAACAATATGAGTTCATCCACGCCGGATTCCGACGTTTCAAAGAAACATTCGGTCGCATGCCGGAAGCGGCTGTGACAAGTGATGCCTATCCGGAAACGGAACTTCTCTGGATGGCATTGGGCGTGAAAGCTGTCGCAATTAAAAACTGTCGCGTAAACTCCGGCGAAGTGGTGGTTTATCCCACGAAACCGTGGAACATGCAGGATGTTTATGCCAAGCTCGGCGACTGCAGTTCTATTGCAGATTGTACCTTTCTGACCAGAAACGTGTTCTGTGAAATGGGAGTTCCCAAAGAAGATGTTTTGAAAGCAATCAAGCGGAACCGGACAGTATATAATGAACCGTCTGTGATCTCGTCCCACAGAGTCAACTACTGCTGTTTTGTGGATGAAAAACGGAAAATCGCCATGGATCGTTTGGATGAGATCCTGACAGAACTTGATAAAGAGGGTTACTACTATCTGACCAGTGCAGAACTGGCAAGTCTTTACCGTTCCGGCTGGTCCAAGCGGGTGATCGGCGATAGAGCCCTCTTCCGGAAATGGTTCCCCAAAGCAAAGGTGCCTGCATATGCCGCAGCTCTTCCGAAAGGAAACCACTGGCTCCCGGCATCTGTTGTCACCGATGAAGAAAAAGATTATCAATTGAATCAATAAGGAGAAATGAAAGTGCAACGTTTATTGAGAAAAATACTGGGACTTTTTATCATGCTGCAGAGTGTTGGTATTATGGCATTGGAATCTCCTGTTCTGACTCTTCCATTAATGAAAAAAGCTCCTTCCATTGATGGAAATATTTCGGAAGATGAATGGAAGTATGCCGCAAAAATGCAAGGTTCCTGCTGGAATAAAACCGGTCAGATCGGGACTCTTTATCCGGCAGAAATGTTTTTCTGGGTCGGTGCAGACCGGAAATATTTTTATATTGCTGTCAAACGGGCAGTCGGTCCAGCCAAGCTGATGAACCGTGTACTTCCCAATCCGGATATCAATCCCAATACCTTCAGCGATGATTCTGTTGAAACTGTTATCGTGCCGGATCTGAACGCAGAGAAAATCAAGATCATTCACAGCAACATCAACAACCGCGGTGCCGTTTACAAAATGGCAAAAACAAAGACAGAAACACTTCCTTTCAGCGGAAAATGGAAGACGAAAGGAACCGTAAAAGACGGCTGGTGGAATTTTGAAATGGCGATTCCGTGGAAAGATCTTGGTGTAAACGGAGTTCCCCGGAAAACCGGTGTAAGAATTTGTATGAACTGGAAACGTGTTCAGGAGTGGGTGCAGACTGCATGGGAACCGGAAAAAACACAATTTTTCGGGCAGACTGCGCTTCCCACGATCTTCTGGAAAAATGATGCACCTGTCGTTCAGGTCCATAGCGTCCGCGAGTATAATGGAAGCGTGGTGAAAGATGGAAAAATCACCATTTTCAATCCCTCCGGAAAAGATCTGAGCGTTCGGGTGAATTATCACTTTTTCCCGGTCAGTTCTCATGACTTCAAATTGAACAGGGTTTATACAATTCCTGCAGGAAAAACAGAAGTGATCATGCTGGGCGGCGGACCTCTGCACCGGAATGAATCTCTGACCTGGAAACTGCATGTGACTTCTGTTGATGGAAAAGAAAAATATTATGTCAGAGAATATTATTCACGGCCTGCAGAATCAGCGAATGTATTTCTCCTCAAAAAAGATAATGACAACAGGATCAGTTTCAGTTTTGCTTATTATCCAAGTTACAGAAAAATGCTGTTCCGGGCAAATGTCGGAACTGTTACTGACAAATCCCAGCTCAAAGGTCTGAAAGCAGTTGTCCGTTATAACCAGAAAACAATTGCGGAAATACCTTTTGGTAAGAGTATGAAAAATGGGGAATGCCTGAGCAGTTACGATTCTCCTGATTTCGGCGAATATATTCAAAAAGGAGATACTTCTGCAGTTTTCCATGTTGATTTCTACTCAAATGGAAAGAAAGTTGCAACACAGCAGTTTGAACATCATATTTTCCCGTGGACGGGTAATCGTATCGGAAAAAGTGATATAATCGTTCCGCCCTTCACCGGGGTGAAATGGGAAAATAATACGGTAAAAGTTCTGCTTCGGGAACACCTTTTGAACTCAATCGGTCTTCCGCAGCAGATCGTCGCAAAAGATGGAAAGATCCTGAAAGACAATGGGTTTGTATTGGAAGCCTCAATCGACGGAACGCGATATGAAGCGAAAGGCTCTTTGAAAGTCAGTAAAAAAGGAAATAGTTTTCTGAATACGGAGTCTGGCTGGAATGCCGGCGCATTGGAAGGATCTTCCAGTGTAAAATGGGATCAGGATGGTATGGCGGAATGGATCCTTTCATTAAAGAAGGGGGCTGTGGTCGATTCCTTGAAATTGAAGATCACATTGGATAACTCATTGGTTGATCTGATGCATACTTGCGGTGATGGAGCCCGGATCAATTATGCAGGATCAGTTCCCGGTGGATCCGGAAAAATCTGGGATTCTTCCAAAGTCGTGCGGATCGGTATGCGTGATTATGTTCCGTACATCTGGCTTGGCAGTGACGAACAGGGAATTTCTGTTTTCGGGGAAAATGACAAAAACTGGGTGACAGCAAAAGGTGTCCCGGAATTTGAAATGTTCCGGGATGGAGATAAATTGATACTTGTCCTGAACTTGATTGCAAAGAAAACGAAACTTACCTCTGATAGAACGATCCGTCTCGGATTTATGGCAACACCGGTGAAACCCATGCCGAAAGATTTCCGCAGATGGAATGCATGGGCTCATTTTTCCAACGGGGTGAACAGAGAGATGGTCAAACAGGGATATTTCAAATATTCCACAAATCTTCTGGGAAGCGGCTGGTATTTCGGAGCAATAACAACATGCAGTGATGTCTACCCTGCTGATTTTGGATTCCTCAGAAAAATGGCAGAAGCACGGAACACACAAGTCCGTCCTGACAGTTATATTCTGAATTATTGGAAAAAGTACAGCCCGAATGATGCCAGGTCCAAGGCCCGGAGAACACATTATCTGAATGGTTTCAATCGCGCAATGTCTTTGGGAAATGAAAATATTTTCTATTACAATGCCCGCGGTGCCAGATTCAAAGGGACTCCGGAAGGACGGTTCTATCTGAACGAATGGTACAAAGGGGCTGTTGCTGACAGGGAGGTCATGGATATCGTTTCCTATGATCTTGACCCGGCGGAATCTTACCGGGATTATGCGGTCTGGTGGTATAAAAAGACATTTGAAACAGGCGCAATGGATCAGCTTTACTGGGACGATATATTTCTTTCTTCGAACTTCAACCTGGTCGGGACAGATGCTTATCTCCGCGATGACGGTTCCATCCAGCCCGCTTCCGGTTTGTTCAATATGCGTGAACTGGTCAGAAGATCTGCCTATATGGTGGCTGAAATGAAGCGTGAAAACCGTTCCATGATCCATATGACAAGTACGAATATCATGCCTATCATTTCTTACGGCAGACAGCATTTCGACTGGGAAGAGAATCTTGGATTCATTGACTTTCAGGATCGTCATACAAGAGATTATATCCGGGCAATGTCTCACGGAAGGCAAAGCGGAAACTTCCCTGTGATGCTTGTTGCGATCACGGCTAACCCAAAGAAGGACCTTTCCCCGGAAAAATACCGTCATTGGATCCGCACGGCTGCCGGAGTCATGCTGACTCATGAACTCCGCTGGCACAAAAACTTTGATGAGTTCTGGGCTGCACTCAAGCTGCTTTTTGATTGCGGATATGCGACTGATGATTCCAAAGTTTATAATTATTGGCAGAAAGACTATCCGGTCAGGATCACCGGCGGAGAAACTTCCTCTCTGTTCTCCATCCGGAAAAACGATGCTGTCCTGATGGTTTGTGATTGGAGCAAAGGCGGAACGTTTACGGCTGTCATTAATAAAAAAACTCTTGGTTTTGCAGAAAATATGAAGGCTGTTGATGCTGAAACCGGGAAAGAACTTCCGGTTCAGGGAAATAAGATCAATTTCTCCCTGAAGAAGCACGATTTTATAATTATAAAACTGATAAAACGATGAAAGGATTATTGTTATGATTATTGCTGGAATCAAGAAAAAAAACTTTACTTTGATTGAGCTTTTGGTCGTTATTGCAATTATTGCGATCCTTGCAGGTATGCTTCTGCCTGCGTTGAACAACAGCAGAGCAAAAGGTGAATCTATAAATTGTATCAATAATGAAAAACAGATAGGGATGCACTTTGCAGCATATTCAGATGACAATGCCGGCTGTATGGTCGCTCCCACTGTTTTGAATTATTACTGGGGTCGTGTTTTGAGTGATTCCAAATACATTCCGGACAGATATCCCAAACACTTTGTCTGTCCTGCCCAGAAGACAACTTTCGGAAGAGGGAATCTTACCTATCGGAACGAAACGGATCTCGGTTCCAGTTATGGTTATTTGTACAAGATGAATTCAGCGGCAGTTCCCAAGAATCATACCGCAGTTTATCCGAATTTTATCAAAACAAGTGCGTTTAAAACGCCATCCCAGACGATTCATTTATTTGACAGCCGGGAAAGTCCGAGTAGAGCCTTGAACGCTGATGGACCGTGGGATTATGATTTATCTGCATTAACCAGTGATGGAATCGTTGTACGGCATAGCGGCGGAGCAAATATGCTTTTTATAGATGGGCATGCCGGATATATGAAACAGCGGCCTTTGCTCGAATCTGAATACAAGGGCAGGTAAGTTTTTGAAGAAGGTGTAAAATGAAATATTTTTTAATTGCAGCAGTTTCGCTGTTTCTTATATGTGCGGGATATTCTGCTGAAAAGAAAAATCCAGCCGGAAAACTCCTCGGAGAGGAACTGATCCTGTATATCAATTTTGATGACGGAAAAGGTGCGCCCCTGCTTATGGAAGGGGAAATCACTCAGAAAGTCTCTAAGAAAAAATTGAAGTTCTCCGACCGTGGAATATTCGGAAAAGCACTTGTCGGCGGAAATTGTACATACCTGACAGAGTTTGAAAATCTGGATTTCGGGAAAGATGGAACTCTCGTTTACTGGATCGCGCTGATGTCCAATGATCCCGCACTGGATGCAAAAAGTATTTCAGCTATTTCCCTTGGTCCTTCAACTCCCGCATGGCTGCTCTTTCAGCGGCAGGGTTGGAAAAAATCCTGTAATCTGATGGCAGTAATGTATATTCCAAAAAAGAGAGGTCCTCTCACACGTGTATTCGGGATTTCCAAAACAACCCAATGGAAAATCGCGGAATGGCATATGGTGACAGTCAGCTGGACAGCCAGCAGTTTGAGCATTGCGATTGATGACGGGGCTAAAAACAGTTTGACGCCTCTGTTGTCTCCGCTGCCTGTTCTCTATGGAGATCCTACAGGTGTGATCAAAAAACTCAGTGTCGGTATTCCGGATCATACCCTTGCGATTGATGAAATTATGGTTTTCAATAAAAAACTTTCCCCGGAAGAGATCAAAAAACTGTATGAGGAAAGTGTTAAAAATGCAGGTGGGATTCAGAAATAAAATTCTATGTCTGCAGCAGCTCCCGGAGCTGAGGAATTAGGACCCCGGGCGTTTCAGAACAGAACCTTTGCAACTCCGGTAGAAATCATGACTCCGCCGGAGTTGCGTTGTTTTGGACGGTCAGAAACGACCTCAAACTTTGATCAGAGGAAGATATACTTCGCGATAAAGAGCAGGGTCAGCACCCACAGAAGCCAGTTCACTCTGCCTTTGATATTGAAATTCAGGAAGGTCCAGGCAATGATCCCAAGCCCGAGACCGTCGCTGATGTTGTAAGTGAAAACCATGCCGACAATCAGAATGTATGCCGGAATCGCCCCCGGAATGTCATCCCAGTCGATCAGTGTGACAGATTTCAGCATGAGATAACCGACGATGATCAGAGCCGGAGCCGTTGCAAAACCGGGCAGGGCAAGAAAGACCGGTGCAAAAAGCAGAGAGAGAAGAAACAGAATAGCTGCGGTAAATGCCGACAATCCGGTTCGCGCTCCCGCTCCGATCCCAACAGCAGATTCCGCAAACGTTGTCGTCGTACTCGTTCCGAGGATCCCCCCGGCAAACGTCGCAATAGAGTCCGCCAGCAATGCACCGCGCAGACGGGGAATGGTTCCATCTTTGTTCATTATGGGGGTATTGACTACTGCCCCGTTGATCGTACCGACCGTATCGAAGAAATCGGCAAAAAGGAACGAAAAACAGATGATGAGAAAGTTGACAGAGAAGAGAAGCTCCCATCCGGTTTTTTCTGAACCCGTACAGGTCCATTCACTGACATGGAACGCGGATCCGATAAGACTCCGGAATCCCTGAAAAGATTCGGACATGGCGGAAATTGAGAAGTTCGGAAAGAGAGAACGGAATCCTTCTTCCGGAACGACATGATAAATTCCGGCAAGCTGGAAGATCATACCGAGTCCCCAGGTGACCAGAATCCCGATGAGAATCGCGCCGGGTGCTTTGTAATGCAGCAGAAGAGCTGTGATCAGGATCCCCCCGAAGGCAAGAATCGCAGAAATCCCGGCTGTATTGAACGTGTCTCCGAAGAAATCCTGAATCGTCAGAAGAGTCACTTCATGTGCCCGGATGATATAGGCATTTTTCAGTGCAATCAGCGTGATGAACAAGCCGACTCCCGCACCCATGGCGTATTTCAGCTGAAGCGGGATGGCATTGATGATTTTTTCCCGGACAGAGGTGATCGACATAAGGAAAAAGATGACTCCTTCGAGGACGATCGCGAACAGAGCGATCTGCCAGGAATAGCCCATTGTCAGAACGACCGAGTAGGCGAAAATCGCGTTCAGCCCCATAGCCGGGGCAAGAACGAACGGATAATTTGCCATAAAAGCCATTGCGAGTGTTCCAATGAATGCCGCGATTGCTGTGGCATAAAAAACGCCGCCGCGATCCATTCCGGTGCTGCTCAGAATTTCCGGGTTGACTGCCAGGATGTAAGAGACCGCCAGAAAGGTGATAAAACCAACGTAGATCTCTTTTCTGGCTGTCGTGTTGTTTTCTTTCAGTTTGAAGCACTTTTCCAGAAAGTTCATCTTCTTTTTTCCTCATTTAGCCGATTATTTTTCAGTTCTTTTAATTTACCATGCGCGCGGGAATTTACAAATTAATTCCGGAAAAAGTCATGAGAAAATACTCCAAAGAATAAAAAAGAGGATAAAATGACATAAAATAGATAGTTTATGACATAGAAAATTCTACGAGATTCCAGTATAATAAGCGTTGAAGAAAAAGTATAGTTTTACAAAGGAATCCATATTCACCATAATCAAAACGAAGGAGCTTGAACCATGGATGAAAGAATTCTGACCAGTCAGGAGTTTGCCGACCGCATTGTTCGCGCACAGGCAGCAATCGCCCCCACAGATCTGGATGCCGTTCTGGTGTTTTCCACCGAATCTGAACCCGCCGGAGTCCGTTATTTCTCCGATTACTGGCCCAGCTTTGAAACTGCAGGTGTCCTGATCCCCCGCAGCGGTGAAGCCGCTCTCATCATCGGTCCTGAAAGTCTGACGTATGCTTCCTCCCGTTCTGTCCTGCCGAATGTGATCCAGGTCATGGACTTCCGCGAATCCAGCCAGCCGGATTATCCCGGATCCACCCACCCCGACTGGAAGAAGATCTTCGGCATGTTCAATGTCAAAAAACTCGGTATCACCGGTTTCCATATGTTCCCCTATACCATCATGATGAACGTGATGAACGCTCTCGGCGGCGCAGATAAAGTTGTGGATGCTGATGCTCTGCTCCGTCCTGTCACCATGAAAAAGAGCCCGCTGGAACTGGAATGTCTTCGCAAGGCTGCCAGGATCTCTGAGCTCGGGTTCAAGGCGATCCTTGAAAATATCAAACCCGGCATGACAGAAGTTGAACTCTGCGGTATTGCAACTCAGGCAATGCTCTCCAACGGCGCGGAAGCAACCGGATATCCTGTCTGGTGCTGCTCCGGTCCCAACTCCAATCAGGCGATCAGCCGTCCCACACTCCGCAAGGTTCAGTGCGGTGAAATCATCCACTTCAGCATCGGCGCAAAGGTGGAAGGTTACAGCGCAAGTATCGGACGCCCTGTCGTTCTCGGAAAATGCCCCGCTGAAATGAAAGCGTTCCTCCAGGTCGGTCTCGATGCTCTCAACATGACTTTTGACACCGTCCGCGCAGGAGTCAACGCAGGTGAAGCCGCAACAAAGATCCACGATTTCATCCGCAGCAAAGGCTATGGCGATGCCATCCTTTACGGTCCGGCTCACGGATGCGGGCAGATGGAATGTGAATATCCCTTCCTCGAAACCTCCTCCACCTACATGCTGGAAGAAAATATGACCTTCATGGCAGATATGTTCCTCCATCGCGGCGACATGGGCTTCCGCTGGGAAGACGGCATGATCGTCAAGAACGGTCCTGCAGAACAGCTTTCCAGCTATGGCAGACAGCTGAACATCCTTGAGGTCTGACCATGATTATTGACATTCACGGACACTTGGGCAACATCAACTTTGCGAAATTCTGGCAGGCGGATGCCCCCACGCTGGAACGCTATTGCGATGAGTCCAATACAGATCTGCTTTGTCTCTCCTCTTCCCGCTCCATCATGTATGATGTGCGGGAAGGAAATGCTGAACTTGACAAGGCATTGAAAGAAACGGAAAAGCTGCTCGGGTATGTGGTCGTCAGCCCCACTTTCCCGGAATCTCTGGCAGACTTGAGCTATCTCAAGACAAATCCGAAGTTCAAAGGTGTGAAAGTTCATCCGGACTATCACGGCTATGTTCTTCCCACAAAATCCAACCGGGATTTCATTGAAGAAGTGGCAGATCAGACTCCCATGATGCTGTTCCATGTCTCCTGCATGCCCGGAACCGGGTTCTCTCCCGGAAAAACGGTTTGTGAGATTGCCAAAAATCATCCGAAAACAAAATTTGTTCTCGCTCATGTGGCTGGTTTGTTCCAGAACGGAAATTATCCCTTCTTCCCCAACATGGATTCTCTGGAGGAAGTTATGCAGATCGCCGGCGACAACGTTTATATCGACACCGCACATTTCCTGATCTACGTCTACCCCGGCGTAATGGAAAAGATGGTGAAGATCGCAACTGCCGACCATATCGTTTACGGAACAGATGTTCCGCTTCAGGGTCCCATGCAGATGCGGTTTGCTCAGGATGCGATCCGTGCACTTGACATTCCGGAAGCTGACAAAGAAAAAATCTTCAGCGGAAATGCGAAGAAAGTTCTCGGTCTTTGATCCAGAGACCTCTTATATTGATCGGGCTGGTGTTTTTTTTCACTCAGCCCGATTATTTTTTTGTTTTGTTCCTGATAAGGATTGGTATTTGGGGAGGCGGAAAAAACTTTTGAGGAAAGTCTTTTCCGCTTCCCCAAGCCCCATCACCTTTTTCAAACCTTTTTGCGGCATTCCGATTTTTGCAGAACAAAAATCAAAATGTCATATTAAAGTTAAACAGAATAGTGGAAAGATTTACCAACCTGTATGGAAATCAGAGCCTTTTTATTTTCAGAATATGCCGATAAAATATTTGATGATTAATATACGGAAAAATGTTAATTATATAATTTAACATTTTATAAAATGAAGTTTTTTTTAAAAAAAATTGTTTTTTTCCATAAAAAAAAACTTGAAAAAAGAATTCAGGCAGGATATAATACCGAAAGAAGAATGTTAATTTAACATTATGTACTTATAAAACAAATGACAGGAGAGAGAGAAAAAATGAAGTTGAACGGAAACACTTGTTAACGCTGATCGAACTGCTGGTAGTTATAGCAATTATCGCGATATTTACCAACAGTTCGATAAGCGTAAACTCTCTTTTTTTTGATTGACAATTTTTCATTTTCCGATCTCCTTCAGTTGGAAAAAATCTTTCATTTTGCGATGATACAATTACTAGTAGTCATTGCAATCATCGCAATTCTCGCCGGGATGTTGCTGCCAGCCTTGAACAAAGCCAGGTCAAAAGGACAGGGAGCTTCCTGTCTCAATGGCTTGAAACAGACCGGATATGCCGCAGAAATGTATGCCGCAGACAATCAGGATAATTGTCCGGCTGCAAGTACACTGGCTTATAAGAAAACCAACTGTCCATGGTATCAGATGATCGAAGGCGGATATCTGGGAAAAGATGCGGCAGCATGCCCTTCTGATATGCAGTACCGTCAATTTTATGATTATGATAACTGGGGTGGCTCGGGACAATGGAAAAACTATGGAAAAATCACCTTTTCCTGGGAACAATCTGCCGGTTTGTGGAATGATGCAATGAATGAATTATATAAACCGGCAAACAAGTCACGATTGAAGAAAGCCTCTCTTGCCGGAATTGTTCTTTGTGTTGGAGACAAAGGGGGAACAAAACGTTGGGGAAACAAGCAGACCCTCGCAAACGGAATGGGTGTTTACAGTTTTCAGACAGCATTGGAATATGATGGTTTTTCAAATCACAACAATGAAATCCAGGCGGCATTTGCTGATGGAAGTGCCCGGAATGTCGGCAAAATGCTCGTCGGAGCAAAAAACGCTGCAAATCTAGAATATCTGAAGAATAAGATTATTACTACAGATTCAGCTTTCTAAGGAGTTTTTCCAGATGAAAAAGTTTTTGTTTTTATTTATACTTCTCAGTTTCTGTTCAGCGTTTGCTGCAAAAGATATGCGTCCTGCCTTTGATAAAAGCAATTATCGCGGGACACTTTGGACCCAGGTGAATCCCTGGTTTCCGGCAAATAAATCCCGCACATTGAATCCCCTTGGAGGCCCCAATTACGCCAGGAAAATTTATCCCGGAATCAATGAGGTATATAACAAGGAAGCATGGAAGGAAGCGATCCGGGAAAGTCAGCAATACGGTATGACCGGATGGCAGTTTGAGCTGAATACAGGAGCCCCCGGCTTTGCCAGTCAATTCAAAATTATCCTTCAGGGAGCAAAAGAGCTTGGAACGGATTTCAAACTGGCAGTCTTCCTTGGTATTTTCGGCTCAAAAGATTTCAAAAGCAGAAAAGATGCTCTGATCAAACAGTTTGATATTTTTGCAAAGGAATGGAAAACGCATCCCAATATTTACCGTTTGAACGGGTGTCCGGTGATCAGTATTTACACACCGTTCTGTTTTAAACCGGAAGAGTGGAAAATCGTGATGGATGAATTTGAAGCCAAGTTCGGAAAATGTATCTGGCTTTTCAATTTCTGGTACAAGACTTATGATGTAAAAAGCAAACCGGAACAAATCCGCGCCTATATGCCTTATTTTGACGGGATCACAGCTTACGGGAACTGGACTCTTTCAACACAGACAGAATTGTTCAAAGTCATTGGAAAGATCATGCGGGAAGAGTTTCCCCAGAAAATTTTTGAAGGCTGCGTGCAAAACGCCTATTCCTGTCATTATTACCATGGAGGAATCAGTACCCGGCTTTCAGAAAAATACCGTTCCGCCTGGGATTCCATGGAGGAAGCAAAAGTGGATTCGGTTGTCCTGACCAATTTCTTCGACCACTGGGAAAACTCTCTGGTTCTGCCTTGTTATGAACGGGGAGATTTCATGCTCCGTTATGCAGAATACAAAATGCATAAACTTTTCGGAAAGAAGTTCAAAAAGAGCAAACGTCCTGAACTGATCCTGACAAATTATATAGATGTGATCCCCGGCAGCCGGAAGCTGGAATTTGAAGTGATTTCTCTGCCCATAGATTCCCGTCATAAAGAGATGGAAGTGGGCTTGGAAATTTGCAATGCTGCGGGAAAAACGGTCAAGAAGTTTCCTGTCCGGAAAATGTCTCTGGCAAAAGAAGATTTTCTCCGTTTTGAGGTTCCCGCTCAGGAAGTTCTGGGAGAAACCTTCCTCATTCCCCGGATTTACGGCAGATTCGTCGGCAGACCATATCTCAGCAATTTCAATCCGCCTACGCTGCTTGATCCGTCAATCAGAACAAGTATGATGTTTTATGCAAGATCAACGGTATCTTCTGTAAAAGCGGATTCCGGAGAATGGAGTTTGAACGGTGTTGGTCCCGGCGGAAAAGTTGACTGGAATGCCACAAACGGCATGGGATTTTTCCGGTGCAATATCAAACCAGTAACTGCCGGTGTGAACGCAATCCGTATCATGCGGAACAACCGGGAACTTGTCCGGATTCCTCAGAAGAACATGGTATTCGGAAGAGCATTCCCCCTGCCGAATCCCGGTCTTGCAATGAACTTTTATCATTTGGAAATAGAAACCACAGACGGACAGCGTTTTTCCACCAATCCGATTATTGTGACCGCAAACAAACGTCCGGGAAAAACAGATGTCAAATTCCTGATTGACAATAAACTTGTCAGCGCAAAAGTGGAAAAAGATACCATTCCGGAATTTTTCTACCCCTGTAATTTCGACAGCGGATATCTGCTGTTCGATGTTTCCGGCTATGAACATCATGGAAAACTGCAGCTTAACGGGAAAGTCGGCTACGCTTTCGGTTCTCTGGGACATACCGATTATTACCATGTCCATGATGGAAATGCAGGAGCCCAGTCAAATCCTGTGTTCCGCCGCGATGAAAAAGGTGTG